>JACMPK010000080.1 GCA_014377535.1 Gemmatimonadaceae bacterium
CGCCAGTGGTCCGAACCCGAATGCGGGCAGCGTCGGTCCGTACACGGTCACCGTCGGCACCTGCATCGCGCTGGCAAGGTGCTGCGGCAGGGAATCGTTTGTGATCAGCCCCGCCGCGCGGCCAATCAGCTCCGCCGATGCAAGCAACGATAGTCGACCCGTGGCATCCAGCACCCGCGATGGTGCGGCAGCCGCAATTTCCGCCGCCAGCGCGCGATCCTCGGCGCCACCCACGACGACGATGCCATACGTGCCCGGCAGCATGTCGGGCAGCGCGGCGTAGAATGGCCAGCGTTTCGTGGCCCATACGCTGCCCGGTGCCACGGCCACGAACGGCATGTTGCCGAACGGTGCCGACGCCAGCAGCGCAGTGACGGCCGCTCGATCCTCGTCACGCGGATACAGCGACGGAGCTGGCGGTGCCTGCTGCAAATCGTCAGCCGCCAGCCGGAACAATCGCTCGGCATGATGCCAATCGCTTCGGTAGACCACCTGCGATGTGTACAGCAGCGATCCGGCCGAGGTGTCGAAGCCGACGCGACGCGGAATGCAGGCCAACCGGGCCAGCGCGGCACTGCGCCACGAGCCCTGTGCCATGTAAGCCGCGCTGTAGTGCATGGCGCGCAACGACGCGGACAGTGCACGAAGCCCGCGCCATCCACTGTTCGCGCCCCGCTTGTCGTAGCGGATCACGCGTCGCACCGCCGGATGCGACTCCAGCAGTGCGCCCCCTGCAGGCGTCGTCACGACGTCCACCGGTCCGAGTGATGCGAGATACGTGAGCAGCGGCGTGGTCAGCACCACGTCGCCCAGAAAGGACGTCTGGATGACCAGCGATGGCGACACAGGGGCAACGCGTCTCGCGTCGCCCATGTGTCAGTCCACCTGCAGCACGGCGAGGAAGGCTTCCTGCGGAATCTCCACTGCACCCACCTGCTTCATGCGCTTCTTGCCTTCCTTCTGCTTCTCCAGAAGCTTGCGCTTCCGGCTGATGTCGCCGCCGTAGCACTTCGCCAGCACATCCTTCCGCAACGCCTTGACGGTCGTGCGCGCGACGATCTTCATGCCGATCGCTGCCTGAATCACGACCTCGAACAGCTGGCGCGGAATCAGATCCTTCAACTTTTCGGCAATCTTCCGGCCCTGCTCCTCGCTCTTGTTGCGATGGATGATCACGCTGAATGCGTCGATCGGGTCGCCATTGATCAGCATGTCCAGCTTCACCAGCTCGCTCGGGCGGTAATCGAGCATTTCGTAGTCGAGACTTGCGTAGCCGCGGCTCACCGTCTTCAGCTTGTCGAAGAAATCCAGAATGATCTCGCCGAGCGGAAATTCCCAGTCGAACTCGACGCGCTTGGTGTCGAGGTACGACATGTTCTTGTAGATGCCGCGCCGATCGGTGCCCAACGTCATGATGGGGCCGATGTATTCCACCGGCGCCATGATGCGCGCCTTCACGTACGGCTCCTCGACACGGTTGATCGTCGACGCGTGCGGCATGCGCGACGGATTCTCGATCAGCTCCATCGACCCGTCCTCGCGGTAGACGTGGTACTCCACGCTCGGCACCGTCGTGACCAGATCAAGATTGTACTCGCGCTCTAGTCGTTCCTGCACGATTTCCATGTGCAGCAGGCCCAGAAATCCGCAGCGAAAGCCGAAGCCCAATGCCGTGGATGTCTCGGGCGAATATTGCAGCGAGGCATCATTCAGCTTCATTTTCTCCAGCGCGTCGCGCAGCTGCTCGTACAGCTGCGTGTCCGTGGGATAGATGCCGGCGAAGACGAAGCTGCGCACTTCCCTGTAGCCCGGCAGCCCTTCCGGCGCGCGGTTTACCACATCGAAGATCGTGTCGCCGGCGCGCGTCTCGCTCACGCTGCGCACGCTCGCCACCACGTAGCCCACCTCGCCCGCCTGCAGCTTTTCCGTCGGTACCTGGCGCAGCTGCAGCGACCCGACCTCGGCCACCTCATACTGATTGTCGCTGGCGCCGAACGTGATTTTCATGCCCTTCTTGATCTCGCCGTCCACAACGCGGACGCTGGGAATGGCACCGCGATATTTATCGTAATACGAATCGAAGATCAGGGCGCGCAGCGGTCCCGTCGGATTGCCTTTCGGCGCCGGCACGCGTGCCACGATCATCTCCAGCAGTTCCGGCACACCCGTGCCTTCCTTGCCGCTGACGCTCAACACGTCTTCGGGCAGGCATCCGATGAGATCCACGACCTCCTGTCGGCGGCGCTCCGGCTCGGCGCCCGGCAGGTCGATCTTGTTCAGAACCGGAATGATCTCCAGGCCGGCGTCCATCGCCAGAAAGAGATTCGACAGCGTTTGCGCCTGAATGCCCTGACTGGCATCTACCACCAGGATCGCACCTTCGCAGGCCGCCAGCGAGCGTGAAACTTCATAAGTGAAGTCCACGTGCCCGGGTGTGTCGATCAGGTTCAGTTCGAACGCTTCGCCGGCCTTCGACGTGTACGTCATACGGACAGCGTTCAGCTTGATCGTGATGCCGCGTTCGCGTTCCAGATCCAGCGTGTCGAGCACCTGGCTCTTCATTTCGCGTTTCTGGAGCGTGCCGGTCATTTCAATCAGGCGATCAGCCAACGTCGACTTGCCGTGATCGATGTGGGCGACGATACAGAAATTACGGATGCGATCGAGCGACGACATGAGGCAGGGGCTGGAGCGAGGGGCGGACAGGCCGCGACAGAATGCAAATGTAGCACAGGTTGACAACAGGGTGGCCCCCAATCCGCCAGAATATCGCCGCAGGCGGCACGGATGACGGTCGTCGACAACGTCGGGAGTGCGACCGACCTCGCGACCGTGGCGCGAGGTGGCTGGCTAATTTCGACGACGACTGGCTTGCCGGCACATTCAACCGTCCCGACCCGATTCGACATTCAAGGACTGACATCGAGCAAAGTCACGAAGGTTTGCAATTGTCGGACAAGGCTGCAAAACAAAAACGAGGCTGACCAAACACATAGCAGTGCGGCTGGCGCTGATTCAAGAACAGCATACTTCGTCCTGGTAGGCATCATGATGGAGCCGCCACCGGTATCCGGACAGCCTCGTCATACCGCGCACGTCGCTGGTGAACGGGTGTGATGCGAAAACCGTTCACGTCGCACCTCGATTTCGCGAAAACGAGCGATCGCTCACGACTGCAGCCCGCGCCGAGTGGCCGTCGTTGACAACGGCCAGTATCAGATTGCGCGTCATCAGATCCTGCGAGTGCGCGTTTGGCAGCGTGCTGTCAGGGATCGGGCATTCGATGCGTGCGCAATTTGACCCTGTGGAACGCGCGACGCATCCGCGACGCAACATACTGATGGAACGCGACGCATCGAGCACTGTTCCACGACGAGACGAACAGCACGGGGGCAGAACATCACATCGCGCAGATGATCTCGGCGTGCAGTGCAGCACGGAGCGCGGTGGAAACAATTGCCACGCGTCTGTCGCTTACCGGATGTTGCAAGTGCGTGCAGAGCACGATTTTTTCACATCAAGTCTGGGTAAGGCAACTGTCCGTGAATATCACGTTTGCGCAGTATGAGCTGGTGTACAATGCTTTCTCCTTTGCGATTGCCGTGATGGGTGCGGCGACCGTCTTTTTCTTTCTCAGTCGGTCGCAGGTCTCGCCGGCGTACAAAACCGCACTCACGCTGACTGGTATCGTGACCGGTGTGGCGTGTTATCACTACCTCAGGATTTTTGCGAGTTGGGAGAGCGCATATGCGGTCACCAATGGCCAGTTGAGCCTCACAGGTGTGAAGTTCAATGATGCGTACCGGTATGTCGATTGGCTGCTGACTGTGCCGCTTCTGCTCATCGAGTTGATCCTCGTGATGCGACTGACCCGGGCTGAGACGATTGCGAAAAGTACGAAGCTTGGTCTGTTGGCAGCGTTGATGATCGTGCTCGGTTATCCGGGAGAAATTGCCGGCGACTCCGGTACTCGCTGGTTGTGGTGGAGCTTGTCGATGATTCCATTCACCCTGATCGTGGTTGATCTGTTCGTCGGACTGAAATCGTCGATCGCGACGCAGCCTGCCTCGGTCCGGAATCTGGTGAGTTCGGCCCGACTGGTCACAGTGCTGTCGTGGTGTTTCTACCCGATCGTGTTCGTGTTTCCGATGATCGGATTCACTGGCGGCAGTGCGACGACTGCTGTGCAGATCGGTTATACAGTCTGCGACATCATCTCGAAGGCAATCTTCGGTGTCCTGATCTTCAACATCGCGTTGCGGAAGTCTGAGGCCGAGCACGCGTCGTGATTGCCGAGGCGCTAGGGTGGATGATTGATGGCGAGCGCATGGGATGGACGTGTGTCGCTTGATGCTGATGTACTGATTCTGGGCGGCGGGTGCGCCGGCCTGAGCCTCGGTGTGCGACTCGCGGCCCGCGCGATGCCGCAAGGGCGTGGGCTGATCTTGGAGCAGCGCGAATCGTACACCGACGATCGCACCTGGTGCTTCTGGCGCGGTGCTGCTCACCCGTTTCAACACCTGATCACGCGCTCATGGCACATGATGCGCGTGCAATCGCGACCTGCGCAGGTGGTCGTGGATTGTGGAGTTATGCCATATCAATTGTTGCCTCCGGGTGCTTTTTACGATTGCGCCAAGTCGCGCATCGCGGCTGCGCGCGGTACGGAGCTGTTGTGCGGTGTCACGATACGCGGGGCTCCTGTGCGTATTGCCGGTGGATGGAAGCTCGAGACAGCGGCGGGGTCAGTCACGGCGCGGCAGATCATCGACACGCGCCCTCCTGATGTCGTCAATTCCTCCGACGCGCTGCTCTGGCAATCGTTTCTCGGACATGAAATTGAGTGTACTTCGGGGGTCTTCGATCCGTCGACGGTCGAATTGATGGATTTTGACGTGTCGGGCGATGGTGGAATCGCGTTCACATAACTGCTCCCGCTGTCACCGACCCGGGCGCTGGTCGAGTACACGGTGTTCGCACAGTACCCACGGTCGGCGGCGTCGCTTGACAATGCGCAGAGGTTGGCGCTCGCCGCGGCGTGCCGCGGTTTCCCTTACGTAATCTTGCGGCAGGAGTGCGGCGTGTTGCCGATGGGGTTGACGGGAGAGTCCACGCCTAGCGCGTTCGGCTATCAGCGCGTGGGATTGATGAGTGGTGCGGGGCGCGCAAGCACGGGATACGCGTTCCAAAGAATCCAGCGCTGGGCGGAATCGGCGGCGGCATCGCTGCACCGTCGGGCGTTCGATGTGGGGCATTCACCGGATCCGTGGCATCGGTGTGCGATGGATCGCCTGTTCCTGCAGGTGCTCCGGAGTCACCCCGGGCGCGCGCCGGATCTCTTCTTGTCGATGTTTCGGGATACAAATACGTCGCGGGTGATCCGATTTCTGAGTGACCGTGGCACAGCGATTGCTTGCGCCGCCATCATCGCGTCGCTCCCGGTCGGTTTGTTCATGCGACAGCTGGTGCGCATTGGCTCTGCTGGCGTGCCCGTCCTGCGCGCATCGACGTGAGCCGCACTCTCCGCGTGCAGGGTGCGGTGTTCGCTGTCATCGCAATGTGTGGCGTCGCGATGTCATTGTTGCTGCCGAGAATGCTTCCGCAGTTTGAATTGCTCGGTATCGCCGTGCTGATCGCGTTCGTCGGCGTTCCGCATGACGCGCTTGATAGCGCGTTCGCCCGGCAGAGATTTGGCTTGCACACTCCTCGCGCGTGGTTCGTATTCTCGCTCGGCTACGTCCTGTTGATGCTGATCGTCGTGGCGCTCTGGTGGATGATTCCGGTGTTGTTTCTGGCTGGCTTTCTGTACTCTGCGCGGCACATACTCCGCACCGTTGCCTGGGTACAGTTCACCGATCGACGTCTGGCCGTCGGCGCCGTCGTCGCGCCGATGCTCGGTGTCGCTTGTCTCGGCACCGTCGCGTGGATCGTGGGTGGTGACGTTCCGCTGGAACCAAAGGTCATTCAGTTGATTTTTGTCGGGTTGGCGTCAGTCACGGTGCCCCACATGCTACTCATCGAGCCGATCCGGCTCGTGGGCTGGCGGGACGGGTGACTGGACCGGTGTGCCGCAGGATGGGCCGGCCCTGCTTGTGTCGTTCACGAATGTGCGACCGGCTTGCGGGGTATGTGACTTCCATGACCGGGTGCGGTAGCCTTCTGTGTCACTCCAGACGGTCCGTGTCATTTTTCAACGAATGTCCCTCGCCCATCAGACCCGCCCCGACCTGATCGATCCGGCCGTGCTCACCGCACTGGGCGGCCTGGAAGTGCGCGCTCGCTGGCTGGTGGACGGATTCCTGACCGGATTACACCGGTCGCCGCGCAAGGGATTCAGTGTCGAATTTGCCGAACATCGTCCGTACCAGCCCGGCGACGATCTCCGCTACATCGACTGGAAGATTGCGGCGCGCACGGAGCGCTGGGTCGTCAAGCAGTTCGAGGAGGAGACGAACCTTCGCGCCGTGATCCTGCTGGACGTGAGCCGCTCCATGCAGTGGAAGAGTGCCGGCGCGAAGCTCACCAAGCAGGTATATGCCGAGCAGCTTGCGGCGGCTTTGGCGCTGCTGTTGCTCAAGCAGCGCGACGCCGTCGGTCTCGTGCGTTTCGATGACCAGATCCGCACTGTGGTGCCGCCGCGCGCCCGGCCGGCGCACTTTCAGCGCCTCGTCGCCGCGATGCACGAGCCCAGCGCCGGTCGTGACTCGCGTCTTGACCTCGCGCTCCAGCAGGCGTCGCACCTGATCCGGCGGCCGGGCATCATCATCATCATCACCGACCTGTTGATCGACGGCGACACCGCCACGCCCGGGCTGCGCGCGCTGCGTGCCGCCGGCCACGACGTGCTGGTGATGCACATCATGGATCCCGGCGAGCGGTCGCTCGACGCCGCCACCGACGCTCGCTTCATCGATTCCGAGACCGGGGTCGAGGTCGCCGCCAGCGGACGCGAGATCCGCGCTGCCTACAATGCCGCCGTCGAACAGGCGATCACCAACTGGCAAACGCTTTTCGTGGAGCAGGGGGCGCGCTACGCACTTTGCGACACCAGCGAGCCGTTCGGCATGCCACTCCATCGCGCGTTCGCCGCGCGTGACTCCGTCCGGGGCTGACGCGCACACGTGGCCTTTCTCGCCCCACTCTGGCTGTCGCTCGCTGTCCTCGCCGCCGTCCCGGTGCTGCTGCACCTGCTGCGTCGCAACATCAGCTCGCGCGTCGAATTTCCGGCCGTCCGGTACCTGCAGAGCGCCGAACGTGAGTCGTCACGCGACGTGCGGGCCAAGAACCTCTGGCTGCTCCTGCTCCGCATTCTGATCATCGTGCTGCTGGCACTCGCCGCTGCACGACCGATGTGGACCCGCGGTGAAGGGACACCCCGCGCCCTGGCCATCGTGCTGGACAACTCGCTCAGCACCACGGCGCTGGTCGGCGGCACGCCCGTGCTCGACCGGCTCACGGCCGCGGCGCGAGACCTGCGCGCCGCATCGGCCGCGGCAGAGCGGCTGTGGCTGATCACGGCCGATGGCACGCTGTACACGGGCCCCGATGCCATCGACGCTGCGTTGTCGCGCGTGATCGCGCTGCCGCACGCCGGGCAGCTCGATGCGGCGGTCCGCACCGCGATTGCGCTCACGCAATCGTCCGGCAGCGATGGCGGCGCGGTGGCGATCATCACTGATGGGCAGCGTACTTCGTGGCGAACCGATCTTCCCGCAACCGCGGCCCGCCTCCAGGTGTTCGTGCCTGCGCTGGTGCCGCTACCAAACGGCGCGATCCTGTCCGCTGTCGCGCAGCCGCAGTGGTGGACCCCGCGCGGCACGCTCGAGTTGCAGGTGCAGGCCGTGCGCGACTCCACTGCCTACCGCATCGCGATCGGCGACAATACGCTGGCGCGCGGTGTGATCATCAGGAACGCAGGTGACTCCATCGCCACCGCGCGCATCCCGCTGGTCGGTGCCGGCACGGGCTGGCAGGCGCTCGAGATCAGCATCGAACCTTCAGGCGTCGGCGCCGACGATCATGCGATCGTGCCGATCGTGGTGGGCAATGCCCCGGCGGTCCGCGAGTCGGCGGGCGAGTACGCTGCTGCGGCGGTGAGCGCGCTGCGCGAGAGTGGCCGCGTGCGAGCCGGCGGTGACGTCACCGTGAGCATCGCGCCCGCGGCTGCCGTGACCGCGCTGCCTGCGTTGATCCTGCCTCCCTCCGATGCTGGCGGTCTGGCCGCAGCGAACGCGAACCTGGCGCGCCTTGGCATTCCGTGGCGCTTCGAAGCCGAGCAGCGCGGTGCGCAGGTGGTGCGCACCCTGCACGGCGAATTACGCGGCGACAGTGCCGTGCGCGCGATGCAGTGGTATCCGCTCGTCGCGCAGCCCGGCGCCATCGGCGACACGATCGCCACCGTCGGGGTCTCCGTGTGGATGGTCCGCGGCCCGAAGTGGATGCTGGTCGGCTCGCCGCTGAATCCTGCGGCCACCACGCTCCCGGTGCGCGCCACGTTCGTGCCATGGCTCGCCGATGCACTCAGCAACCTGGCATCGGGCACGACGGTAGCCGTCCATGCGACGGCCGGGAATCCGATCACCGCACCGGCTGGTGCGACGGAACTCCGCAGCGCCGTGGGCACGCTCCGACGACCGGTGAGCGGCGGCTCGATGCCGGCGCCTGCGGAAGACGGTCTGTACTTCTGGACGCGCGGTACAGAAATCGTTGGTGCCGTGGGTGTCAGCCTCGATCCCGGCGAACCGCTATTGGGCCGCGCCACGGTCGCTGAACTGACCTCGCGGTTCGGCGGCACGGATCGCGCGGAACTCAACACGAACGCTGCAGCGTTTCTGCGCAGCGTGCGTCAATCGGGCGCATCGCGGCCCATGGTGGCACCTCTTCTGTTGTTGGCGCTTCTTGCGGTGCTGGCGGAGGCGTGGCTTTCGGGCCGCTTCCGTACCCGCGCCGCCGCTGGCACGGATTCCCTCGCACGAACTGCCTGATGGGCCTTCCGACCCTGCTCGACGCACTCGAACGGCTGCCGCAGTTCACGCGTGTCTACAACACGATTCCCGCCCGTGATCGCGTCCTGACGCTTACGGGCCTGCACGGCTCCAGCGATGCGGTGCTGGTGGCGACACTCGCGCGTCGCATGACCGGTCGCGTGGTCGTCGTGATCACCGATGCGCTGCCCGACGCGGAACGCTGGCTCGCCGATCTCTCGGCACTCGCGGAACTGGAGGGCATCGCGCTCTACCCGCCGCGTGAGGGATTCGGCGAAACTGAGCCGCACACGGAAGTTGCCGGCGAACGTGTCGAGACGCTGGAGAAGCTGTCGCGCGGTGCCGTGCGCCTGCTGCTGACCACTTCGCGTGCCATGATGGAACGCACGCAGCTGGCGCGCGCCGTGAGTCGCGCACGCCTGGAGCTGCACAAGGGCGATGCGTGGCGCCTCGAGGCGCTGTCCGAGCACCTGGATGCGCACGGCTTCGACCGTGTGTCGATGGTCGAGGATGTGGGCCAGTACAGCGTGCGTGGCGGCATCTTCGACATCTACAGCTTCGGCATGTCCGAGCCGGTGCGCCTGGAGTTCTGGGGCGACGAGATCGTCGAGCTGCGGCACTTCGATCTGCTCACGCAGCGCAGCACGCGCGATGCGAGCGTGGCGCTGGTGCTGCCGGTGGACATTCCGGACTCACACGACGGCGAGTCGGCGTACGAGCGTGTCACACTGGCCGACCTGCTGCCGCCGGACACGCTCGTGGTGCAGCCGCTGGGCACCAGCATCGAGCCGGAGCTGAAGCGCACGTGGACCGAGGCGCTGCATCATGTGGATGTCGCACGTCGTCGTGGCGAGGATCCGTCGCCCCGCGAGCAGCTCTTCGAGCCGCCCGACGAGACACGCAGGCGGCTGCGCGGCTTCGGCACGATCCGCATCGTCGATCCCGCGTCGGACGAGATAGATGTCGGCTTCCCGCTGCGCGCGCCCGAGGCCGTGGGCCGCGACATGGCCGCGCTGCGGACGCTGGTCAGCGGCGGTACGCCGACGCTGATCCTCTGCGATAACAGCGGGCAGCTGGAACGTCTCGAGGAACTGCTCGAGGATCGTGGGCGCCGCTGTGGTGCGACGCTCGCGCTGGGCGTGCTCGGCGCCGGCTTTTTGCTGCCGTCGCAGGATAATCGCGAAGGACTCCGCGTCCTCACCGACCACGAGATCTTCCGTCGCGAGCGGCGCATCCGTCGCGCCCGCAAGTACGCCGGCGGTGCAGCGCTGGACGTGGTCACGGCGCTCAAAAGCGGCGATTACGTCGTGCATCTCGAACATGGCATCGGCATCTATCGCGGTCTCTCCACGACGTTTGTGGGTGAGAGCAGCGTCGAGGTCGCGGTCATCGAGTACGAGGGTGGCGACCGGTTGAACGTCCCGCTGTATCGTATCGATCAGGTGGAGCGCTATCGTGCCGCCGGCGACGTGAGTGCCGACGCGCCGCCGCCGCGGCTGCACAAGCTCGGGGGTCGCAAGTGGAGCCAGCAGCGCGACAAGACGCGCGCGGCCATCCTCGAGATGACCCATGAACTGCTGGACCTGTACGCGCGCCGTCGCATCGCATCGCGACCGGCGCACGTGCCGGACACCACGTGGCAGATGCAGCTCGAAAGCGGATTCCTGTTTGAGGACACGCCCGATCAGCGCCGGGCCACGACCGACGTGAAGAAGGACATGGAGGGCGGCCGCCCCATGGACCGCCTGCTGGTGGGTGACGTGGGCTACGGCAAGACCGAGATTGCCGTGCGCGCCGCGTTCAAGGCGGTGCAGAGCGGACGGCAGGTGGCCGTGCTGGTGCCGACGACTATCCTGGCCGACCAGCATGTGCGCACGTTCGGGGATCGCCTCGCCGACTTCCCGGTCACGATCGAGGAGTTGAGCCGGTTCCGCACGGGCAAGGAGCAGGCGGCGACGCTCGAACGGCTGAAGCGGAAGGAAGTGGACATCGTCATCGGTACCCATCGCCTGCTGGGCGAGGATGTGGTGTTCGGTGATCTGGGCCTGATCATCGTGGACGAAGAGCACCGGTTCGGCGTGAAGCACAAGGAACGACTGAAGCAGCTGAAGACGGAAACGGATGTGTTGACGCTGACCGCCACGCCCATTCCGCGCACGCTGCACCAGTCGCTCGCCGGCCTGCGCGACATGACGCTGATGCAGACGCCGCCGCGCGATCGCAGTCCAGTGCTGACCTACATCGAGCCCAATGACGACGCGCTGATCGAGGAAGCTGTCAATCGCGAGCTCGATCGTGGTGGACAGTGTTTCTTCGTGCACAACCGTGTCGAGACGATTCTCGCCGTTGCCGATCACCTGCAGCGCATCGTGCCGCGGGCGCGCATCGTGGTCGGCCACGGCCAGATGAAGGAGCGGCAGCTGGAGGAGGTGATGCGCCAGTTCGTTCGCGGCGACGCCGACATCCTGGTCAGCACCATGATCGTCGAGAGCGGGTTGGACGTGTCGAACGCGAACACGATGTTCGTGGATCGCGCTGATCACTTCGGGCTCGCGCAGCTCTACCAGCTGCGCGGACGGGTGGGGCGCTCGCATCGCCGCGCCTATTGCTACCTGCTGGTGCCTGACATCGTCGACGAGGAGGCGGAACGCCGCCTTCGTGTGCTGGAGCACAACACGGAGCTGGGCAGCGGCTACCGCATCGCGCTGAAGGACATGGAACTGCGCGGCGCCGGCAACCTGCTGGGCCCCGAGCAGAGCGGCTTTGTGCACGCCGTCGGCTTCGACCTGTATCTGCGGCTCCTCGAGGAGACGGTCACGCGCATCCAGCGCGGCGATGCCGCCCCGCCGCCGCAGCCGTCAGACGTGTCGCTGGACGTGCCCGCATTCCTTCCTGACGACTATGTGCCGCTTCAGGACTTGAAGCTCGACATCTATCGTCGGCTCACGAAGGCCCCGGATGCCGCGGCCATCGAGGCACTGGCCGCCGAGGTCCGCGATCGCTTCGGTCCCCTGCCGCCACAGGCCTCCGCCTATTTCGACCTGGCGCAACTTCGACTGCTGGGCGGTACGCTGGGAATCGAGGCGATGCTGGTGCGAGGGGACGAGGCGCGTATTACGTTTCGCGCGAACGCCGTACCCCGGATGAAGGGGCTCAGTGCCGCATTCCACGAAGTGCAGTTCCAGGCCGAGGTGCGGCGCGCGCAACCGCTCACGCTCAAGCTCACTCGCCTTGGCGGTGCTACGGTACTCGAAGGCCTTGTCCGTTCCCTGCGAAGTCTGAGTCGCTGACCGCCCGCTTGCGCAGCTGATTCCCGTCAGGCTGTCGCAGCTTCACCTGCATCCCGTTACGACGAATGAAGAGAGTTGCTCTTGCCGCGGTCGCCGTCGGCGCCATGGCCCAGCTGGTAGGCTGCAACAGCGGCGCGCTGAGCGCACACGCCGACACCGTCGCCAAGGCAGGGACACAGGAACTCACGGTCAAGAAGCTATCCGAGCTGCTCGGCGCCTCGAAGGTGCCGCTCCGCAAGGATGTTGTCCGCGTCGTCGCTGACCTCTGGGTCAATTACCAGTTGCTGAGCAAGGCCGGCGCCAACGGTGATTCGCTCAACGATTCGAAGGCGCTCGACTCCGCACTCTGGGCTCCGATCGCCAATGCGCGCGCACGCAAGTTCTTCGATGTCGTCTCGAAGAACTGGGCCGTGACCGCGCCGACCGACGGCGAAAGCCGCTACAACGCCGGCGAAGTGCTTGCCGCCAGCCACATCCTGTTTCGCGTGCCGGAGAAGGGTGCGACGCCGCAGCAGGTCGCGCAGCTCCGCACGCGTGCCGATTCGCTCCGCAAGGCATTGAACGCCGGCAACTTCGCGACGCTCGCCACGCGATACAGCCAGGATCCGGGCTCCGCTGCACAGGGCGGCTCGCTGGGTGCATTCCCGAAGGGTATGATGGCGCCCGAATTCGAGACCGCGCTGAACGCCACGAAGCCCGGCGAGATCAGCCCGGTCATCCAGACACGATTCGGCTTCCACATCATCTATCGCCCGGTCTATTCGGCCGTCACGGCCAACGTCGCACAGCTCATGCAGCAGCGTGGTGCGGCCGTCGCCGAGTCCACGTACTGGTCGCGTCTCGAGCTGGCCAACACCGTCGACGTGAAGAAGGATTCGCCGAAGATGGCCCGCGACATCGTGAACGACTTGGACAGCTATCGCACCAGCAGCATGGTGCTGGGCACTTCCAAGCGCGGCGACTTCACGGCAAAGCAGCTTGTACGCTGGATCGACGCCTATCCGCCGGAGCAGGGTCTGATTCCGCAGATTCAGAATGCGCCGGACACGATCATCCCGACGTTGATCAAGAACTTCATGCGCAATGAGTTGTTCCTGGTGCAAGCCGACAGCGCCAAGGTCGACCTCACTGATCAGGAGAAGAGCCAGATCCGCGCCGAGTTCCGTACGCTGGTAATCAATTCGTGGACGCAGCTCGGCGTCGCGCCAAACCAGCTTGCCGACAGTGCGAAGACCGTGGCGGCTCGTGAGACGCTGGGTTCCAACCGGGTGAACGTCTTCCTGGAGAACATGCTGGTGAAGGATGGTGCGTTCGTCCCGATCGCCCGGTCCATGGATCTCATGCTGCGCATGCGGTTCCCGGGCGCGAAAATCGTGGACGCCGGCATCGACCGCGCACTGGAAGCCGCGCAGAAGTTGCGAGGCTCGTCTGACTCGACTCGCGCGGCGAATCGTCCGGCATCGGCCGTCCCGATGCCCGGCGAGGCGCAGGCCCCGGTCGGACCGGTGCCGACCCCGGCCAAGCCGTAAGCCTGTTCCCGTGAAGACGACGGGGGAGCGCGAGTCTCGCGCTCCCCCGTTTTACATTTGCCGAGTGGCATGCCGCGTCACCGCTCCGGTGATGAACTGACGCCACGCCTGCCGGGTATCTCGACTTATGACTCGATCGCTTGCCACTGTTGCTGCCTCGCTGGTCTGCGCGGCTGTACTGCACGCCCAGACGCCTGCCAACGCACGTCCTGCGGCGCCAGGCCCTGTTCCCTTCGCTGTCGATCGCGTGATCGCCGTCGCGGGTGAGCGCCCCATCCTGTGGAGCGAGGTGCTCGAGGAATACAACACACGCCGCGCACAGGGCATGCCGATTCCACCCGACACGGTCGAACATCGGAAGCTGGTGGAGCGCATCATCGATGAGCTGATCGACGCCGAGATGCTGGTGCAGAAGGCGGCCGTCGAAAAGGTCGAGGTAGCTGACGGCGACGTGTTGCCCGACGTCGAGACACAGCTGAAGAAGATTCGCGACCAGTTCAAGTCGGACCAGGAGTTCCGCACCGCGCTGGCGGGTGCCGGATTCGGCACACCGGAGGAGTATCGCAAGACCCTGATCGAGGCGGCGAAACGTCAGGCCGTGCAGCGCAAGCTGATCGACAAGATGAAGGGCGACGGCAAGCTCGTTCGCGCCGTCGTGTCCGAAGCCGATGTGTTCGAGATGTATGAGCGAAACCGGACCACGCTGCCAAAGCGGCCCGCGCAGGTCACGTTCCGTCAGATCGTCATCAGTCCATCGCCGTCCGCTGCCGCGAAAGCGCGCGCGAAGGCAAAGATCGATTCGCTGCTGATCGAGATCCAGCGCGGCGGCAACTTCGAATTGATCGCAAAGCGTGAGAGCATGGACCCGTCAAACAAGGAGACGGGCGGTGATCTGGGCTGGAATCGGCGGGGCATCATGGTGCCGGAATTCGATCGCATGATGTTTGCGCTGCCACCAGGTGTGATCAGCCCGGTGATCGAGACGAACTTCGGCTTCCACATCATTCGCGTAGACAAGGTGCAGCCTTCGGAAGTGAAGGCGCGCCACATCCTGATCATTCCGACGCTCGACTCGACCGACGAGCGGAGGGCGCGCGCACTGGCCGACAGCGTTGCCACAGTCTGGCGTGCCGGGGCACGATACGACAGCCTGAGCCCGCGCTTTCACGATCCGGACGAGGTCAAGGCATTCAACGATCCCTTCCCGCGAGCCGAGTTGCCGGGTGCCTACATCGAGGCGCTCAAGAATCTGAAGGTGAACGACATCAGCTCCCCGTTCGCGATCGAGAATCAGCGCCGCGGCACGCGGAAGTTTGTCGTCTTCCAGTTGCTCAGCACCGCCGAGGAAGGCATGTACTCCGTCGGCGAGGTGCGCGAGCGGATCCGCGACCAGCTGATTCAGGAGCGCTCGATGCGCCGGTTCATCGACAACCTGCGTGCCGAGTCGTTCGTGATGCGCAACCCGATTCCATCGCTGCCTCAGGCGGCTGAGCCTGGCCCTGCCGCGGCGCCTGCAGATCCGGCAGCCGTACTGCCGAAGAAGCCGTAGTGATGTCGAGCTGCAACCTGTGACGAGGCGGCGTCCGCGCCTCGCCATCACACTGGGCGATCCCCGCGGCATCGGGCCGGAGCTGGTTCAGGCGATGCTCGACGACGACGCGATCGGTGATGTCTGTGACCTGCTCGTCGTGGGACCTCGCGGCACCGAGGTGGACGTGCACGAGACCATTGGTACGTGGGGCCCGGGTGGTAGCGTGGCGCTCGCCGGACGATTGGCCGGTGACGCGGTGGTGCGCGCCGTGGAACTGGCGCAGGCCGGCGCGGTCCGCGGAATCGTCACCGCGCCGCTGGACAAGCATGCGCTGCTGCTCGGCGGTTACGACGCCCCGGGACACACCGAGCTGCTGGCGGAGCTCACGGGCCGCAGGACTGCCATGATGCTCGCCAGCGAGCGACTGCGTGTGGTGCTCGCCACGACGCACCTGCCGCTGCGCGCAGTGTGCGAAGCCCTGACGGCAGACGCACTGCGCGACGCGATCCGCCTCACGCGCGAAGGACTCCAGCACTGGTATGACATCGCGGAGCCGCGCATTGCACTCTGCGCCTTGAACCCGCACGCCGGCGACGGCGGGCGGTTCGGCACCGACGACACCGACCTGCTGGCGCCCGTCGCATCCGAGATGGGCGCGTTGGGACCATTCCCCGCCGACACCGTCTTCGTGCGGGCGCTGCGCGGCGAATTTGATGCCGTCATAGCACCATATCACGATGTCGGAATGACGGCGATCAAGGTGGCGTCGTTCGGCAGCGCCGTGAACGTCACCCTCGGGCTGCCGTTTCCGCGCACGTCGCCTGATCATGGTACCGCCATCGACATTGCCGGTCAGGGCATTGCCGATAGCGCCAGCATGCGCCACGCGGTGCTCTTGTGCGCGCGCCTGGCGACGCAGGCGTGACGGGGTGACGGCGCGTCGACCTGCGCGGTGGAAGCAGGGCTGCGGACTCGCCAGTGCCCGCAGCACGCTCGACCAGCGCTGACCCATCATTGGTCGTGACCGGATTGGTATGAGGTGGTGAACAGGTGACGGCGACGAGCGCCGCGCGTCTTCAGGCCGAGCGCTCCACCCACCGTTCACTTACGGATCGACCTGCGACCACCCGTCGATGGCCGGTCCATGCTTGCTGCAGGCGGCCATGGCTTCACTCGACAAGTTCCTGATGGCGCTCGGCACAGCGCCACCGACAATTCTCGTGCTGTACGAGGGCGTGGTCGCCGAGCTGCGTTTCGACGGCGGCACGCGACCGATTACCAAGCAGCCGTTGTCGGCCGAGCAGATCGTGAGCCTGCTGCGCGAGATCGCGCCGGCCGAGATGCAGGCCGCAGTGCTGCAAGGCGGACCGGCGCGATTTCCTTATGCCGGTAACGGGATCCCGGTGGACTGCTCGATCCAGCGTGACGCTGAGGGACGCGTCGTGGCACAGATTCATCCTGCGGAGATTGTCGCATCCGCACCCACTGCGTCGCCCGCATCCGCACCCACTGTATTTCCCGCGGCCGCACCCGCAGTCGCGAACGCAGCCGAACCTCCCCTGTCGCTCAATGCGGCACTCGTTCTGCCCACGCCACGTCAGCCAGCCGTTGCCGTGGCCGAAAACGGATTGAGCTCGGTGCTCGAAGCGTTGCTCCGCACGCTCGCTGCACAGAAGGGCAGCGATCTGCACCTGCGCGTTGGCGAACCGCCCATCATCAGGCGTGACGGCGAACTGGTACGCGTGTCCGGCGCGGCACCCCTCGGCGCCGACCAGCTCGAGCAGATGCTGCTCGCCTCGATGCCCGCGATGAACCGCGAGGAGTTTCGGGACCGGAACGACACGGACTTCGCCATTGATATCGAGGGACTGGCGCGATTCCGCGGCAACGTGCTGCGCGATCGCTGCGGCGCCGCGGCTGTCTTCCGCCTCATTCCGTCCACGATCATCACGGCCGAGCAGCTAGGCCTGTCCGCCGAGGAGAAGGCGCTTTGCAGCCTGAGCAAGGGGCTGGTGCTGGTGACCGGTCCCACAGGCAGCGGAAAAAGCACGACGCTGTGCGGGATGATCGACCTGGTGAATCGCACGCGGACCGATCACATCATTACCATCGAGGATCCGATCGAGTTCGTGCACGCCAGCAAGAAGTGCAACATGACGCAGCGGCAGGTCGGGGTGCACACCTCCAGCTTCAAGAGCGCGCTGCGTGCGGCGTTGCGCGAGGATCCCGACGTGATCCTGGTGGGCGAGTTGCGCGATCTGGAGACCGTCGCGATCGCGATCGAGACGGCGGAAACGGGGCATCTCGTCTTCGGGACGCTGCATACCACCACGGCACCGAGCACCGTGGACCGGCTCATCGACCAGTTTCCGTCGGACCGGCAGGCGCAGGTACGCACGATGCTGAGCGAGTCGCTGAAGGGCGTGATCTCGCAGACGCTGGTGAAGAAGAAAGGGGGCGGCCGCGCCGCCGCACGCGAGGTCCTGCTCGCGAACACCGCTGTGTCGAACCTGATTCGTGAGGGCAAGACCTTCCAGATCCCGACCGTCATGCAGACGTCGAAGAAGCTGGGCATGGTCACGATGACCGATGCGCTGATCAGACTCGTGGAGCAGGACCTGGTGGATCCCAACGATGCCTGGATCAAGGCGGTGGACAAGGCCGGCTTTCAGCTGGCGCTGCAATCGCGCGGAATCGTGCTGGATCGCGTGGCCGCGTAGGGCAGCGTCACGACAGTGCAAGCTGCTTGACCGGCGCCGTATGGGCGCGGCGCGCTGAAATCAAAGCGCTTAAAGTGCGGGTGCGGTGCGGTAATCAGGCCGGTGGGCGGCAATCGATGATTTGCCCGTCGCGCGAGGCAAAGCTGCGGACGCTTGGCGGACGCGCTAAGCTTCGCGCATGTCTATTCGTAACATTGCCATCATTGCGCACGTCGACCACGGTAAAACGACACTCGTGGATCAGATGCTCCGTCAGGCAGGAGCATTCCGCGAAAATCAGGTCGTCGCCGAGCGCGTCATGGATTCAAATCCGCTCGAGAAAGAACGCGGTATCACGATTCTCGCCAAGAATACGTCGATCCGCTGGAAGGATAACAAGATCAACATCATCGACACGCCGGGCCACGCCGATTTTGGTGGCGAGGTGGAGCGCATCATGCGCATGGTCGATGGGGTGCTGCTCGTGGTGGACGCCTTCGACGGCCCGATGCCGCAGACGCGGTTCGTGTTGCGCAAGGCGTTCGAGCTCGGGCGGGTGCCGATCGTCGTCATCAACAAGATTGACCGGCCGGGCGCCGATCCGATGCGTGTGCACGACGAGGTGCTGAGCCTCTTCATCGAGCTCGATGCCACGGAGGCGCAGCTCGACGCGCCAGTGGTGTATGCGAGCGCGCGTCAGGGCATCGCAACCATGGATCTGGATGTGGAGGGGACGAACATGAATCCCTTGTTTGACGCAATCCTGCAGTACGTGCCGATTCCACCGAACGACGCGGCGGGCCCGTTCCAGATGCTCGTCTCGACGATTGACTATTCGAGCTATCTCGGCCGCATGGGGATCGGGCGCGTCGAGATGGGCAAGGTGAAGGTCGGCGACATCGTGTCGTTGTTGCAGATGGATCCGAGCCAGCCGATTCAGAACAGCCGTGTGACGAAGCTGTTCTGCTTCGAGGGGTTGGAGCGCGTCGAGGTGCAGGAGGCGGCTGCCGGCGAGATCGTCTCGGTGGCGGGCCTGGACAACGTCGAGATCGGGTTGACGATCACCGACCCGTCGTATCAGGAGCGACTGGAAGGCATCGCGGTCGAGGAGCCGACGATTTCCGTGGACTTTCAGGTCAACACGTCGACCTTTGCCGGCAAGGAAGGGAAGTTCGTGACGTCGCGCCAGGTGCGCGATCGCCTGATGAAGGAGTTGGAACGCAACGTGGCGTTGCGTGTCGAGGAGACGGACAACACGGACACGTGGAAGGTCAGCGGGCGCGGCGAGCTGCACCTGTCGATCCTGATGGAAACCATGCGTCGTGAAGGGTTCGAGTTCCAGGTGTCGCGTCCGAAGGTGATCACGCGCGTCGGTGAGAAGGGCGAGAAGCTGGAGCCGTACGAGGAGCTGCTGATCGACGTGCCGGACGACTATGTCGGCGCGGTGATCGAGAAGCTGGGCCCACGCAAGGCCGACATGACGGACATGAAAAATCCGGGGCAGGGCATGGTGCGCCTGACCTACCGGATCCCGGCGCGTGGTTTGTTCGGATATCGCTCGGAATTTTTGACCGATACCCGCGGTACGGGCATCATGCATCACCGGTTTTTGGAGTACGGGCCGTGGTCCGGCGGGCTGGATGGGCGCACGCGCGGGGTACTGGTGAGCATGGAAAACGGTACCATCATTGCGTTCGCGCTCGGCAATCTCGGTGAGCGTGCGACGCTGTTTGTGGAGCCGGGTCAGCCGGTGTACGAGGGCATGGTGGTGGGTGAGAACTCGCGTCCGGGCGACATGGATGTGAATCCCACGAAGGAGAAGAAGCTCAGCAACATGCGCAGCAAGTCGGCGGATGATGCGATCGTCCTGGAGCCGCCGCGCATCCACACGCTGGAAAGCGCGTTGGAGTACATCGAGGAGGACGAGCTGATCGAGGTCACGCCGCAGTCGATCCGCTTGCGCAAGAAGGTACTGAACACGATCGACCGGAAGCGGAACACGCGTGACATGAAGAAGGAGCGCGACCGCGACTGAGCCACGGGTGACGTGAGTCGCCTGTGTACGGTTCACGTCACACCTTCACGACATCTGGACGCACGAGGAGACGCAAACATGTCGAATCAGGCAGAGTGGGCCTCGATGGCGCCGGGAGACGGTGCCGCGGCTTCGTGGCATGCTGATGCTGGCCTGTCCGATGTGGGGGCAGGCGCGGGCGCGCTCGCGTTGGCGGGGGCTGACGACCTCTTGGACGAGGAGGCACTCGACGGGGTCGAGGAGGATCTCGACGACGACGAGCTCGACGAGGACGACGACGAGGACGACGAGGACGACGAGGATGACGACGACGAGCTGGACGAATTCGAGGATGACGAGCTGGATGACGATGACGATGACGATGACGATGACGAAATCGACTTCACCACCGAGCGGTCTGGCCACATTTCAGTTCTCGCTGACGAGGGCGGCTGAGTCTTCGAAGGTTCTTCACAACTGGGGTTGACGTCTCGATCGAGCGGGTGTATTGTTGGTGTCTGGCCCGGAAATAGGGCACGGACGCGTGACGAGATGCGCTGCAGGATGGCGCTCCGCGCGCTGAGCTGATTGACAATCGAGAGAGAAGCGAGTGGTGGTATCTCGTTAAGTCACCGGGTTCGTGCTTGGTGACATAGAGATTCAAATCACGAATTTTATGATTCCGGAACGTCTCATGGACGTTCACGCAAGTGGGTGAAGTGAGGCGTTTCGCGAGAGCTAATTGAATTCTTCTTGGAGAGTTTGATCCTGGCTCA
>JACMPK010000081.1 GCA_014377535.1 Gemmatimonadaceae bacterium
ACGGCGGCGCAGAAGCTTGGCAACGCGACACGTTCGCTGCGGCGCAAGCTGACTATCGAGATGACACGTCGCAGCGGGATCGTGAAGCTCACCGTCACGTTAAAAAACCCGGCGCTGTCTGCTGATGTCGCGAACAGGATGCTGGTGCTGCTGAACGAGTTCAATCTCGAGCGCCGCCAGCGCACGAGTGCGGAGCAGCGTCGCTTTGCCGAGATGCGCCTGCTGACCGCGCGCACGGAACTGGACTCGATTGCACGGATCCGGCAGGCGTTCCTCGAGACCAATCGCGCGCTGGCGAACAGCCCGCGCCTGCTGGCCCGTTACGACGAGCTGGATCGACTGGTGCAGATCAAGGAAGGCGTACTGCTTGGCCTGACGCGCACGTACGAGGAGAATCGCGTGTCCGAAGTGAAGGACACGCCGCTGATCGCCGTCGTGGATCACGCCATGGTCCCCGATCGCCCTGAAGAACGCCCGATTCCATGGGGTGCCGCCGGCGGCGCCATCGGTCTGCTCGTCGGATTCGGCGCGGCAGTGGTCGCATCGGTGCGACAGCGCGCGCAGGTGGAGTCGCGCGCACTGAGCACGATTTCGGCCGGATCAGTCAGGCGCGCGGTTGGCTGACGTGCGTGCGATGACGACGGTCGCAGTTGCACCAACGTCAGTTCGCTCCATGCCGCTGCGCACGTTCGCCGCATTGACGGTCGTGGCCACGCTGCCGCTGACGTATGCGCTGACCGTACCCATCGGCTTCCCGCTGAAGATCTACGAAGTAGTGCTCGGTGGCTTGATTCTGGTGGCCTTGGCGGAGTCGCGCCTGCGCATCGCGCCTGGGCTGCGTCCGTACGTCGAGCCGCTCTACGCGTTCCTGATGCTCGCGACGATCGTGCTCGTGTATCGGCTGCTGTTCCGCCTGGACTCATTCACCACGAGTGGCTTCGAGTCGCGAGCTGGTCCCGTTGGCGACGGCCTGCTGAAGCTTGCCTACTGGGGCCTCGCGGTGTTCGCATTCGTGATCGTCGCCACCGAGACTTACGCGTCGCCAGCGCGCGTTGCACGTGTCTGGTGCCGGAGCGCCGTATGCGCGTCGATCTACGCCTGGTCACTCACGATTCCCTCCGCACTCGGCCTGCCAGCCCCGTTGCTGCCGGGCATGGACGCGGCAGCGCGCATCACGCTGGGTGGTGCCGAAGTGCTACGCGGCGGGACATTTCAGGAGGGCAACTTCTTCTCGCTCTACCTGCTCGTCTCGCTCGCCATCGCGATCTGGAACGGACACCGGAAAACGGCGTGGTTCATTGGCGCGACGGTGTTCATCACCTTCTCGACGGCGAACGTGGCGGGGCTCGTGGTGATGCTGTCGTGGCTCGCCGCGCATCGCTTCCGGCGATCACGCGATGTCCGTGCAAAGTTCAGGATCATCGCGACCATCGTCCTTGCGACGACGACGCTGCTGGGTGCCCTGACCGCCACGGGCTATCTGAGCACGATCTTCATCGCCAAGCTGTCCGGCACGCAGTTCGTTTCGGGGCTGGATCGCCTCGACCTCACGGTTGCCGGACTTCGCATGACGGCTGCGCATCCGCTGTTCGGCGTGGGTGTCTCGCAGTACGGATTCAATTACCGTCCGTATCAGCTCACCGACGTGTTCGACGTCACGCGGCCCGTGAAGCCGATCGCCACGAACTCGTGGGTCGAACTGGCGGCGGAGACCGGCATCTTCGGCTCGTCGCTGATCCTGCTCTTCGGCGCCCGTGTCTGGTCTGCGACACGCGGCGCGCACAAGGTTGCGCTGCGGACCGGTGTGCTCGCACTGACGCTCGGCCTGTTCAGTTTTCCTGCGCCGACGGTCACGTTCCTCTGGGCATTCTGCGCGTTCGTCGTAGGGGTGCACCTGCACGACGCGTCGCGATTGCGATGACGCGCCCGCGACTGATGAAGATGTTCGGGTGCGAATATCTGCTGCCGACCTGGTATCCGGCTCCACTCGTGACTGGTCTCGCGATTCTCGATCAGGTTCGCCGCCTCGTGAGCCGCGTGCCGGTCGCCCCTCCCATGCCCGATCTGCACGCGGCGACCATCGTCATCGCGAAGCCCGATCACTTCGGCGACCTCATTCAGGCCACGGCACTGTTTCGTGCGTTGCGCGACCGCCTGCCGGATGCCCGTCTGGTGCTGGTGCACGGCTCGTGGGCCAGCGAAGTCGGCGCGTGGCTCGTGGCGCACGACTACGTGCACGAACTCGTGACCTACGACGCCGCCTGGCTGCAGTCGTCGGAGCGTTCATGGCCCGCGCGGCTTCGCATGG
>JACMPK010000082.1 GCA_014377535.1 Gemmatimonadaceae bacterium
GACGTACACGCTGCCCCCCGCGCACTGAGGCACCTGTGGCCGCCAGCAGCGTCGTCACGACATCACGCCAGGTCACGCGCTCGCTGAAGCGTCAGGCCGTGACGCTTGCATCAGCGACAACTGCCGGCTGGGGCGCGTTCGGCGCGAACGTCGCACTGGGTGGCGCGCTGCTCAAATTCGGCATCGTCCCCCGCACCACCGACGGGTTGATCGGCATTCTCGTGGCGCCGTTTCTGCACGCGAACCTGGATCATCTGGTCGCGAACACCGTCCCGTTCCTGCTCTTCGGCTGGCTGGTGATGCTGCGCGACCGTCGCCATTTCGCCGTGGTGACGCTGCTGGCGATGCTGGGCAGCGGCCTGCTCTCGTGGACGCTCGGCGCGCCGAACTCCATTCACATCGGCGCCAGCGGCGTGGTCTTCGGCTACTTCGGATTCCTGCTGCTGGCGGGGTGGTACGCACGCAGCGCTGGCAGCATCGCGATCAGCCTGCTGGTCGGTGTACTGTGGGGAGGTACGGTGCTCGGTGTGCTGCCCGGCACCCCCGGGATCAGCTGGCAGGGACATCTTGGCGGATTCATTGGTGGGGTGCTGGCGGCGCGGCGGTATCGAACGGCGCGGTGAACCTTGTGCAGGCTGACTCGAGCTCGTGTTTCCCCGTCGATTGTGGCCGGAGATGCTCGCGTCGTTTGAGTGACGTGCTGGACGACGCGAGCATGTGGTGCCATTCCGTGGCACGGCCGATCCAAGCTGGGTTACTCTGCCGCGCAGCAGCCCAAATTGCCGCATCGGCTCCATGCGGAATCGGTGATCTGGTCGCCGACGACACCGGAAATTTTTTCGCCCTTGCGGTATGCAATCAGCAGCCGATCAAACGCCGCAGCGAGCACCGATTCATCCGGACCACGCTTCGTTGTACTTGCGGGTTTCGATACAGATGCCTCTGCCGCCAACGCAATTTGGGCGGCGGTCTTGCAATTGATGAAGGCGTGCGTCTCTCTGCCTCCCTCGAAATGCCGGTGTCCGCAGGCCACCCAAGCGCCCACCGCCGTGTTGACGAGTTCAAGTCCCGCGTCCTTCGACCGAATCGTCCAGGCTTTCCACTTGCCGACCTGTCGGTCTACACCCTCGATTCGTCCCCCAGAATCGGTGGTGACGGTGAGGAAGCTGACGAGACGGTCTTTCCCGCCCATTTTCCGCTGGATGCTGTAACGCGCCGACCAGCATGGCGAATTCGTCGAATCGTAGATGATTGCGGTGACGAGATGCCGACCTTTGGTGCCGCTGGTCGGGAAGACGGCCATCGCAGCGGCAGGCACCCGATATCCCACCGGCATGACGTCACTCTTCGGCGGCTGACCGCGGCGGCAATCCGCCGCCACCGAGCGGCGCTGCCAGACAGTGTCGCCACCAACTTCGGGCGCCATTTTGCGGATTCTTGCGACAAGCGCATCGGTAACCGGCATCGTATCCCAACCAGCCGCCAGCAGATTGGCACATCGGTCAGGATCGGGCGCATCGGTAATCGTGCATTCCGGTCCGAGCGCCATTGGCGGCGGCGTCGCGCCTCCTGCGGCGTCGGGCCTGACTGCCGTGCCATCACACGCAACGAGCACGAGACCTGACGCCAATACCACGAATGCACCATACCGCATCTGCCACCTCACATTTCATGTGTGAACCTGCGTTGCAAGCACGCACCTCGACCTCGACCTTACCCTCACCGGCGTCCTGACAGCATGTGCACCGCGTCACGGCAGCGTGCTGCCGTGACGGTATCGCGCCGCGTTGTTGCCAGACTATCGCAGAGCATGAGGCTGCGCCGGAATCCCGCCGCCTGCGGCACGTCGCGCAGCACGTAATCCATCGTGGCAGCGAGATCGTCGAGCGCCGCGACGATGCCGTCGTACGCCGACGCGCTGTCGCCGACCTGCGCGAGCATCCATGTCTCGACGAAGCGGGTGTCCCAGGCAACGGCACTCGCCGACGCGCCGTCACGACCGCGGCGCATGTCACGCAAACGTGCGCGTGCGCGTGGCAGGTCGTTTCGTCGCAGGGCATCAGTGGCGCGCAACAGCGCGTCGCCGGCCGTCACGCCATCGGGTAAAGGTGCGCCGACGCATGCGAGGCGCATCCAGTCGCCCTCCTGCAGCAAGGAACGCGCAACAGTAGCAACCTCTGTTTGCGCAAGGGAATTGCGCATGGCGTCGAGTGATTGCGCACGCAGGCGCTCCAATGCGCTGCAGTCACCAGACGCCGATGCGATGGTGTAACGAGCAACGGCACTGGCGATCGGCATTCGTGCGCCGTCAGCCAGTCCGGGCCCGGGCTGCTGCAGATCGCGTACGAGCAGCGATTCGGCGACGGCGGCGCGGCCGGTCAGCACGGCCAGCGGAATGAGGCGATGCGCGTCATCGGGACGGTGCGTCCCGACAGTCGCGAGCATTGGTGCGACGACCGCGTGCACACCGGCGAAATCACCAAGGCGCAGGCGGATGCGCACTTCGGCAATGGCCACGTCGAGGGTGTCTTGCGAAGTGAGCGCGAGGGGCAACGCGCGCCGCAGCACCGCGACGGCGGTGGAATCGCTCGGACCGTCGAATGCGCCATTCACCTCGAGCGCCGACGCATAAGCGATGTGCGCCCCCAGGCTCCCTGGTGCTCGACGTGCAAGGGCGGCTCCCATCGCGAGCAGTCGACGGCGCAGGAGCCGCACTGCCGGCTGATAGCTGGGTGGAATCGAAGCTCGCGCATCAGCGCCAGCAAAGCGCTCCGGAAAGACCGCGACTGAGTCACCGGCCACGCTTGGCAGTCCGCCGTACGTTGGCCCGGTCGCGGTGCCCAGTGCGCCGCTGCGCTTGGTCCCGTTGAGCGCGAGTGTGATCGCGGGTAGCCGCGCAAAAAGCGGCACCAATCCAATGGCCGGAAGGCGTGCGATGGCTTCCTCGTATGCCGTCCCGGCGCCCCACCGCGACGTCCTGAACCGGGCACCCGTGGGACTGGCAGCATCGAGCACCACGATCGAGTCCAGCCGCAGGCACTCGCCGAGCCCATACCACGCGGCGAACGACCCACCCGCTACCCGCGTGGCACGCGTGTACGCAGCACACGACTCGGGCATCCGATCACTCGCGCGGTGCAGCAGCGCCTCCGCCAGCAGCGAGTCACGGGGCGAGAGTAACACCGAAACAGACTGCGCCAAGGCGGCAGCGTCGCGCCATGCCGAGGGCGTGCGCGGCTGCCGCCATGACGCGACGGTCGTCTGCCAGAGCGCAGCCTGCGGCAGGCTTCCGCTACGCGCAGCATCCGCAAAAGCCTGCCCCGCCTGCGGCAGGTCGCCGGCAAGTAGGTGAGCCCATCCTGCGGCGTAGCGGCGCAGCGCCTCCAACGGACGCTCGACGACGACGGACGGTAGCTCCACGGAATCGGGGCTGACCTGGCTCGCGAGCAACACGCGCGCGGCGAGCACACGCATCGAGTCGGCACGTGCCGCGGTCGCGGTCGCGGCGGGAAGGGTGATCTGCACCACGCGCGCCGGCGCGGTCTCGGCGCGCGCGGTACGCAGCTGCACTGCCACACGCACACCACCCTCGAGCGACGTCGCGCGCGTCTCGAGCATCACTTCGGCAGCATCGTCGGGCGAGGCAGCAAAACCAACGCGGATGTCGGGCGACCAGAGACCGAGTTCGCGAGCGAGGGCATGTGCAACCGCTGTGTCGCCGTCGGCGAGCACGGTGAACCGTGTTGGCAGGCCTTCGGGCAACACCACTGCGGCTGATACCGGACGGCGAAAGCGGTATGCGCCGAGCGCACCCGCCGCGACCACGGCAAGAAGGCCGATGGCGCCTACCGCGAAGCGTCGCCCGCGCGGCGCCAATGCAGATGACCGCGCAGCCCCTATGGTCGCACGGGTACGAACCGACGACGATGACTGACGTCCATCAAGCGCGGTGATGAACGCCGCCATGCTCGTATAGCGATCCGCGGGCGCAGGGGCCAGCGCCTGCTGCAACGCGTCCTCGACCTGCTCCGGGACGGCGGGACGATGCGTACGCACCGGAGCGTGCTGCCCGACGATGCGCAGGCCACGCAACGCCTCGGCGCTCGCCGCCGCATGCGCGGGAACACCCGCGAGCATCTCATACAGCACGAGGGCGAGCGCGTACTGGTCACTGCGCGCGTCGATGTCTCTCTCGGCGCAGAGCTGCTCGGGACTCATGTACAGCAGCGTACCAACGGCGACGCCCGTCGTAGTCGCGAGCGTGCCCGCGGCACCCTCCAAAGCTCGTGCCACGCCGAAGTCCGAGAGAAGCGCACCCTCGTTGGTGAGCAGGATGTTCTCCGGCTTCACGTCTCGGTGAATGATTCCTGCACCATGTGCATGTTGCAAGGCACTTGCCACCTGCGTCGCGATCGCGAGCGCTTCGTGCACCGGCAGCTGATGCTCGCGCTCCAATCGTTCGCGGAGTGATGCCCCGCGCGCGAGGGCGATGACGAAGTAGGGACTGCCCATGTATTCGCCCGTGCCGTAGACATGGGCGATGTTCGGATGATCGAGACGTGACGTGAAGCGGATCTCGCGCTGGAACCGATCGCTGACGCCCGATCCAAGCAATTCCTGCCGCAGCACCTTGACCGCCACCTCGCGGTCGAGATCGCGGTCGAGCGCGCGGTACACGATGGCGTGCGAGCCGTGTCCGAGCTCCGCAATCAGCGTGTAGCGGCCGTCGATGTCACAGGGGAGCGCTGGAAGCACGGGTGCGGGGCTGGTGCGGATCATTATGCTACGAGTGTTTGCGCCGTTACGCCATACCGTGCCACACGTTCACTTGGTATCCTGATGCATCCCGACTCCGATTGCTGACAAAAATGTCGTCGGCTCGTCTATGCCGCGCATCGAACGCGGTGCACAAGACGGTGTCGGACGCCACGCCAGAGGCCGGCCCCGAGGTTTCGTGCGTCATCCAGCCTGCAACGAAACGGCCCCCCGCCGCAAGGGTCGGGAGGCCAGCCGAACAGCCACGCACCGTGCGGGCATCCTGCGATCACAGCGGTCCATCCGTCGTGATCACAGTCCGCTCGCGACTACTGCCGCACCCGCTGCTTCGCCGCGTCCACGATCGCCTTCACTTCGCGCAGAAGCTGAGGGCCGTTGTAGGGAATTCCGTCCTTGATGATCCACTCGCTGCCGAGCGTGCGAACCTCCTTGCCATCCCGCACCGCGGAGGTGCCACCGGCATAGAGCACCTTCAGGTCCTCCAGCGGGTTGCCGTCCACCACGATCAGGTCGGCCATCCAGCCCACGCGCACGCGCCCGAGGCGGTTCTCCTCGCCCAGGATCTTCGCGTTGTTGCCGGTACAGTGCTCGATGACCTTGAGCGGGTGGAAGCCGGCTTCGGCATGCAGCTCCATCTCGCGCACGAGGGCAAAGCCATACAGCTCGTAGATGAATCCGGCATCATCACCGCAGCCGATCAGGCCGCCCTTCCGCTCGAACTTCCGCAGCGCATCCATCCAGATGCGGTAATTCTCCTTCCAGAACACCTCGTCGGTGCTGCTCCAGCCGATGAAGTACGAGCCGTGGTTGGCGGGATCGGGCTTGAAGTAGTTCGCCAGCGCCGGGTGCAGGTAATCCTGGAACCAGGGCTGCGTCTGCGCGCGCTGCAGATCGCGGCTGGCTTCGTAGATGTCCATCGTCGGCACCCAGGCGACCTTCGCCTTCACCATCGCGTCGAATAGCGAGTCGAGGATCTTCGGGTCCGCTTCTCGCCAGAGGCGGCCGGCCCAGCGGAAGCGGTCCGTCTCGTCGCTGTAGTTGTAGTCGCTGGGAAAGTTCTGCCGCAGGTTCGGAATCGCCGCATCGGGAATGCCGTACCAGTGCTCGATGGTCGTGGTGCCGAACTTCACATCGTCCCACGCATTCGTCTCCTCCACGCCGACATGGTGCGCGACACGGAGACCGAGCTTCTTCGCCTCATCCATCATGGGCTCCATGATGTCACGCTGAATGCCGCCGATCTTGATGCCGTCCACACCGATCTTCTTCATGTACTGCACGCGCGCCCGCGCCTCGGCCGGCGTGTTGATGCGGCCGTTGTCGAAGAAGGGATAGATGAACATGCGAGGCGCGACGATCTCCGCGCGCGCCGATCGTCCGCGCATGGCGACGCTGACCGTCTCCGCCTCGGCACCGACCTCGCGCACGGTGGTAATACCGTTGGCGAGCCAGATCTTGTTGTTGTAGTCGAAGCCGCCCATGGACTGCCCGCTGCGCTGCGACTGGATGTGCGCGTGCGCATTGATGAGGCCGGGCATGACGTACTTGCCGGTTGCATCGATCTCGGCGTCGGCCGGCGCGCGCTTGCTGCGGCCGGCGCGGAGCGCGACGGGATCGAGCGCGATCATCTCGGTGATGACGTTGCCCTCGACGATGATGTCCATGGGCCCGCGCGTCGGCGTGCCGTTGCCATCGATCACGAGTGCGTTGCGGATGGCCAGCCGCTTCACGCGCTGGCCATGCGTGACACCGATGGTCGGGCTGACCTGCGCGGCGAGGCTGCCGGCGGCGACGGCGAGCAGGAGGA
>JACMPK010000007.1 GCA_014377535.1 Gemmatimonadaceae bacterium
CGGGGTCCCCCAGGCGCGGGACGACCGGGCCCCCCGCGGAGCCGAGGGACCCGCCGCCGACCGGCGGCCCGCCGAGCATTGCCACACGCGTCGGGAAGATCGGGATGACGCTGTTGCTGCCGAGGTCCGTCCCGTCGTCCGCCATTGCCGACGCGAGTGCCAGGACATGTGCGCCGCTCGTCTGCGCCGCGTCCCGCACACGTTGATGGATGGTGCCGGCGTTCGCGGCAATGCGGATGATGAATGCACCGCGCGGGAACCGCGCATCACCGACGCGAAATGCCTTCGGTGCCCAGTACAGCCGCGCACTGTCGGCGAGCATCCGGGCGATGAACTGGGTCGCTGCTTCGCCGCCGGGTTCAATGGCGTACGCGTACTGCGCGATGGCTGGCACGGTGACGTTCGGCATCAGCATCGCACGCGTCACCAGCGTGCCACCCGTCGGCGGGGTGCGCGTGGAAAAGGCGCGCGCCCGGAAAGCGTAAGGCAGCGACCAGCCCGTGACGTCGTAGAAGCGTAGTGGCTGCCCCGTGCGACGTCGCTCGAGCTCATCGGCGATGAACGTCGAGTCAAGCACTGCATCCTGCTCCAGGATCGACGTGGCCAGGCGGCCCTGCGGCTGCGCCATGTTCACGACGTAGGCGCCGTTCAGCGTCACGGTTGCGCGGGCCGCGTCCGAGAACGGGGCTGCACCAGCCAGCGTGACAGGCCCGTCGATGCGTCGCACCTCGATGGAATTATCGAGCATCAGCGCGGCCAGCGAGTCGGCGCGGCCATGCACGTCGCGCTCGAACACGACCGCAGGCGCCGTGGATGCGGTGGTCGCGGTCTGGCGGAAAGTGACGTAGTCGCGGAGACGCTGGCTGCGACGCTGCGTGGTGGTCAGCAGTGTGGCCCAGGCGGCGGTGTAGTGATGCGACGCCGCGTCGCGCAGCGTCATGATCGTACCATCGCGACGACGCACGGCACCGCCATTGCTCGACGCCTGCTCGAACGTCATCCCGACGGCACCGGTCAGCAGCGGGAAGCTGATGCCGTACCCGGGATAGAACTCGTCGTATCCTTCGCGCCGGAAGTAGCTCCAGCCGTTGCGGTCGAACGCCGCGCCGATGCCCTTCGCCATGATGTCCCACCACTGCATGATCATGGGCGGGACGTTCTTGTTCACCGGCTCCATCGGCGGCGCAAAGTAGTACGTCGAGTTGAACCCCATCTCGTGCAAGTCCACGGCGACATGCGGCCACCACGAGAACACCGTGCTCACGCGAGCGCGCGTCTCGGGATGTGACTGGATGAACCAGTCACGATTGAGGTCGAAGTAGTAGTGACTCGTGCGCGGACCGGGCCATGCGCCGCTGTGCACCAGCGCGGCAGGTGTGGTCGGAATGCCCATCGACCCGCGTGCACGCCAGGTATCCTGTGCATGCCGCTCATGGCCATCTGCATTCTGCACCGGATCGATCAGCACCACGGTGCTGTCGAGAATCATGCGGGTCTCGGCGTCGGTGCCGGCGGCGAGCTGGTAGATGCCCGCGATCGCAGCCTCGGTTCCTGACGCCTCGTTGCCGTGCACCGTATAGCCAAGCCACACGATGGCCGGTGTGCTCGCCACCAGCGATGAGAGCTCGGCCGCTCCCTGACCGCGCGGGTCGGCAAGCTTGCCGGCAGCACTCTTGGTCTCGGCCAGCCGTCGCAGGTTCGCTTCACTGGTCGCGATCACGAGGACCACCTCGCGCCCCTCGAACGTGCGCGCCAACGTGTCCAGGCGCACACGCTTGCTGGCGAGTGCAACCCGCTCGATGTAACGCAGCAGCAGGTGGTGTGGCGTGAAGCGCTCGCCCAACTCGTAGCCGAGCACCGCACGCGGTGTGGGCACTGCGGGATCGTAGGCCGTCGAGGCGGCAAAGGGATGCTGCGCATGCAGCGGCGCAATGGGCAACACCAACCATGCGGCTGCACCAGCTGCGAGCCGCAGACTCCGCCAGACTCCGATCATGTAGTGCGTTCCGTTAGCCAGGTTCGGCGGGCAGCCAGGACGGCCCCCCACGATCGTGCAGACATCAGAAGAAGACAGGCTCGCGGTAGGCACCGAAGACGTCTTCCAGCGCAGCGCGGATTTCGTACAGCGTCGCATAGCTGCGAGCGCAGTCCAGAATGAGCGGCACGAGGTTTCGTTCGCCGCGTGCTGCCGTGCGAAGTGCATCGAGGTTGACCTGCACGGCCGCGTTGTCGCGCGTGGCACGCATGTTCGCCATCTGCTCACGCTGCGCACGCTCGGCGTCCATGCCGACCTTCAGCAGCGGAATCGTGATCTCTTCGTCGTCATCCGTGAACTCGTTCACGCCGACGACGAGGCGACGGCGCTGCTCGATCTCCCACTGATGACGCGACGCGGCTTCCGCGATCTTGCGCTGGAACCAACCTTCCTCGAGTCCGCGCACCACACCGCCCTGCTCCTCGATCTGCGCGAACAGCGACTCCGCCTCGGCTTCCAGCGAGTCGGTCAGCGCCTCCACGTAGTACGAGCCGCCCAGCGGATCCATCACGTTCGGAATGCCGGTCTCGTAAGCGAGGATCTGCTGCGTGCGCAGTGCGACCTGCACAGCTTCTTCCGTCGGCAATGCGAGCGTCTCGTCCATCGAGTTCGTGTGCAGCGACTGCGTGCCGCCCAGCACCGCGGCCAGCGCCTGGTAGGCCACACGCGCAACGTTGTTCACCGGCTGCTGCGCCGTGAGGGTGACGCCGGCGGTTTGCGAGTGGAAGCGGAGCATCCATGACTTTGGATCCTTGGCGCCGAACTTCTCGCGCAGCACGCGCGCCCAGATGCGCCGTGCGGCACGCAGCTTGGCGATCTCCTCGAAAAAATCGTTGTGGATGTCGAAGAAGAACGACAGGCGCGGTGCGAACGAATCGACGTCGAGTCCGCGAGCGATGCCGCGCTCGACGTACGTGAATCCGTCGGCGAGCGTGAAGGCCAGCTCCTGTGCCGCCGTCGATCCCGCCTCGCGAATGTGATAGCCTGAAATCGAGATCGTGTTGAACAGCGGCGCGTGCTGCGCACTCCACTCGAAGCCGTCGACGATGAGACGCAGTGCCGGCTCGATCGGGAAGCACCAGGCATGCTGCGCCATGTACTCCTTCAGGATGTCGTTCTGCACGGTGCCGCGGATCTTCGACGCCGGCACGCCCTGCTTCTCTGCCGCCGCAATGTAAAAACAGTACAGGATCAGCGCGGGTCCGTTGATCGTCATCGACGTGGAGACCTTGTCGAGTGGAATTCCCTCGAACAGCGTCTCCATGTCCGCCAGCGACGAGATCGACACGCCGGTCTTGCCGACCTCGCCCTCGGAACGGGGATGATCGGCGTCGTAGCCCATCAGTGTCGGGAAGTCGAACGCGACCGAAAGTCCTGTCTGGCCCTGCGAGAGCAGAAACTTGAAGCGTTCGTTCGTGTCGCGCGCCGATCCGAAGCCAGCAAACTGCCGCATCGTCCAGAGCTTGCCGCGGTAGCCGGTCGGGTGAATGCCGCGCGTGTACGGCCACTCACCCGGCATCTCCATCGCCATCTCCGGGTCGGGACCGTCGAGCGGCGTGTACACGGGCTCGACTTCGTCCGCCGAATTGATGTAGGCAACGTCACGCTTCGCGCCAGTGTCGTAGCGTGCACGCCACTGCGCCACCTCGGTGCGAAGGCGCGCAAGCTCGGCCTGCTGCTCGCGGACGGTTTCAGAAAGGTCGGCGATCGAAGTCATGTCGTGTGCCCCGCCATCAGGGTTGCGCTGCGCGCCAGAAGTGCATCGGCGATCGCGAATGGAGTGGTGTCGCCGCGCTCGAGCGCCGGGAGGTTGTCATCGATGAAGGCCTGGGTGCTGCGATCGCTCCACAGGCGACGGCGCAAGCGTTCCTCGGCGACCTCGACGACCCGCTCTCGCATGCGGCTCCGGCGACGTTCCGCCAATCCGCCGGATTGCTGAAGATACTCGAAGTGCCGGGCGATGGCCGCGAGCAGCTCGGGCACGCCGCGCCCATCGGCTGCCACGGTGTTCACGACGGCCGGCACCCATCCACCGGCGGCGTGCGGATCCGCCGTCGCCTGACGCGCCGCCTTCGCAGGTGAAAGCGCCTTCTTCGCCGCGTCGCGATCCTCCTGCGCCAGTGCACGAAGGTCAACGCCGTGATGTGCGGGCACGCCGCGCATCGTGTCGCCCATGCGCATGCCGAGCATCAACTCGATGTCGCCGCGCAGACGGTCGGCGCCGGGACGGTCGCTCTTGTTCACGACGAACAGGTCCGCGATCTCCATCACGCCGGCCTTGAGCGTCTGGATGCTGTCACCGCTCTCGGGTACGAGCACGACGACACTGGTGTCGGCCGCGCGAGCCACATCCAGTTCACTCTGGCCCACGCCGACCGTCTCTATGATGATGCGATCGAAGCCGAAGCCATCCAGCACGTCGCAGGTCTCGCGCGTGGCCGCCGCGAGTCCGCCCAGCGAGCCACGTGTCGCCATGGAACGGATGTACACGCCGGGATCGAGTGCAACGCGTTCCATGCGGATGCGATCGCCGAGCAGCGCGCCACCGGTGAAAGGTGAGGTGGGATCGACGGCGACCACGGCGACCGTCAGCCCATCCAGGCGCATCGCCTCGACGAGAGCGGTGGTGATCGTGCTCTTACCGGCTCCCGGCGGGCCCGTGATGCCGATGCGTCGCGCACGACCAAGCCGCGGATGCAGCACGGCAAGGAGCGCATCAAAACCCGCACGATGGTTCTCGACGATCGAGATCGCACGCGCAAGTGCGGCACGCTGCCCGCCATCGAAGGATTCCAGCAGCCGCACGATTGCGGGGGGTGGCGTGGCCTGCTCTGCGAGCCCACTCATGTCGAACCGGAAACGGGTTGCTGCTCATCATGTTCATCGTCGATGTCGCCGACGACTTCCTCGAGCAGATCTTCGAGCGTGACGAGGCCCAGCACTGGTCCGGTACCTTCGCGCACGAGGGCGAGATGCTGCCGGTGCTGCAACATCGAGAAGAGCTGGTCACTGCACTTGCGGTCGATGGACGCGATACCGACAGGTCGCACCGGCAAGGCCGCTTCACCGTCGCTGGTGAGCACGTCACGGACATGCACCATGCCCACGACACTGTCGATCGTGCCGGCGTACACGGGCACGCGACTGTAGCCGGACTGCGCGATCTGCCGCGCCTGGTCGGCATGCGAGAGATCCACATCGAGTGCGAAGATCTGTTCGCGCGGCGTGAGCACGTCACGCAGCGTCTTGTCGCCGAACGCGACGAGCCCGGTGATGATCTCCCGCTCGCCGGGCAGCGTCACACCTTCGCGTTCACCCTCGCGCAGCAGCACTTCCAGCGCGTCACGCTCGGCATCGGCAGGCGTCGCACTGAGTCGTGGACGCATGATGCGCTCGAGTGTGCGTGCCGGCAGCAGGAACATGGCCAGCAGCACCTCGACCAGTTGCAGCACCGGCAGCAGGTACGGCGCCAGCGACACGGCCCAACGCTGGCCGACGGCGCGTGGAATCGCGATACCGATGATCAGGATGCTCAGCGCCATCACCGGCAGCCATGCGAGAAGCGCTGTCGGTGCACGGCGCACCGTCAGCGTGAGCAGTGCACCGCCGGCGATGACGATCGACGCGGCACCGGCACCAGCTGCAAGTTGCAGGCGTTGCGGCTGCTCCAGGTAAGCCTCGGCCAGCTTCGCGCCACGCAAACGCTGCTCCACCCAGTGGCGCAGCCAGATGCGGCTCACCGCGCGCACGGAGTAGGCTGCGAGCGTCATGGCCGCCACGCCGGCGGTGATCAGGAGCACCAGCGCAAGAGGTCCCATCAATGCTCCTCGACGTCGGCGCGATCGGTCACCGGATCCGCCCGTTCGAAGTACACGCGCAACACCTGCCGACGGCGCACCTGCTCCACGACGACGCGAAAGCCAGCGATGTGCAGTTCTTCACCTGCGCGCGGCACGCGGCCGAGCCGCTCCATGATCAGGCCGCCCACCGTGCCGACCTCGTCGCTCTGAATGTCCACGCCGAGCGTTTCGGACAGTTCATCGAGCGTGATGCGGCCCGTGACCCAGAACTCGCGGTCATCGCGGCTCTCGAACTGGCGCGCGTCCTCGCTGTCATGCTCGTCGTCGATCTCGCCGACGACCTCCTCGAGGATGTCCTCGATCGTGACAATGCCGGCGGTGCCGCCGTACTCGTCCATCACGATGGCAATATGCGTGCGCTGCGAGCGAAACTCGCGCAGCAGTGCATCGATCGGCTTGGTGGGCGGGATGTAGAAACCGGGACGCATGCGCGTGATCCATCCACCCACCGGTTCTGCGTCGGCGAGGATGTCGGCCAGCAGGTCCTTCACGTAGATCACGCCGATCACGTCATCGATGCGATCGTCATACACGGGCAGCCGCGAATGTGCTGACGCGCGGAACCGGTCGATCACCTCCGACCAGGGCGTCTCGCGTTCAAGGGCGATCAGCTCGACGCGAGGCGTCATGATTTCCTGCACCTGCGTTTCACCGAGCGAGAAGGCACCCTGCAGCAGTGTCTTCTCCTTGCCCGTCACATCCGCCTCGGCGGCCACGATATCGAGGAATTGCTCGGTGGCGACATCGTCGGCGTCCGCGTCGATCTTTGCAGTCGGAAATGCCGCAGCCAGCGCATGCTCCGTGCGCTCCATCAGCACCACGACCGGTGTCGCGAGGAGCGTCACGAATGCAGCCCAACCCGACAGCCAGGCGCCCGGACCATCCGCTCGTGTCGCGCCGATGGTGCGCGCAAAGGTCTCCGCAACACCGACCACTGCAAACAGCAACACCAGCGCACCGATCAACCTCGGTCCGTCGGCGTGCCAGAGCGGAGGTGCTGCCGCGCCGGCACACAGAAAGCAGATGAGCCTCGACGCGCTGAGCGAACGGTGAACGCGCTCGCGATCTCGCACCAGCCACGCGCGCCGCACGTCATCTGCGGGACCCGCGGTCAGACTCGTGACGAGGCCATCCGCCGCCACGGAGGCACCGGCAGCGCAGAGCAGCACGACGAACAGAACCCAGAGCAGCATGGTGGTCAGACGAGGCCGCGGCGCCTGGCGGCGCGCAAATACTTCTCCTGCGCACGCCACATCGGCGACTCGACACGAGCGTCGCCATCGGGATGTTCGAGGCCCAGCGTGTGCAGCGTACCGTGAATCACGAGGCGCGCGATCTCCTCACGCACGGGCACGCCCCACGCCTTCGCGTTGGCGCGCGCAACCTCCGAACAGATATACATGTCGCCCGTCACGGGCGCGTCAGCGACCGGTCGCGTGAGCTCGAACGTGATGATGTCCGTCGCACCGGCATGGCCCAGACGCTCACGATTCATCCTCGCCATGGCACGCGACGACAGGAATGTCACGCTGACCATGGCATCCTTCACGTGCTGCGCCTTCAGCGTCAGCTGGACGATGGCACTCACGCGCTCACCGCTCAGCGGCGCACGCTGGTTCGGCGCACTGGACTCCACGACGACTGGCATCAGCGTCGCCCCCATCGGACGACGCTGCATCGCTGTGGAGGGTCAGTTTCCACTGTCATGTGCATAGCACCGGATGATGTCACGCACGAGCCGATGCCTGACGACGTCGGCCTCACTGAAGTAATGGAAGGCAATGCCTTCCACGCCCGGAAGGATGCGCTCCACCTGCATCAGTCCCGACTGCTCGCGACTCGGCAGGTCGATCTGCGTCTTGTCGCCGGTGATCACGATTTTCGAGTTCACGCCCAGACGCGTGAGGAACATCTTCATCTGCGCATTGGTGGCGTTCTGCGCTTCATCGAGGATCACGAACGCATCGCCGAGTGTTCGCCCGCGCATGAAGGCGAGCGGTGCGATCTCGATCACGCGCGTTTCGAGCGCCTTGATGACGCGATCCGGCGGCATCATCTCGTCCAGAGCGTCCCAGAGCGGGCGCAGGTACGGATCGACCTTCGCCTGCATGTCGCCCGGCAGGAATCCCAGTGACTCGCCCGCTTCCACTGCAGGCCGCGCCAGCACGATGCGTTTGACGCGTTTGCGCATCAGCGCATCCACGGCCGCGGCCACGGCGAGGTAGGTCTTGCCGGTGCCGGCGGGACCGATTCCCACGACGATGTCGTGCTCGGCGATCTTCTGCAGGTATTCCGCCTGACCCGGCGTCTTGGCCTGCACCACACGCTTCATGCCCGGCAATGCAATGCGACCCGGATCCAGCGGACCCGGCTCGCCGCCAGCACCCGTGTCCTCCGACATGCGCAGCACGTCATCCGCAGTGAACGACGCCCGCTGACGCGCCGCCTCCACCATGCGCTGCGCGGTCAGCATCGCCTTGTCCACGGACGCCGGATCGCCGGCCAGCGTGATGGACTCGCCACGCATCCCGACGCGCACGCCGAAGATCCGTCCGAGCTCCACCAGGTTCGAGTCGTTCACACCGGCCAGCGTGAGCAGGTCAGCGCCTTCCGTCGAAACCTTCTGTGTTACGAGCGTACCACCTGTCACGACTTCTCCTTGACCAGCACGGCCAGACTGAGTGCGGCGAGATCACGTTCGGAGACCGGACTTGGTGCACCTTCGAACAGCGCACGGGCAGCCGTCGTCTTCGGGAACGCGATCACGTCGCGCAACGATGTGGAGCCTGCGAGCAGCATGGCAATACGGTCGAAGCCCAGGGCAAACCCGCCATGCGGCGGTGCGCCGGCCGCAAGCCCATCCAGCAGGAACGCAAACCGGCGCTGGATCTCGTCCGCCGGCACCTTGAGCAGCCGGAAGATGGTCTCCTGCACTGCCGGATCGGTGATGCGGATGGAGCCGGAGCCGAGCTCGTTGCCGTTGTACACGGCGTCGTAATGCATGGCGCGGCATTCCCATGGGGCGGTCTCCAGCTTGTGCGTGTCGTCAGGGTGCGGCGCAGTGAATGGGTGGTGCGCAGGCATGTGCTCGCCAGACGCAGCGTCCAGCTCGAACAGCGGGAAATCCACGATCCAGCAGAATGCGTGCGCGATCGTTGGCAGATGCTCCGGACGACGCGTGAGTTCCAGCCGCACCTGACCCATGGCCGGCAGGGCGACGGCATCGGCACCGACACCGGCAAGCAGCAGGTCACCCGACACGCCGCCGATTCGCTCCATGGTTGCCGCACCGAACGCCTTCGCGCCCTGACCTTCCCAACCGGCGTCGGTTCGCTTGGCCCACAACAGGCCGCCAAGCCCCTGCGCCTTCGCCACGGCGGCGAGCGCGTCGACTTCCTTCCGCGACCAGGTTGCGCCGTTCGCGACTCGAATGCCACGGAGCTTGCCACCAGCCGCGACGCCGTCAAGCACGAACGAGGCAGCGTCCGGTTGCACATGCGCCGTCCAGTTTTCGAGCTCGAAGCCGTACCGCAGGTCAGGCTTGTCGATGCCGAAGCGCTCCATGGCGTCGGCCCAACGGATGCGCTCGAACGGTGTCGCGATGTCGTGCCCCGCTTCTTTCCACAGCGCCGTCAGCACGCGCTCCACGACGACCTGCACATCCTCCTGCGTCACGAACGCACATTCGATGTCGATCTGTGCGAACTCCGGCTGGCGGTCGGCACGCAGGTCCTCATCGCGGAAGCAACGCGCGATCTGGAAGTAGCGGTCGAAGCCCGCGACCATCAACAGCTGCTTGTAGATCTGCGGTGACTGCGGCAGCGCATAGAATTCGCCCGGATGCACCCGACTCGGCACGAGGTAGTCACGCGCACCTTCCGGCGTCGTCTTCGTCAGGATCGGCGTCTCGATCTCGAGAAAGCCATGCGATGTCATGAGCTGTCGCGCCACCTGCAGCAACCGGTGTCGCAGGATCAGGTTGGCCTGCAGTTCCGGCCGACGCAGGTCCAGGATGCGATGCTTGAGACGCAGCTCTTCCGCGGCAAGCTTCTCGTCCTTCCCGCGCGCGACGGGAATCGCGGGCGTCACGGCCGGGCCCACGATCCGCAACGCCGTGACCTGCAGCTCGATGGTGCCGGTGACCAGCTCGCGATTCACCATCTCTGCCGGACGGACCGCCACCACGCCGTCGACTTCGACAACTGTCTCGGCACCCAGACGGCCGGCAACGGCAATGACGTCGAGGGGCGTGAAGCGCGGATCGCAAGTCGCCTGCAGCACGCCGGCACGATCGCGCAGGTCGAGAAACACGATCGAACCGAGCGAGCGCGTGCGGTGCACCCAGCCGCCAAGTCGAACGGTTTCACCGACGTGAGCGTCGCGAAGTTCGCCGCACAGATGGCTGCGGCGCGAAGTGGCGAACAGAGATGGAACGGTCACGCAGTGAACTCCCGGCGCCGCAGCAGCGCCGTCACGAGAAATGCGCCCGCCGCGGCACCGCTGGTGTCGGCGAGCCAGTCACGCACATCCGCGCGGCGACTGGGAATGAACTGTTGATGCCACTCATCCGCGGCGCCGAGAACCGAGACCGCGCCGAAGCAGAGCAATGCATGGCCGAACAGACGCGTGCGTGCCGCCCAGGCGACCGATGCACCCAGCATCGCATATGCAAGCAGGTGCACGACCTTGTCGCTGTTGTTCGGCATCGCCGGCGGCCGCGGCCACGATGTCGCGACAAGAATGCCGACCGCCACCAGCAGAGGCAGCAGCCAGCGAAGGTTGCGCATGCGATCCGGCGACGAAGCGCGGGTGGCGACGTGCGCCGGACCCTGCGTCAGAGGACCTCCGCGCCGACGAGTCGATCAAAGAAATCGGCGGGTGTCGTGATGCGGTTCAACTCGTGCCGCAGCGACTCGTGGTGCAGGAATCGCGAAATCCGCCCTGGCGCGCGCACGTGGGCACCGACGGCACTTTGCGGTCCGAGCAGCAGGAAGAACAGCGTCACGGGCCGACCGTCCAGCGCATTGAAGTCGTAGGCACCGACACCAATCCTGCCGTCAGCAGCACCGTCTCCACCTCGTCCGTCCGTCCATTCAAAATCGCGATGCCGCTGCCGATCCCGGTGCTGAGAAGCAGTTCACGATCCAGCACTGCCGTGACCACGCGCTCTGAAGCCGCCGCGCCGACCGTCGGCACCGCGAGCAGTACGAGCTCGCGCAACACGTCGTCTTTGGAAAAGCTGGCAAGCGGCACCTTGATGCGTTCCACGGTCAGCAGGTCGGACAGCAATGCTCTGGGGTTGCGGAGAAATGGCAAGCTAGCGGCCCCTTCACGCACCGGGTAGCGCGTGCAGGGTCAACGCCATGTACGCCAAACGGTTGCCCGCCGCAGCCGAGGGATGTTGCGACGTCCGATCCCGGGCTCGGGCAAGTTAGGTTGCATCTGTGACGACATCTCCTGTGAATCTCCTTGACCTTGCGCCAGCCGACGCGCGCGCCGCCCTGCTCGTCGCGTTCGCCGAGTTCGGGCAGCCGTCATACCGTGCCGACCAGGTCCTGCGCCGACTGTGGGTGAATCCAGCGCCGGACTTCGACGCGATGACCGAGCTGCCCGCAGCGCTTCGTGTCAAACTCGTTGAACGGTTCATACTGCCGCGCCTCACGCTCGCCATTCGCCAGTCGTCGACGGACGGCACCGAAAAATTTCTGTTCACGCTCGCCGACGGCCAGTCCATCGAGACCGTGGCGATTCCCGACGGCGATCGCATGACGTTCTGCGTCTCGTCGCAGGCGGGCTGCGCGCTGGCCTGTGCATTCTGCGCCACGGGTGCCATGGGATTCCAGCGGAATCTGGCGGTGCACGAAATCGCAGGACAGGTGCGCGAACTCGCGCTGCTCGATCCACCGGTGAAGGCGACGAACATCGTGTTCATGGGCATGGGTGAGCCCATGATGAACTGGAAGGCCGTGAGCCCCACGCTCACGATCCTCAACTCGTCAGATGGATTCGGCATCGGGGCGCGCCACATCACGGTCAGCACCGTTGGTGTGCTGCCCGGGATCATCGCGCTGGGCGAACGTCCGGAACAGTTCCGCCTCGCGATCTCGATCCATGCGCCGAACGACACGTTGCGCCAGCAGTTGATGCCGGTCAACACGAAGTATCCGCTGGCCGAGGTCATCGCAGCTGCCGCGGCATTCGACCGGCGCGTGACATTTGAATACGTGATGCTCGGCGGCGTGAACGACCGGCGCGCGCACGCCACCGAGCTCGCGTCACGGGCGCGGGCGTGCAAGGCGTTCGTGAACCTGATCCCGCTGCATCCCGGGGGCGGACTGGGTTTCGATCCGACCGCACGCGACAGCATTCACCAGTTTGCGAACTGGATTCGCGACGAGGGTGTGGAAGTCGCGATCCGCCGGAGCCGCGGGTTGGACATCAGCGCAGCGTGCGGACAGCTGCGGGTGGAGAAGATCGGGCGTCGTCGCGAGCTGACAACAACCTGAATCTGCGGGCTACGGGTGGAAGACTTCCACCAGCGGCCGATATCCGCTGCCCAGCTTGACCGTGAGATCGAGACCGCGATCGAGCGAATCCTTGCCGCGCTCCACCTGCGCCCCACCAAGCACGCGCGCAAGGCGCTCCGCCGCTTCCGGCTTGTCCGTGTAGTCGAGGATCAGTGTTTCGTCCCGGCTGCCTCTCGGGTCGTTACCCCACCCGACCACATCGAAACCGCGGTCGCGCAGCAGGAACGTCGCGCGCCGTGCGAGACCCGAAACGCCACTCGCGTTCAGCACCTCGACCTTTACGCGCTGCCCCTGCGGCGCGCTCGTGGTGTCACCGAGTGCGGCCATGGGGCTGCGCGCGTACCAGACGCGCGCGCCGACGACACCCGCTGTGACTGCAACGACCAGCAGCCCCCCCATCAGGATCAGGCGAGGGCGGGTCATCGCACCGTGTTCCACATGGCGACGGTTTCCCTGTGCAGGCCCTTCCCTTCGCGCAGCGACCATTCCAGCCGGACCTTCACGACCTGCCGAAACACGCCACTGAAATCGTCAGGCACCATGTGTGCGAGCCAGGCGCGCTCGGCGACCATGAACTTTCGGCCCGGTTCCAGGAAGTCGGCCATGAACAGCGCCTGCCCTGTGCGGGCCCAGTCAGGATTGCCGAGGGTGTGCCACCGGATCGCGTCGAGTACGTCGCGACGCGTCTCACCGATGGATTCGAGCCGCGCGGCGGCAGCCGCGCCGTGCAGGATCTCGACCGGTGATCGCTCGTCGAGCGAAAGTTTGCGCAGCAGTGGCTCGTCAGCATCGCGCAATGCGTCATGCCACAGCCCAGCGTCGTGCCATGCCGCACGCTCTGCTGGCTCGATGGCCATGAGCGCAGCCCACCCGTCGAGCAGCGTGGTCACACGAACGATGTGCTCGCGACGCTTCGGCGAGACAATGGCCCACTGCGGAAGCTGCATGTGCGTGTCGTGCCGGGATGTCATGGCAACGCGGGAAATGGATCACCGAGGCGATGGTTGTCGAGCAGCCGCGTGGTGCCGACGCGCGCGGCCAGCATGACGTAATCACCATGCGACGCGAACGCCACCGATTCCAGTGACGCCGCGCGCACGACATTGAGATAGTCGATCGATAGCGCGACGTGCGCCGTCAGCGCGGACTCGCCGATGACGCGCAGCGCGGCCGCATCGGTGACGCCGTCGAGGTACGCCTGCGAGATCGTGGCCAGGCTGCGCGAGAGCGCGCACGCGATGGCACGATTGCCCGCATCCAGATAACGATTGCGACTCGACATGGCGAGACCGTCCGGCTCGCGGACGATCGGCGCAATGTCGAGCTGCACCGGGAAGTCGAGGTCGCGGACCATGGCACTGATCAGCGTGGCCTGCTGCAGGTCCTTCTGGCCGAAGACGGCAATGTCGGGCTGCACGAGGTTGAAAAGTTTCGCGACCACCGTGAGCACGCCGGCGAAGTGCCCGGGGCGCACGGCACCCTCCCATCGGTCGGCGATCGACTCCGGCACGACG
>JACMPK010000083.1 GCA_014377535.1 Gemmatimonadaceae bacterium
AGTCGTCCCCCGTCACCACCGGACGGAGGCCGGCCCACTGCGCCACGGCGTCCGCCCGCGCTGCGGTGAACTCGCGCTCCAGCGTCGTGCATGGCGTGCGGACGGCGCTGCGATTGCTGTTTGCGCGGCACTGCGCCACGAGACGCGTCAGCTCCAGACGCTCATCGTCGAGGTTTCCACTTGCGCCACCAATGAAGTTCCAGCCGCGCGCGTCGTCCACGTAGCCGTTGGCGTCATCGTCACGTCCGTTTGCCGGCGTCTCGCGCGCGTTCAGATACAATGCGCCGCGGAGCGTTGTGTGTGCGGTGTCCACACCGCCATCGATCACCGCCACCGTGATCATGCGCTTCGGCGCCGCATTGCCCAGCAGCTCCGTCATGGCGCGCCGCGCACCGACGCCGACCACGCCATCGCTGGCGGGGTCCAGCAGGTGCCAGTCGGCAGGTGCGGTTCGATATGGCGTGCGTGCGCCGACTGGAGCCTGTGGCGCTGCGGCTGGCGACGGCGCGGTGGCGGTCGTGACGATCACCGGCGCCGGTGCAGGCGCCGTTGCGACCCCCTGCGGTGTGCATGCATTTAGCGCCAACCCTGCGTACACGAGCGCCAGGGTAACGCGAACGCGACTCGTTATCATGCGTGGCTCAGACCTTGTGAAAGCCGATGCGCGCCGCCTCGCGACGATCCTCGGCGGTGTAGATCTCGAAATCACTGAAGAACGCCGGTGCTTCCACCTGCAGCAGGCGCAGCGCAGCGACGGCCATGCGGCGAATCTCCAGCTCCGCCGCCTCGCCCGAACGCAGCTCCAGCATCGTGCGCCAGCCACGTGCGTTTGCCGTCACCACGATCTTCGTCTCGGTCGAATTCGGCAGGACACCTCGTGCCGCCTCGCGCGCCATCTTGCGGCGGTGGATCTTGTCGGCCACCCAGCCATAGCGCTGCATCAACTCGTCCACGAGATGAATGTACGCCGCCTGCGCCGACTCGATCTGCGCGCGCCATGCGGTCTCCAGCGCAGCGTCGCCCACCATCGCAGGCGGGACCACGAAGGCCGCCTCGCTCTCGTCCACATAGCGCTGGCTGAGTTGCGAGTAGGCGAATCCGGCGCGATGGCGCACCAATTCGTGCGTCAGGGACCGGCTCACGCCTTCAAACAGGATGGCATAGTTCGCATGCTCCAACACGCTGCCGTGCCCCTGCTTCTTGATGTTCTCCAAGTAGTCGCGTGTCGTGCGGCCGGCCGGGTTCCGCTGGCTCATGTAGCAGAGCCGGCCCGCGAATTCGGCCAGTTTCTCGCCATCCGTGGCCTCGCCAAGCCAGGCGACGCCAAGGTGCTCCGGCTCGAGAAACTGGGGGCGCGACAGCAGCGTCAGGCGTGGCTCGGTAAAAAACTCGGGCACGGTCGAGGAGGCTTGGATGAAAATGAATGCAAGGCGGCTGCGCGAAAACTACCCGGCGCAGCACCTCATCCCTATGCCGTCCTCGTCACCACTGCCGCGTGCGCAGACCAATGGTCACGATGGGCGCCACGCCTATGCCGCCACGACGCTCGGTGTTGTTCTGCCAGCTTCCGCTGCCCGCGCCGGCCGCCGCAACGCCCCCGGTCACGAACCAGGTGGTGCCGATGAACCCGCGATGTTCCACGCCAACCTCCACGCGACCCCCTGGCGCACGCCGCTGCGCAACGCCGCGCGACAACGCGGGCAAGTCTACACGGCCCACCTGCACGCTGTCCAACGACTGCATGAACACGCTGCCCGAGAGGAGTCCGCGGAAATCTGCGCCCAGTTCAGGCAGCGGCAGCTCGATGCGCAGGCCAGCCGCGCTGCGGGTGAAATCACCCGATCGGCTTGACGACACCTGACGCTTAACCGAGGCAGCGCCGAGCTCATAAAATCCTGCCACTTCGACGCGCCCGATCATCGCGCCGACCGCCGCCCCCACACCCCCACCGGCACGGACGCCGCCCGACGGCGCGTAGGCCTCTGCCACCGAGGCGGCCAGCGCGGGGCGCCCGTACGTCGCGAACAGCTCAAAGAGGGGCTGCACTCGCTGCCCGGAGGCGACCGGCGCGAGTGAGAGGCTTCCGACACAACCAAGCAGGGGGGCGATGGAATATCGTAGCAGCCGACGGCGATGCATGAAACGCGTGATCATGAGGCAGGACTCGCGGAAAGTGTGACAGGACATGCAGTGCAATGCAGCGTATCGAGTTCACATCACCCGCTCGGCGCGCGGGAGTTTCGGTGCTGCGTGTCACGAAATTCAACGTGCCGCGAATGACTGCCTCGCGCTGCGCGACAGTGTTGCTGCAATCGTGACATGTCAAACACGAACATAGATGCACGAGCGGTGTTCACCTCCGAATCGCAGCGTGTCGCGTCGCGGCATTGGCATTCTTCACCGGCACATGGCAGTGGGCCTTCGAAATTGCTACGCCGAGTCGACGCGTGTACCGCAGACGCACGCGCGAACCGTCGCCGCCGCCGTCAACAACGGTGCGCGGCAGCCGTTGAAGCAGAACATCACGCATGCCATGGTCTCGCTGGAGCAACCTCCTTGACCACCTCACCTTCGTCACCGTGTGGTGGTCCGGCACGCACGACCTCGCTGATTTGGCGCCGGGCCTTACTGAGCATGGCGGCCGCTGGATCGCCGTGGCTAACCGTAAAATCTTAAACATCCCCGGCTCACGCACTGATGAAATCATCTTTGAACGGGCCGGAAATTCTTGAACATTCGTCACTCTCATGACTCTGTCATTCTCGTCGCGTCGTCGTACCCGTGTCTCGCTGCCGCTGGCGCTCGCATCAGGCGTGGCGCTCGCCTTTGCCGCGCCCGCTGCCGCGCAATCGTCGCCATCGAACACGCCGGTCGTTCGCATCGGCATCATCGACTCGCGCACCTTGCTGCAGGAGATGCCCGGCCGCGCAGGCGCGGAATCGCAGTTCGCGCTTGAAATGGCCGGCGCCCGCGAGCTGGTGCGCTCTGCGAGTGACTCCATGAAGACCGCGATCGATGCGCTGTCGAAGGTCGAGGCCGATCTTCGGCCGCAGCAGCGTGAATCGGCCATGATGCTCGTCCGCGCGCGTGAACTCGGACTCGAGGACATGGTCGCACAGCTCAACGTGCTGGCTGACCGTCGACTCCAGGAGCTGCAGGCGCCGTTGCTCGCCCAGCTCTCCATGGCCGTGAAGAGTGTGCGCACCCGCGAACGGCTGGCCATGGTGCTGGACCTCGCCGCCGGTGCGATGATCGTGGATGCCGACAGCACGCTCAACATCAACACACTCGTGCTGCAGGAGCTTCGCCGACTTCCTCCAGCGCAGGGGCCTCGCTAACGCCCTGAAACCAACTCCAGCCGGAAACGCCCGTAGGCACGCGTGTCGCTCACCAGGTCCAGCGCCGTGCGTGCCGCAGGGGTCAGCGGCGGCAGCTCTGGATCGTACTTGATCGCCGGCAGCGGCATTTGACCCGGCAGCGCGATCTTCACACCCGGATTCAGGATTCCTCGCGGATCGAAGCAGTGTTTCACCAGCTCGAACAGCACCAGCGCGTCGTTCGCCCAGACGCGATCCATGAACGGCGTTCGCAGGCGACCGTCGCCATGTTCGCCGGCCAGCGTGCCGCCCAGCACGATCGTGAGCGCCACGACCTCGTCCAGCGCCGCGCCGACACGCTCGCGCCAGCCCGGCTTCGTGATGTCTACCAGCGGATTCACGTGCACGTTCGCGTCGCCGGCATGGCCGAAGATCACGCACGGAAACTCGTGATGCGCCATGATGCCGCGCACGCCACGCACGTACTCCGGCAGGGCCGTCGGCGGGACGCAGCCATCCTCCACGAACTGCATCGACACGCCGATGTGCGTCATCGTCGCCAGCAGCGGACTGGCGGCATGACGCACCTGCCACAGCTCTTGAATGGTTTTGGCCGTGTTCGCCTGCGTCAGC
>JACMPK010000084.1 GCA_014377535.1 Gemmatimonadaceae bacterium
CCCCCCCGCCTGCCCGGAGTGCTGGCAGCAGGCTGCACGACATGAAAGGGGCGCGCCCGGATTCCGGTCGCCCCCTTCGTGCGTCCACAACCATACAATGCATCGCCCGGCTGCTTCACACCAACGTGCACCGCCCACACGACTCGTTCGCTGGTTCCGAACACCGCGCTCGCCCAACTCTGCATGGACATGAAACACCTCGTCATTGCGTCGCGGCTCATCACCGCGCTTTGTCTTGTTGCCTGCGGCACCGGATCGCCGGCGCCCGCGTCGACCGCTGTCGCAACCGCCGGCGGGCAGCAGCTCGCAGCCCGCACGCTGGCCGATCTGATGGGCAACTCCCGCGTCACGCTGCGACCAGAAGAAGCGCGCACCATCGCCGATCTCTGGATCGATTACCAGCTGCTCGCGACCGCAGCCGCCACCGGTGATTCCCTGATCGACCCGGCACTGGTGGACGACGCGATCTGGGCGCAGGTCGCGAATGCGCGCGCGCGCAAATGGCACCAGCGCGTCAGCTCCGGCTGGCCGCTGGACACCGTCGACGCGGCGCTGCTGTACTCGTCAGGCACGCTGCTCATGGCTCGACAAATCCTGCTGGATGTGCCGACGATCGCATCGCCGCTGCAACGACAGATGATCCGCCAGAGCGTCGACTCGATTCGAGCAGGCCTGACGAAGCAGAACTTTGCAGCGACGGCCATGAAGCTCAGCACCGATCGCAACTCGGCGACCGATGGTGGCCTGCTGCAACCCTGGCCAGCGCAGCGCGGCGTCATGGTCCCGGAGTTCGAGCTCGGGGTCGCCGCGACACCGTTCGGCACCATCTCGACTCCGATTCCGACGAGCTTCGGCGTGCACATCGTCTATCGGCCCACTTACGCCGAAGCGGCAGCATCGGTGGTCGTCCTCGCGAAGCAGCTGGCCGCGCAGCGTGCCGAGAGCACCTACTTCGCCGGTCTCGAGAAGGCCGCGGCGGTAAAGCTCGCGCCCGACGCCACGCTGCTGGCCCGGTCGATCTCCGAAGACATGACTGCGTACGCCGACAGCGCCACCGTAATCGCAACGACGAAGGCCGGTGCCTTCACCGCCGCGCGTCTGGTGCAGTGGGTGAGCGCCTATCCGCCCGAGCGGGGCATGCAGGGCCAACTGCGGAACGCGCCGGATTCCGTCGTGCCGCTGGTGCTGCGCGAGATCATCCGCAACGAGCTGTTCCTGCGGCAGGCTGACAGTGCGGGCATCACCCTCACCCGCGCGGAGACGGATGTCTTCCGCGCAGAACTCCGCACCATCGTCGGCAGCGTGACGGGCACCCTTGGCCTCGTGCCAGCAATGATGCCGGACAGCATCCGCGCGCAGGGAGTCGCAGCGCGCCGGAAGTTCCTCGCCGCTCGCGCCGATGCGGCCATCGCCAACATGGTTGCGAACCGTGGTCTCGTGGTGCAGATCCCGCGCCCGCTGCGTCGTCTGCTGCGATCACGCTATCCACAGGCGTCGGTATCGAAGGACGGCATCGACGTTGCCCTTGGCGCCGCGCGGCGTGTCCGCGAGTCCGCAGATTCGGCGCGCAACGCGACGCCCGTGAACACGGCGCCCGGCAACGCGGCCCCGGGCGTGGAACCGGCTGCCACGAAACCTGCAGCCGCACCTAAGCCGAAGGCCTGAGCGTCGGTATCAGAAGGTCACGACCGTCGGGCCTGACAGGAGCGCAATGTGACACCCGGCTTCGTCGGCACCGAGCCGGTACTTCACGCGTCGGATCTTCGCGCCGCGACGCAGCGTGACCGTGAAGTTGCTGCCCGCAGCCGGAATTCGGCGAAGGTCGCCGTCTTCCGCCAGCGTAACCTCTCCCGTCGGACCCGTGGACAGCGTGTACAGGGGCG
>JACMPK010000085.1 GCA_014377535.1 Gemmatimonadaceae bacterium
CTTGCCGAGGAGGCCGCGAACAATGCAGCGGCTGAGGCGTCGGCGGATTCCGTCATCGCCGCGTCGGGGGCGGGCGCCGGATCGCCGCCTCCAGTTGGTGCTGCCGTGGCCACGCCGTCAGCCGCGACCAATCGAGTCGATACGACCGTGGTGACGCTCGCACCGGGCAAGGGCGGCGAAGTGAAGCTCGTCATGCCTGGCGGCTCGCGTGCGATGTACGTGTGGCATATCACGAATGGCGTCGTGAACTACGACATGCACGGCGACTCACTGCATGGGCCGAAGGACTGGTTCGTGAGTTACAAGAAGGGACAGCGGGTAGCAGCCGATTCCGGTGTACTCGTTGCCGGTTTCAATGGCAATCACGGATGGTACTGGCGAAATCGCAGCACGCGTGAGGTGCTGGTGCAGTTGATCACGCTTGGCACATACACGAGAATCGACAAGCACCTGTAACGGGGCGCAGCGCGGAGCCTGGCGGCGTGCTCGCCGGACTTCTGCGCCTCAAGCCGGCCTTCTGTTCAGCACGATCGCTTGGACCGTGGTTGAGCGCAGTGGATCCGTGACCGGCGGGCACGCGGCATTCCCGGTGTCCACTTACGCCACCACACGGCACGCGCGGCTTTCCTCGCACGCCTCACGCTGTCCGTGATCTTCGGCTCGGCATCGGTTGACGGCGATGCGCGGTGCGGTGTACTTTACGCATCGTAAAGCCACCTCAGCCTCACGCATGAGCCTCTCCCAGTTTCAGTGCAGGCGCGCAGTGGCATGCTGCGCGTTCTCCGTGACGTTTTCCGCCTGCGCCAGCTTGCCCGCGAACGAGGGCGTCGACGGTGTCAATCGCGCGGTCGGCGCACGCTCCGACGTTCGTGCGTCTTGGCTCCGTGACCGCGCCGCCGATTCAGTGGCGATGGCCTACGCCGCCAACGCGCTTCACGGAGTCGTGCCTGTCGATACCGCCATTCGTGTTGCGTTTCTTCGGAACAAGCGACTGCAGGCGACATTCGAGGACCTCGGAATCGCGCAGGCCGACGTCGTGCAAGCGGGCCTGTTGGCGAACCCGGTGTTCAGTGGTGGCAGCTTCCGCGCTGATGGCGGCGGCACGGGCATTCTTCAGCTTGGGCTCGCGTTGCCCTTCATCGACTATCTGCAGCGACCGTCGCGCCGCGGTGCCGCACGACAGGCATATGCGGCCGAGCAGTCGCGCGTCGCTGCCGCCGTCATCGCGCTCGTCGCGGACGTGCGCGTCGCGTACGCCGAGGCGCAGGCGGCGGAACAGATGGAAGAGCTGCGTGCCACGGTGCTTCTGGCGACGGAGGCCAGCGCCATCGCCGCCGGTGCCCTGCATGACGCCGGCAACGTCTCGGACTTCGACCTCGCGCAGCAACAGGCCATGGCCGCCGATGCGCGCCTGGCCTTGCTGACTGCGCGTGGTGGGCGTCGCGCACACTTTGCGGCGCTCGCGCGCGTGCTGGGCGTCGCGAGTGATACGTCATGGACGCTCACGCCACGCCTGAGCATGCCGGCGGATACGCTGCCGCCAGTTCATGTGCTCGCACCGCTCGCGCAGGCGCGCAATCTGGAGCTGCGCGCCGCGCTTGAAGGCGCAGCAGCCGCATCCCGGCTCGCCGGGTTGGCAAACACGTTCTCGCTCCTGCCCGATGGAAGCATCGGCGTAGGACGTGAAACCGATCCCGATGGCCGCTTCACCGGTGCGACACTCACCGTACCGTTGCCGCTATTCGATCAGGGTCAGGGCCGGGTCGCTCGCGCGCGTGCCGCATTCCGACAGGCGGTCGATCGCCACGACGCGTTTGCCGTTGAAATTGCCGCTGATGTGGCAGCGCTTGCGGCACGCGTCGAGGCGGCGCGTGAGCGCGCGCTGCATCTCCAGCGCACGGTGCTGCCGCTGCGCGCCGGACTGGTGGCTGAGTCGCAGCGCTTCGTCAACGCGATGGCGCAGAGCGTCTTCACGCTGCTCCTCGCTCGTCAGGCCGAGATCGACGCGGGTCAGGCGTACGTCGAAGCGATGCGGGACTACTGGACGCTGCGCGCGCGGCTCGAGCAAGCCGTTGGTGGCTCCTTCCAGCCACTGACTCCAGACGAACAGGCTGCCGGCCGTGTACAACGACCGTCGAAATCCCCGAGGAAGCCATGAGCGACACACCAATTTCGCGACGTGCACTGCTGGAGCAGGGCGTGACCGTGCTGACCGCGACAGCTGCCGTGGCGTCGCTGGTGCAGGCGCAGCACGCAGGCATGCACATGCCGGAACCGGCAGCGCCTCCACTCCCACCGACGCAGCCATCGCGGTCTCGCCGGTCGAAAGTGCGACTATCGCCCGGGCAACCACAGCGCGACTACACGCCGGTCATCACACCGAATGGCGCGACGCTGCCATTTCGTATCGTGGATCGCGTGAAGGTGTTTCACCTGACCGCTGGTGTGATCCAGCATGAGTTCGCGCCGGGACTCAAGGCGACATGCTGGGGATACAACGGGTTGACGCCAGGCCCCACCATCGAGGCGGTCGAGGGCGACCGTGTCCGGATCTATGTCACCAATCAGCTGCCGGAGCCGACGAGTGTGCATTGGCACGGGCTCTTCGTGCCATCGGGCATGGATGGTGTGTCCGGCGTCAGTCAAGCCCCGATTCCGCCGGGCGAGACCTTCATGTACGAGTTCGATCTCGACCAGTACGGCACGTACATGTACCATCCCCACTACGACGAGATGACGCAACAGGCCCTCGGCATGATGGGCATGTTCGTCATCCACCAGCGCGGGGCACGGCGGCGTCCCGACAAGGATTTCGTGATGCTCTCGAGCGAGTGGAAGATCGCCCTCGGGACGGCGCGACCTGACCCGAACGAGATGACGGACTTCAATGTGCTCACGTTCAACAGCAAGGCGTTTCCGGGGACGGCACCGCTCGTGATTCAGCGCGGCGACGACGTGCGCATCCGCTTCGGGAATCTGAGCGCGATGAGTCATCATCCCATTCACGTTCACGGGCTGGCATGGCGTGTCGTCGGCACCGATGGCGGTCAGGTCGAGCGCACCGCGCAGCGCCTGGAGAGTACGACCCTCGTGCCGGTCGGTACCACACGGACGGTGGAGTTCTCAGCGGACGTATCGGGAGACTGGTCGATGCATTGCCACATGACGCATCACACCATGACACAGATGGGCCATAGTGGTGTGAACCTCAATGGTGTGGATGAGACGAAGATCGATGCGGCCACCGCATCGCTACTCCCGCAGTACATGACCATGGGGCAGACGGGCATGGGCGATCATGGCGCGATGAAGATGCCCGTGCCGCGGAACTCGATCCCGATGCAAGGGGCGCCAGGCCCGAAAGGTCACGTCGACATGGGCGGCATGTTCACCGTACTGAAAGTTCGGGATCGCGTTACCGGACAGACCGATCCGGGGTGGTATGCCGATCCTCCGGGCACGGTGGCGCGCGCTGCGACGCCGGATGAGCTGAAACGCGATGGCATCGTCGTTTGACGAGGATGCACGCTGGTCGCTGTACGCACGTCCTTGCGGCGTGCCCGTGCTCGTCGCAACTCACCGTCTCTCACGAGTGTCTCCAATGATCCGTTCCATCATGCTGCGTCGCATCGTCGTTGCCACCGCAATAATCGCGGCGCCGGCATACGCGATGCTGCATCCGCGGTTGGTTGCGGCAGTGCCGGCAGTGAACAGCACGGCGAGCGTTGCACCGACGATGTTGCGACTGACCTTTCAGGAAGCCCTGGAGCCAGCCATGAGCCGGATCACGATGGTGGATTCTGCTCGCCGAGCGGTTGCTCTGGGCGCCGTCGTGGCCGACGCGGCCGACCCGAAGACACTCGTAGCGACCCTCAAGGCACCGGTCGGGCAGGGACGATACACGGTGAACTGGCAGGCTGCCGGGGCCGATGGCCATCCAATGCGCGGTTCGTACACCTTCACGGTGGCCGCTTCGCACGCGCATTGACTCACCACCTGACTGCGGCGGGCGACGCACGCTGATCGACGTGCCGATCCCGTTCGGTGTGGAGTCGCCGGGGTATGTGGCGGTGCGCGTGCTGCAATACCTGGCGTTCAGCCTGTGGACGGGCAGCGTCGGCGCATCGCTGTGGTGGTCCAGACACTCGATGCATGTTGGAGAGACTGCCGTGGGCGTCTCGCGTGCAGCACTTGTACGGATGCTGCGCGGGGCGCTCCTGCTGCTGGTGCTGTCACTGGTACTGCGCCTCTGGGCGCAGGCCCATGCCTTTGACGACACGACGCTCTGGCCGCAGCCCGTGATGGTCATGACCTTGCTGCGCAAGACGGTGTGGGGGCGCGCATGGATGCTCGAGGCACTTGCGCTGGGTGTGGGTGCGGTCGCCGCATGGAGCATGCGGAGGGACGGCAGTAACGACGGTGCGTGGCGCACCGCGGCGGGGGTCACCCTCATGCTTGCATTCTCGTTTGCACTCTCTGGCCACGCCGCGTCCAGTCCATCGCTGCTTCCCCTCGCCGTTCTCGCCGATACCGCGCACGCGACTGCCGCAGGTGCCTGGATCGGTGGGATCGTCGTGCTCGTCGTGGCGGCGCTTCCCGCTACGCGGACGACAGTCGGAGGAGCGAGGGGGCTCGCGCTGTCGAACGCGATCACGGCGTTCTCGAACATGGCGCTCGCCGCCGTGACGACCCTCGTCGCCACGGGCGCATTCGCGTCGTGGCTGCACGTGGGAAGCCTCGCCCAGCTTTGGTCGTCTGTGTACGGGCGAACACTCCTCATCAAACTGTTCGTGATGACGCCGATGCTGCTGGCAGGCCTCGTTAACTGGCGATGGATTCAGCCACGCCTGCGCACGCACTTGTCGGCAGACGTCGCGCTGCAGTGGTCGTTGCGCATCGAGCTTGGCTTCGCGGTAGCGGCTTTGCTGATGACGGCAATACTGGTGGCGACACCCACGCCCATGGAAGGGTGATCGGCGGCGATGCGGAACGACGTGTTTCCGAGGAGTCGTCATTGCTCGAGCGCACAAGCTGAGCCCGGTCATCATGGGCTTGAATCGTCAGACGCGCCACTAAAGTGCGGTCTGAGCGCAGAGCTCGTCGGGCCGAATGCACACAGCGCTGTTCGGTGCGATCAGATTGCGGAACCGTTGCGGTGGCGGACACATGTGACAGGAGCACGTCGACAGATCTGAAACGCTGGCAACGTTCATGCACTGGAAAACGGCATGTTGCGGCAAGCGTATTTGTTCTGCCAGAGAGCGCACCTGTCGTCATCGCACGGCGTCACAGCGGCGCTGTTGGGCACTGCGGTTTCTCCCATCTTTGACCGGAGCACCACATGATTGGACGATCAAGAATTTTCAGCTGGACGATTGGAGCTGTGCTGCCTGTGATGGCCGCGTGCGGCAGGAACGACGGTGCGCGCACGGACAGCGCAATGGCATCTGCATCGGATGCGATGCGCCGCGACTCGGGCGCCATGGGAGGCATGAACGGCATGATGCCCCCACGTGGAACTGACAGCATGCCTTCAATGCCTGTGATGCCGTCCGGGTCATCGATGCCTGGCATGTCTGCCGCGATGACCGCGCACATGGCCGCCATGAAGGGTGCCGACAATGCGGCGATGAAGGCGATGATGCCGGACCACCAGAAAATGGTCAGTGGCATGTTGTCGCAGATGAATGAGCAGATGAGCAACATGAAGATGACGGCCACGTCGGCGTGGACCGCCCTCGGCGACTCGATCCGCAATGATCTGAAGCAGATGCCGGGAATGAATGCGACGGCACTTGCAGCGATGATGCCGGCGCATGAGATGCGCATCACGCATCTCGCCGCGATTCACGAGGACGCGATGAAGGGAATGAAGTAGCACAGTCGAGACCTGGATGTGCGGGTATTTCAGCGAGCGAACACCACAGCATGATTCACTACGGAGCTTTCAATGACAGCAATCGAACTCAACACCTATTTGCATGGCGCCGGGGCGAAAAACCACGAGTGCATCGAAGCGTGCGTGGCGTGTCTCGTTGCTTGCGAAATGTGCTCGGACGCCTGTCTGGCGGAGCCGGACAACGCGATGCTGATCACATGCATTCGTCTCGATCGTGACTGCGCCGACGTGTGTTCGGCCGCCGTGCGTATGATGGCACGTGGCGGCCCACTCACTGCAATAATGTGCGGCGCTTGCGCCGATGCGTGCGACGCATGTGCGGCCGAGTGCGAGAAGCATGCGGCGCACCACGAGCACTGTCGTATCTGCGCCGACGCGTGCCGAAAGTGCGCTGATGCCTGTCGAAAGATGGCGGCGGCGTAATCGAGGCGCAGGGGCGCATCGCTCACTGCGGCCGATTCGCTCCTTCACCCATCCGACACGGAGTCAACCGGTTGCGCGCTCCGCACCCCAGTCAGCGCCTTGGCAAACGCAATCTCGCCGGACAGATGATGACGGGCGTAATGGTCGCGGGTTTTCATCCCGCCACTCTCCTGGATCACCACGTCCGGTGAGATCAGGGCCATGACAGCAGCGCTGTCACCGGACTGCAATGCTGCGTGAAACGCCTGCACTGTCGCTGCCACGTCGGCGGAGTCCCTTGACGACTGTACCGCGTGGTCGAGACCCGAGTGCGCTCCGGCTGCGGGGTGGGAGCATACCCGAATGCCACGAGCGAAACGCCAAGTGCGAGCGCAGAGTTGGAGCGGTAACGACGCGACATGGAGTGATGTGCCGAGGTGAATTCGGCCACGACAAAACCGGGGGATGACTCAGCCAGGATCACCATCGTGCGGGCAGTCGCTCGTACTCGTGTCGTCGTGGCCCACCAGACAGAAAAGGTGTTCGTAGGCTGCCATGCGGCTGTGTGTGCAGTGCGTGCTGTGATCCGTCATTGGATGGGCGACGGCGAGGCCGGACGTCCACGCGAGCAGCAGTCCGAACACGGCACCCGTGAGCGATGGCCGTGTGACACGCGTCGTGATCGCCCAGTCGTCGCCGAGCAGACGATGGATCCGCCGGTCCAGCATCGCGTTTCGTTGAAACCCAACCACGGAAGCGCTTGGTGAGACACTGTTCCGCCATTGCGCCATCGCAAGGATCGCGGACGCCAGCACGACCGGATTGCCTCGCGCGGCGAAGTCATCGGCGATCACCTCCGCGTCGTCCGCCACGTCATCGGACAGCCGGCGCAGGGCGGGAAGCCAGAAGAACAGGCATCCCAGCGCGCGAAGCAAAGTGAGGCGTGCGGGGTCTCGACGGAGCACATGTGCATGTTCGTGCGCGAGCACCGCCGCAAGCTCTGCATTGCAGAGGTGCTGCTCGAGTGACCCATCGACATAGATCGACGGGCGCCACCAGCCTGTCGTGAATGCGGGCATCGGGGATTTGTCGAGTACATGGATGAGAGCTGTCGGCACTGCGGCTTCGGCGGCCGCCACGGCCAGCCGGCTATCAATATCGACGCGGCGCGCGGCGACCAGCTCCAGCGTGCGGGCGACGGTACGCCAGGCACGCACACGATCGAACAGCGCGAAAATGATGCCCGCGATCAGCAGCACGTGAAAGACCACATGGACCGGCTCCAGCAACTTGTGCAGTGCAACCAGGCAGATGATCCACAGATGGTCGCGGCCCTGCAGGAGGGTACCGATGCCGCTGCTGAGGTGGTGAACGAGAACTGGGCTCATCGCGAGCAGTAGCATGACGGCGATCACAAGCAGAAGGCGGCGGCGATGACGTGTCTCCCGTTCGCTCAGCCCTCGCGGCAGAAACGACCGTTCCTCGCGGCTGTCAGGCGCCGTCGGTGTCGCCGGCACAGCTTATTTCCTCAGCCGGGCGGCGATCAGACGCCCAAGCTCTTCGAGCTGTGCGGGATCACGCTCCGCAAGCACGTCGACCAGCGTCGCGGCCACTGCATCGCGATTGAACGAGAGCATACCCTCGACCACACGACGGCTGGCAATGGCCATGAAGGCACTTTCGCTCATCGTCGGTTCGAAGTGCAGCAGTCCGTCACGCTCCGCACGCAACAACAGTCGCTTTCGCACCAGCTTGTTCAGCACGGTCACGACGGTCAGCAGCGCGACGTCATGATCGCGCGCCACGACCTCGTGCACGGCGCGCGCCGTTGCCGGTCGATTCAGCTGCCATGATGCCGCCATGACGCGAGCCTCGAGGTCGCCGAGCACCTTTGCCAACCCGTTTGCTGACAGGCGCACGGTGTCCTGGAGGTCGGGTGCTGCAGAGTGATGCGATTGCGCGGGCGCGGGCAACGACCCCGCGCGCTCTGCACGGGTGGGGCGCTCAGGCATGTGATGGATGTCAGATTGTGAAGCGACGGCTTGCACTCATCCTTTATCATGCATAAAAGCCAGGGCGCCTGCAAGGTGTCGTGGCTTCACTTGAGCCGCAACCATTCACTGCGGAGGCGGCATGCGACGAGCGACTGGCATGTTCTCTCGGGCGCCGCGTATCGCTCTGCCAAGGCCACGAAAATGACGCGTTGACGTAGACCGGAAGGCCTGTGCGGCAGCATGAGGAAGACGCGCCGCTCCATCGTGTCGTCAACGACGCCCGTACTCGGCTGATGACCAATCCATCGTCAGCCACCCCGCCAATCATGCATGATGCGGGGCATTCGAGCCGTGTGAATGGCGGTGAGCCACACACAAACGCCCCCGTATCGCACAAGGCACACGAGCATCACGGTCACAGCGGCGATTCTCCTGGTACTGACGGCCACGACAAGCATGCCGGTCACTCGGTCGCACTGTTCAGGGACAAGTTCTGGTGGTCACTGGCGCTCACACTGCCGACGCGCATCTGGGGCCACATGCTGCCCAGCGCGTTCGGATATGCACCACCCGCCTTTTCTGGCAGCACGCTGATTCCGGCGCTATTCGGGACGGTGCTGTTCGTCTACGGAGGGGCACCGTTTCTGAAGGGCGCCGTGCGCGAAATCCACGATAGGCTGCCGGGCATGATGACGCTCATCGCCCTCGCGATCAGTGTCGCGTTCGTGTTCAGTGTGGTGGTGACGCTTGGCTTTCCGGGCATGCCGCTTTGGGAAGAGCTCGCGACGCTGATCACCGTCATGCTGCTCGGCCACTGGCTCGAGATGCGGTCTATCTCGCAGGCGCAAGGCGCTTTGGGCGAACTCGCGAAATTGCTGCCGGACATGGCGACACGTGTTACCCGGGCCGCGGATGGCAGCGAACGGCTGGAGGATATCTCGGTGACCGACCTCGCCATCGGCAACATCATGCTGGTGAGGCCTGGAGCGAGCATCCCTGCCGACGGTGTGGTGCGCGATGGTCGCAGCAACGTCGATGAGGCGCTGCTGACCGGGGAGTCGGCCCCGGTGCCGAAGGATGTCGGTGCCACGGTGATCGCGGGCGCGATCAATGGCACCGGTGCGCTCCGGGTCGAGGTGACGGGTACGGGTGATCGCACGGCACTGGCTGGGATCATGCGACTGGTCGCGCAAGCGCAGACCTCGCGCTCACGCGCACAGGCGCTTGCGGATCGCGCGGCGTTCTGGCTGACGTGGATCGCCCTTGGGTCCGGCGTGGTCACCCTCATTGCATGGCTGCTCAGTGGCGCGACCGTCGCCGTGTCAATCGAACGATTCGTGACCGTGCTGGTGATTGCCTGTCCCCACGCGCTCGGACTGGCGGTGCCGCTCGTGCTCGCGATCTCCACGACCCTCGGTGCCCGCAACGGCCTGCTGGTTCGTGACCGGCGTGGCCTCGAGGAAGCGCGACGCGTGACGACGGTCGTCTTCGACAAGACCGGGACGCTGACGCTGGGACAGCACCGCGTCGTCGCGATGGCGACCGACGGCGGCCTGTCAGAGGAGGACGCGCTGTCGCTTGCGGCTGCCGTCGAACACGATGCCGAGCATCCGGTGGCACGCGCCATCGTGCGGAGTGCGACGGACCGAGGCATCACACCGACTCCTGCGACTGCGTTCGAAGCGATTCCCGGTCGCGGTGTGCGTGCGACGGTGCAGGGACGCCAGCTCACGGCCGGTGGGCCGAACCTGCTGGCGCAGCTGGGTGTGCAGCCGGCGGCGTCGCTCACGGAGTTCTCGCAGGCGGCGACGGGGCGTGGACAGGCGGTGATCTACCTCGTTGAAGGTGAGCGGACACTTGCCGCGTTTGCGGTCGCGGATGCGGTGCGCCCGGAATCGCACGAGGCGGTGCGCCGGCTGCACGAGGCGGGCATCGAAGTGGTGATGATGACCGGGGGCGCGCAGGCGGTTGCGGATGCGGTCGCCAAGGAGCTGCAGATCGACACCGTGCTGGCGCAAGTACTCCCTGACGAAAAGGCATCGCACATCGAGCGGCTGCAACAGTCGGGCAAGCGCGTCGCCATGATCGGTGATGGCGTCAATGACGCGCCGGCGCTGGTCACCGCCGATGTCGGCATCGCCATCGGGGCGGGGTCGGGTGTTGCCGTGGGAGCGGGCGATGTGGTGCTGGTGCGCAGTGATCCTCGGGACATTCCACGGATCATCGCACTGTCGCGCGCGAGCTACGCCAAGATGATCCAGAATCTCTGGTGGGCGGCGGGCTACAACGTGGTGGCGATTCCGCTGGCGGCTGGCGCACTCGCCCCGTGGGGCATTCTCCTCACGCCCGCGATGGCGGCGGTCCTGATGTCGCTCAGCACGATCATCGTCGCAGTCAATGCACAGCTGTTGCGTCGTACGGCGTTGTAATCTCGAATGTGATGGTGATCACACCGCCCAATTGGCGCGCGACAATCGTTCGCGATTGCGACGATTGCATCGTCAGCGTTTCTGCGCTCGTTCGCGCTCACGCTCCTCCACGGACTCGCGCACGCCAAGTCGCACGCCGACGTTGAGCACCCGACCCTCGAGTGGCGCCCACGCGTCCGTCGTCCACCGTCCGCCTGGTGCCGGCGTGCGAAGCAGGAGCGGACCGGCCCGCGTCTGCCGCCCATCGAGCAGGTCCTCGAGATTGGCGAAGACGATAGCCTCGCGAATGCGCGTCTGCGCGAGAATGCCGAGCAGGAAGTACGGCCGGCTCTCGGTGCGGTATGGATTGTCGGCGAGCGGTTGCCGACCCGTGAAATAGCCCTCGATGCCAAACCGTGTCCCGTTCTCCTCCTCGAACATGGCGACGACGCCGCCCGCGTGGCGTGGCGTGAGTGGCACGCCGCGACGGCCGCCAGTCTCGACGTCCGCCTCCGTGACATGCAGGTAGGCGTACGTCGCCGTCACGATGAACGGCTCGCGGCGATAGCGCGCGAATGCCTCGGCGCCACGCGTACGCGTCGGACTTACCGCGTTGACGAGCACCACATCTTCCCCGAACGGCGATCCGACTCGGCGCAGTGCCGCTGCGTTGCGGATGGTTGACGTGTAGACGGATCCGTTCACCTCCACCCCGCCAATTAGCCCGCCCACGTCTGCCGAGACGCTCCGTGCCCGCTCGGCGACCAGATTCGTTGGCCGGCGAATGCGCGCGAGGGCGATTTCCTCCGTCTCCTCGGTGAACGGCGTCGGCGCGAACAGCCCTGTACCGGCCGAGATGCGTGCGGTCCACGACGCGAGTCCGCTCGCGGAACTGCGAGCCTCACGCCCGCTCCAGCCCGCGAAGGGGCGCGCGAGTGCCGACAGCCGCGGGCTCACCACGGTGCCGTACACGCTGTGTGCGTCCATGCGCGCGCTCGACGTCACGCCGAAGTGCTCGCCGGGTGTCCACGTGTGCTGCGCAAAGAGGGCCGGCGCGTCGAAGGTGTAGTCGAGTGCCGTCGCCGTCCGTGCGCGATACATGTCGCGCTGGAAGGCAACGCCCACGACGCCCGCCTGTGCACCGACCTGTCGAGCGTAGGTGGCTTCGCCGAAGATCGTCTGGCGCCGCTCTCGGTCGTCTGCGCGCCCGAAGGCCAGCTGGCGCACCTGCGTCGTCGCGGACGCGCGCACTGCGAGTACCGCGTCGCCGACGAGGAATCGTGCGACCGTTCCCACGTCTCCGCGGCGCGTCCGCACGCGTTGCGCGAAGGGCGCGCGACCGGCACCCGTACCGGTGGGCAGCGTGGCGTCACCGAGTGTGCCGCCGGCGCGATTCTCGACCATGACGCCAGCGGTCGTGAACACCGAGTGGCCGCGCGGGCTCGTCCAGAACACGCGGGGTCGGAGCACACCACGCTCGTATCCGGCAAGGTCGGCCCAGCCGTCGTCATCCAGGTCGAGGCGTCGTTGCCGGTGCGCGCCCGCGAGCAGCGTGTAGCCCCACGCAGGCGACAGTCGGCGCGCGTCCCAATACACCGCGTCGCTGCCGTCGCGCGACGTCTGGTTGAGGAGCAGCTCGCGCTCGGCCTCCGCAACGGGGCGCCGCGACACGAGATTGACCACGCCGCCCAGTGCCGTGGGTCCGTACATGGCCGACGCTGCGCCCTTGATGATCTCGACCTGGCGGAGGTCCACCGGCGGGATCTGGAGCAGGCCCAGTCCTTCGGCTGACAGGCCGAAGAGCGGCAACCCGTCGGACAGCAGCTGCGTGTAGCGACCTCGGAGCCCCTGCACGCGCACGTTGGCGCCACCAAGCGCGGGCGACGTGGCGGCGACCCGCACGCCGCTCGTCTCGCTGAGCAGCATGGCGATGTTGCCTGGCTGCATCGCCGTCTTTTCCTCGATCTCCTCGCGGCCGACCACCTCCACTCGCGTCGGCTCCTCGCTCACCCGGCGCTCGCCGCCGCGGGCGGCGGAGACCGTGACACCGACGAGATTCGCAGCCTGCTGGCGCAGGCGGAGCGTAATCGCGGTGTCCGCGCCCGGTACAAGCGTCAGCCGCACGCTATCAGGTGCATACCCCAACTTGCTGGCGACCAGGACGTGCATCCCCGCGGGCAGCGTCAGCGTGACGCGCCCCGCCGCGTCAGTCAGTGCGCCGCGCGATCCGCTGCGAACGACCGCGTCCACCACCACGGTCCGCGTGGCAACGTGTGCGCTGTCGCCAATTGCGTCGCTGTTGATGACGCTCGCGCGCACCGTGGCCATCGGTGCAGCAGCGGTCGCAGCCTGGGCGTCGGCGCGAGTCGGTGCGCACAGCGAAGCGATGCCACAAACGAAAACCAGCATCCTGACGCGCAACGCTGCGAAACCGGCTGCCCGATGGTACGCGTGGTCTTGATCGTGTCGTCGATTGTGCATGCTTGCAACGTATACGCCCCCTCCAAGCCGGATTCAGGCAGCTTTCCGACACACAGATTATCGGCCGACATGTGCGTCAGCAGTGCGTGTGAGTCTCTTGCCGCGAACCGCAGCAGCACGCTTCAGGGTGTTGCGCCGTCGTCATCCACCACACGACTCACCGCCGCCTTCCCGCCCGTCCGCAGAAACTCGGCGAACTCCTCCGGCAACCCTGCGGTCAACACACTTTGCGCCGCGGCATCCACGTCGTACGGCACGCGCACGAACTCGACCTGTGTTCCGCCATCGGCGAACGTCAGCCGCACGTAACCGGCGCGCCAGTCCCCATCCTTCGGCCGCCCCACGCTTCCCGTATTGATGAAGTGGATGCCCTCCACCTCGCGGTGCCACGGCATGTGCGTGTGGCCAAATGCGAGCACATCATCGGTCGTGAGTCCAATGCTCGCGGCCATCTTCAGGCAGAAGTCGTCGGAACGATCCTCGGTCCAGGACAGCGTGTTCAGCGTCGGCGTGCCGTGCACGAGCACCAGTCGCGGCCCCGCGGCGTGACCGCCCTTCGGCCGGATGTCCATTAAAAAGGGCAGGGCACCAAGGGCGCGCTTCGTGTCGCTGGTCACGGCACCACGCGTGTACTGGTAACTGATGTGCGCCAACGCCTCCTGGCGCGGTGTCTCGCTCTTGCAGCCGCAGTGTTTGTAGTCCGTCGCGACGGTCGAGTCGTAGTTGCCGGCAATCCCGCTGATGCCCCGCAAACTCAGGCGCTGCACCACCTCGTTCGGATGAGTGGAGTACCCGACGTGGTCACCGAGGTGAAAAATTGCGTTCGTGTCTGCACGGCGGTCGATGTCGGCGAGCACGGCGTCCAACGCGTGCAGGTTCGCGTGAATGTCGGAGATGAGGGCGTAGCGCATGGCGGATCAGTGCGGATCGGGTGAGATGGATGCCGAGCGCGCCGCGATTGCCCTGCATCGCGAACACTAGCACCCGAGGCGGTTGGATTCTGCTGCGCGTCTGGCTTTGGCTGCTGCTGAACGACACTGCGTTGACCGTGATCCAGTACGACGCGCGGGGGTAGTGTCGGCTCGCCTCTGCCGGCCGCGCCGACGGCGCCTTGGTCGGGAACCGTTCATCGTACAGTTGCGCCGCCATCACGCCATTGGCGAAGCAGTGGAACGTACCGAGCGGCTTCGGACCCCAGAACGCACGTGCTGCCCCAGCTGAGTCTGGCTGGACAATAAAGACACGTTTCTAGTCGCCGACGAATGCCGCATTGCCTTGGGCGGGCACTGCATGCGGAAGTGTCAGGCAGATCACCGCGAAAAAAACGAACATCATTCGGATTGCTTGGAGGCTGAGACCGTGATTGACTTGAGTTCCATCACTGTGCCTTGTGCCACACTGGCGCGCTAGTTCTGCCGACTTCCGTGAGCAGAACTGCGGGAACAGCACATTTTCTGGCGAACGCAATGCGAGTCGTGCCATGGATGGAGCGTGCCCTACTCGACCACGTTGAGGCTTGGGGCGAGGGTTCGCGTGACCGCCAGGCGGTCGACGTGCGAGAGCCGGCTGCAAGCGCTGACGATTGAGACGAGTGCGCGTGGCGTTCTGCGTACGATTCAAGCGTCGTGTGATGGTGATCCTCGCCTTCAGCGCGGGCGCGGTCGCTTCGTTCGCTGCGCTCGCGTTGAATGTCGACGAACGCCAGATCCTTGCGATGAATGCGGCGGTCCGCACCGTAGTCGCAGGGGTGCAATCGTCGTCGCTTCATTCGTTGTTCAGCGCGCTTTCAAGCGCTGGCTCAGTGGCGGTACTCGGTCCGATGGCGGCCGTCGCAATATTCTGGCTGTGGCGCCGTGGTGCGAGCGACAGGTCTGCGCTGGCCGGAGTAGTGTCGATGTCCTCGGTGCTCGTCACGTTCACGCTCAAGGCCATCTTTCACAGAGCGCGTCCACTCGGTGCTGGCGCATTTCCCGAGCTTGGTTACAGCTTTCCAAGTGGACACTCGCTGAACACCATGGCCATCGGGGTGACGGTCGCCTATGTGTCGTATCGGGAAGGACTGGCGCCAAGGTGGGCCGTGGCCGCGGCGGTCATCTTCAGTTTGCTCGTCGGTGTGAGTCGCGTGTACCTCGACGTGCACTGGGCGACCGACGTTATCGGTGGATGGAGCGTCGGCGCGGTTATCGCCGCTGCTTGTGCATTGTTCTACGAGTGGCCGCACTCAGCTCGCGACTTGGCACCGACGTCGTGTGATGACGTAGAGGGGAGCAACGTCTGATGCCAGAATTGTTGAGTTCGATCCGAGACACGTGGTGACGAGTGCCTCGAGGCGCAAAACGCAAAGTGCACCTCGTGGTCGGAGCCATGCCCGAGCGATGCGCTGGACCGAAGGCAGATGATGGTGACACCGAAAGTTTGAGCACCCCCTGCCGTTCGGAGTCGGGCGATCACACCTCCCGAGCACGCACGGTTCTGCACGAATGATGACGTCCGTCCGGTTGGCACGGATC
>JACMPK010000008.1 GCA_014377535.1 Gemmatimonadaceae bacterium
AGGGCGGCGACGGCGTCGCGGAACATCGTCTCGTCTTCCGAGAGTTGCGTCAGGGCGGGGTGCGCGGCGGGAACGCTTGTGCTGGTCATGGCGGTACTCCTGAGGGCGACTGCGCGGACGAGCACCGGCTGCCTGCGAGGCGGCGCTGATGCTGGTGGGAGATGCGGATGCGACGAAAGATCGCACAGGTGGGACTGAAGCGGGGGGTCTGCTGCCCTATTGACGGTCAACCCCACTTTGCAATATAAAGAAAGCTTTATATGCTTCTCTCATGGCTGTAATCACTCTTCCAGATGCCTGCGCTGACTTGGTCGCTGACGGCGCGAGCTATCGCTCGTTCCTCGAAGCGCTCCGCGCCGCGGCTGAGCCCACTCGGCTCAGGCTGCTTGGCGTGCTGGCGCATGCGGAGCTCACGGTGACGGAGATCACGCAGGTGTTGCAGCAGAGCCAGCCAAGAATCTCCCGGCACCTCAGGCTGTTGTGCGAGGCCGGCCTGCTGGATCGGGTGCCGGAGGGCAGCTGGGCGTTCTATCGTTTGGCCGAGGGTCGCGTTGCGAGCGCCTTCGTTCAGTTGCTCGGCACTGACGATCCCGTGCTGGCCGAGGATCGCGAGCGGCTGGCCGAGGTGCAACGTGCGCGGCAGGATGTTGCGGATGCGTACTTCAGGGGGCACGCGCATGAGTGGAACGACATCCGTTCATTGCATGTGGCAGAGGAGGATGTGGAGCTGGCGTTGACGGCGCTGGTCGGCAGTGAGCCCGTGGGCGATCTGCTCGACATCGGCACGGGGACCGGCCGGATCCTGACCCTGCTCGCCCCGCGTGCGACACGCGCCACCGGCATCGACCGGTCGCACGAGATGCTGGCCTACGCCCGTGCCTCGCTGGCGTTGACCGATCTCCGGAACGCCCAGCTCCGCCACGGCGACATGTATCGCCTCGCCGTGCCCACCGGCAGCATGGACCTCGTCGTGCTGCATCAGGTGCTGCACTTCGCCGACGATCCCACGGCCGTCCTGCGCGAAGTCGCGCGCGTGCTGCGTCCTGGTGGGCGGCTGCTGCTGGCGGACTTCGCGCCGCATCGCGAGGAGTGGCTGCGCGACCAGCATGCGCATCGCCGGCTTGGCTTTGCAACCGACGAAATCGCGCACTGGTGTGACGTCGCGGGATTGCGATCGCGCGAGGCCGTTCGTCTTCAAGGTTCCCCGCTGACCGTCGTCATCTGGGATTGCTTACTTCCACCCCTGGCGGCATCCGCATGAGCCCCTCGATTCTCAACCGGCCCGACACCAGCCGTTTCACCGTGTCCTTCGAGTTCTTTCCGCCGAAGACCGATGAAATGGAGGCGCAGCTCTGGCGCGCGGTCGAGCGTCTGGCGCCGCTCGGGCCTGATTTCGTCTCGGTCACGTACGGTGCCGGCGGCACGACTCGCGAGCGGACGCATTCCACGGTGCGGCGCCTGCTCACCGAGACGACGTTGCGGCCTGCCGCACACCTCACCTGTGTCTCGGCCACACGCGACGAGATCCTCGACGTTGCGCGGGAGTATTGGGACACGGGCGTGCGTCATCTCGTCGCCCTGCGCGGTGATCCGCCGGCCGGCGTGGGCAGTGCGTACGAGCCGCATCCGGGCGGCTTCGCGTACGCCTCGGACCTCGTCACCGGACTGCGCAAGGCATTCGACTTCGAGCTGAGCGTCAGCGCGTATCCCGAAACACATCCGACCGCCGGCTCCATGGATGCCGAGATCGACAACCTGAAGCGGAAGGTCGACGCCGGTGCGACGCGGGCGATCACGCAATTCTTCTTCGACAATTCCATTTACCTGCGCTACCTCGAACGGGCGCGCGCGGCCGGCATCACCGTGCCGATCGTGCCGGGCATCATGCCGGTCACGAATTTCGCGCAGACGCAGCGCTTCTCCGCCATGTGCGGCACCTCGGTGCCCGACTCCATGGCGCGTCACTTCGACAGGCTCGAGGATGACGTCGATACTCGCAAGCTGGTGGCCGCCACGCTGGCTGCTGAGCAGTGTACGAAGCTGGCCGATGAGGGCGTGGAGGACTTCCACTTCTACACCCTGAATCGCGCCGACCTCACGTACGCCATCTGTCACATCCTGGGCTTCCGCGCCGCGCGCGAGCCGGCACCGGTACTCGCATGAAGCAGGGCGCGCAGACACACCATCACGATCTCGACGCGGAGTGGGCGACCGAGCCGCTGCCTCCGTTCTCGCTCGCGGACGCCCGCGCCACGGCGCCGGTGCGCACACGCGCCGAGCGTGAGGCGCTGCTCCGGGCGCAATTGTCTCAGCGCATCCTGCTGCTCGACGGTGGCATGGGTACCATGATCCAGCGCGAACGCCTGGATGAAGCGGCGTATCGCGGTCCACGATTCGCGGACTGGCATCGCGACCTGCGCGGCAACAACGACCTGCTCGCGCTCACGCGTCCGGAGCTCATCGGTGCCATTCATGCCGCGTACCTGCATGCCGGCTCCGACATCCTGGAGACGAACACGTTCAACTCGACGTCCATCGCCATGGCCGATTACGGCATGGAGGCGCTGGCGTACGAGCTGAATGTCGAAGGGGCGCGTCTGGCCCGTCAGGTCTGCGACCTCTTCGAGACGCGTGATCCCTCTCGCCCGCGCTATGTCGCCGGCGTGCTTGGTCCTACCAACCGCACGGCATCGCTGTCGCCCGAAGTGAACGATCCCGCAGCGCGCAACGTGACGTACGTGGAGCTGGTGGAGGCCTACAGCGAGGCGGCACGCGGGCTGCTTGATGGTGGTGCCGACATCCTGATGGTCGAGACCGTGTTCGACACGCTGAACGCGAAGGCCGCACTGTTCGCGATCGAGCAGGTGTTCACCAGCACACATGCGTGTGTGCCCGTGATGATCAGCGGCACGATCACCGACGCCAGCGGTCGCACGTTGAGCGGTCAGGTGACCGAGGCGTTCTGGCTCAGCGTCATGCATGCGAAGCCGCTCAGCATCGGCCTCAATTGTGCGCTCGGCCCGAAAGAGCTGCGCGCCTACGTGCAGGAGCTCTCGCGCGTGGCGGACGTGCTCGTGTCGGCGCATCCGAATGCCGGCCTGCCCAACGCATTCGGCGGCTACGACGAGACGCCGGAGGACATGGCCCGCAACATCGGCGAGTGGGCGAAGACCGGCTACGTGAACATCGTGGGAGGCTGCTGCGGCAGCACGCCGGCGCACATCCGGGCCATTGCGGCAGCGGTGCAGGGAGTCACGCCGCGCGTGATTCCCACCCTCCCACCCGCGCAGCGCCTGAGCGGACTGGAGCCCGTGGTGATCGATCGGTCCACGAACTTCGTCAACGTCGGCGAGCGCACCAACGTCACCGGCTCGGCCAAGTTCTCGAAGCTGATCCTTGCGGGCAATTACGAGGGTGCGCTGGAGGTGGCGCGCCAGCAGGTCGAGAGTGGCGCGCAGGTGATCGACGTGAACATGGACGAAGGCATGCTCGACGCGCACGCCGCCATGACCACCTACCTGCGCCTCATTGCCACCGAGCCGTCCATCAGTCGTGTGCCGCTCATGATCGACAGTTCCAAGTGGAGCGTGATCGAGGCCGGCCTGCAGCAGGTGCAGGGCAAGGCAATCGTGAACTCCATCTCGCTCAAGGAAGGCGAGGCCGACTTCATCCGTCAGGCCACGCTGGTGCGGCAGTATGGCGCCGCCGTGATCGTGATGGCGTTCGACGAG
>JACMPK010000086.1 GCA_014377535.1 Gemmatimonadaceae bacterium
GACCACCGCACAACGGCAGTTTGCAACCGTGCGGCTGGCGGCGCTTTCACGGTTGGAATCTGCTGCCCGCTCGATGCGGGAAGTGCAGGACGGTCGCTGAAAACACTCACGGCCGGCACTGGCAGGCAGACGAGGTGACGGTACGCGTGTTGTGCGCGTCACAGCGGTCGGCGACGGTTCGCATGGTTGTAGCGATGTGTGTTACAATGCGTCCAGAAGGCATTTCCCGCAGATATTCATTTCATATCGGCTCCGTACCCGCGCCGGGTGTAGTGCAGTCCCGCATCCGGCATTCCGTTTCCCGATGTGCACCGTGTTCGCAGGAAAGCGAGCGCATGGGTGGAATTTTTATGGCCGCGCGTATTGAAAGCGATGTGAATGCTGGTTTTGTTGGATCTGAAAGTCTGGCATGGCGTGGACCGCACGACTGGCATCAGGGTGAGCGCGTCTGGAGCACCACGAACGCTCATCTCGACGTCTGGATCGAGCTGCTGCATGCACTCGGGCTGGATCCGGCGGCGGTCCTGATGCCGACGCTGTGTGTGGACTTCAATGGCGACCAGTGGAGCTTCACCAGCATCTGCCCGTCGGATCTGTGGGCGTGCTACGGTATCGCGGTCGAGGACCTCATCGTCTGGCGACCGTTGCTGGCGCATCTCGTGGAGCAACTCGATCGCGGCAACGCGGTGCTCGTGGAGGTCGACGCGTTTCACTTGCCTGACATGATGGGCAGCAGCTACCAGCGTGAGCACGCAAAGACGCTCATCGCCGTGACCGGCTACGATCGAGACGCGCATCGCATGCGGTACCTGCACGGATCGGCGGGTGCCACGGTGGGTGGAGGAGACCTCGACGCGCTCATGACGGCGGGCATTGGCGGTGCGCAGCTGCCGCCACATGCACAGATCGTGAAGCTCGACCGCATTGCACACCGCACCGTGTCCGAGCGCGCACAGGTCGGAGTCGCGCTCGCTCGTTTTCATGCGACCCGGATACCCGCGGCGAATCCCGTGCGGGCCTTCGGTGAGGCATTGCGCGCGCACGGTGCCTGGCTCGCCGGCGGCGACGCGGAGCACTACCAGCGCTGGGCGTTTGCGACCTTGCACCAGTGTGGTTCGTCGTTCGAGCTCGGTGCAGATGTCTGCGACTGGCTTGGTGCGCATGACGAGGCGGTGGGCGACGCGGCACGACACCTCCGCCTGCTCGCGCACTCGGCGCGTGGGCTGCATCAGCGACTGGTGCGCGTCTCGCAGTCCGGGCGCATGCCCGACGTGACATTGACGGTCGAGGAAATGGCGCGATCGTGGGACGATACCATGGCGATTCTCAAGCCGCTCTACGCGAGTTGATCAAGTCGTGCGCAGCATCGCCTCGAGGCAGCTGCGCACGGTGTCGAGGCAGCGTCGCAAGCCGGCCTCGGCATGATCGCCCATGTGCCCGATCCTGATCGTTGTCTCGCGCAGCGGACCGTAGCCGGCGCCGATCACGAATCCACTCGCGGCCACTGCAGCGGCGACCGCGCTGCCTTTCAGTGCAGCCGGCAGCGTCACACATGTGACCGTCGGCGAGCGTGCTGATTCCGGCGCGAGCACACTGAAGTCGGGATGCAGCTCACCGTGCAGCCGCGCAACCCACGCGACGGTCATCGTCTGCATGCGGAGATGCCGATCCCAGCGCGCCTCGATCCCTTCCACCGCGACAAATTCGACCTGCTCCGCAAGCGCGTAGAACAGCGAGATGGCAGGCGTGCTGGGAGTCTGATTCTTCACGGCGTATTTCTCGAATTCGACGAGGTCGAAATACGTGCCGCGATCGCTGTTTCCTGCCGCCGCATGGATGAACTGCTTGCTCGCCACGCCAAGCGCGAGGCCGGGGGGCAAGGCAAGCGCCTTCTGCGATCCGGTGAAGGCGAAGTCGAGGTTCCACGCATCGAACTCGAGGCGTGCGCCGGCGAGACCCGTCACGCTGTCCACGAGTATCACCGCGCCGTTCTCGTGCACGACTCGGGCAATGCCTTCGATGTCGTTCAGGGCACCGGTCGACGTCTCGGAATGCGTGAGTGTCACGGTGCATGCACCCGTCGACTGCAGCAGCGCCGCGACCTGTTCGGGAGTGTGATGCGAGCCGAGTGGCACATCATCACGCACGACGGTGCGACCGCAGCTCAGCGCAACCTGTGCAAACCGCTCGGAAAACGCACCATTCACCAGCGACAGCACGGTTCCGCCCGGGGCGCAACGAATCGCACCCTCCATCATTCCCGTCGCCGACGCCGTGGCGATGTAAACGGGCCGCGCGGTGCGGAAGATGGGGCGGAGGCCGGCGTCGCACCGTGCGTAGATGTCCTCGAACGCCGCGCTTCGGTGCGGCAGCATCGGGCGCGCCATCTGCTGCAGGATTTCCGGTCGGACTTCCGTCGGTCCGGGAAGGAAGAAGGTGCCGTGATCGAGCATCAGGAGCCGAGAACGAGTGGGGTGAGCACCGCGAAACTCCGTACCTCGTCCGCCGCGACAGCAACGACATGCTCACGCCGCGCGACACCGGTGAATGCAACGAAGCGGTCGACATGCGGCACGAGCTCCGCGTCGGTGGCACCGTCGCCAACGGCGAGGATCGGACGCGGCAGGTTCAGGCGGCGCACGACCTCCGGCTTGCCACCGGCTCGTGCGAGCGGCGCGTCGCCGCGTACCGTGACTGCCACGTCGGTCGCATCGTAATCGACGTCCACTGCGTGCACGCCCAGCGCCGGGATGCCGAGCCATGCTGACAAAGGCAGCAGCGCGTCGCGCAGGCCGCCGCTGACCAGGACCACACGTACACCGGCATCGCGCCAGACGGACACCGCTTCACGCACACCGGGCAGCGCCGTCCTGATGTACGCCGATGCGAGATCCATGATCTCGGTGCGAGTCGGCTTGATGAGCGAGAGCCGGCGTCCGTACACGGCGTCCAGCGGAACGCGCGCCTCCATCGCATCCGTGGTGAGTGCCACCACGGCGGCGGCAACGTCAGGCGTGCGTTGCGCCGCCAGCCAGTCGATGCCTTCGAGCTCGCTGACTGTCGAGTCGACATCGAGGATGACCGACTTGAAGCGCGTCACAGGATGTTCCCTTGTGCCAACAGGTTATGCGGGTCCAGCTCATGCTTGATCGCACGCATCATGGCGCGTTGCGTCCCCGACATCTGCATCGGCAGCCAGCGCGACTTGATCTTCCCGATGCCATGTTCGGCTGCGACAGTGCCACCCAGGGCGATCACGTCACGCAACGTCTCGCCCACGGCATCCGTGATGCGCTCCAGCTCCGCGCTGTCGCGCGCGATGAAGTTCTGGTGCGGATGACCGTTGCCGGCGTGCCCGAACGTGACTGGTTGCGCAAGCCCACGACGCTCGACCGCGCGTCGTGACGCGGCAAGCGCATCGGCAAGATGGCGATACGGCACGGCCCAGTCAGTCGAGATGCGGCGTCCACCAGTCGCGCGATACGGCGCCGCGCGCTCATGCATCGTGGCGGGCACCGCATGGCGCAACTTGCGAGCGTCGCGCAGCGCAGCCTCGCCCTCGTACACGCGAATGTCGTCGTCCAGCGCCGCGTGCGCCATCGCGAGCTCGAGCCAGGCGTCCAGCGGCGGTTCGTCGGCTTCGCTGCCGGCAAGCTCCGTGTAGATCAATGCCTGCGCCGATGTCGCCCAACCCGGGTCTTGCACTGACGTGCGTGCGATGTCGAGTGCGCCGGCGTCGAGAAACTCCAGGCAGCGAGGTGCCAGTACGGCCGATTCCCGCGCCGCAATCACAAACGCGAGCGCGGCGGCTTCGGTCGGGAAGGGAATGCTGATCCCGATCACCCAGGCCGGCAGCGGCAGCAGTGACAACTCGGCCTCGAGAATGATGCCGAGTGTACCTTCGCTGCCCACGAACCAATCCACCAGATCGTGCACCGGTGCGTAGCCGACGGTGTTCTTCTCGAGCGATGGGCGCCTGAGTTCCAACACGTCGCCGTTCATCAACGCCACCGTCAGCCCGCGCACATGCGAGCGGATCGCACCGTAGCGAAGCGAACGCGCTCCCGACGCGTTGCAGGCGATCGCGCCGCCGATGGTGCAGTCCTCTTCGCTGGTCGGGTCAGGAGCGAGCAGCCACCCCTCGGCCGCCAGCGTGCGCTTGAGCGGACCGAGCAGTTCACCCGGTCCAACGCGCACCGACCGTGACGCGCGATCGATGTCATGAATGCCGCCGATCTCGCGCAGGGAAAGCAGCATGCCGCGATCGGTGAGCGACGCCGCGGTGGTACTCGTTTGTCCGCCCGCTGCGGTGACGGGTGTGCGGTCGCGCAACGCTTCATGCAGCAGCTGGAGCAGTTCCGCCCGCGACCGCGGACGTGCGACAGTGTCCGGGATCAGCTCCATCCCGGATGCGTCGCGACTCACACTCTGCCGCACGTCGAAGTCGGTCGTGATCAGCGCGTTGCTCATCCGCGCGCGGTGGACTCGCCTGGCGAACCGCCGTTGCCACCGCCGAAGCGCACGATGGTCGCGGTGCGCACATCCGGAAGCGCGAGCAGCCGCTCGCGCAGTGCAGGCGCCACGACGCCATTCACCGAGATGGCCGCCAATGCCTCACCACCCTGCGCGAGGCGCGCCTGGTGGTACTCGGCGATGTTCACCTGTGCGTCGCCAAGTGCGGTGCCGACGCGGCCAATCACGCCCGGCACGTCGTTGTTCGTCAGCACGATCATCGTCTGGCGCGGCGTGACGTCCACGTGAAAGGCGCCGATGCGCGTGACGCGGGGGACGGAGCCAGCCGGGGCCGTGGCGACGACGCCGATCTCGCGCACGCCACCACTCAGCGAGATGTCGAGCGTCGCGGTGCGGTCCTGGTCGGTCAGCTCACCGATCGAGAGTTCGATGCCGCGTGCTTCGGCCATCGCGCGCGCATTGATCAGATTCAGGCGACCATCATCGATGACGCCTTCGAGTATGCCGGCACAAGCCGCCGAGAGCAGGGCAGCGCCGGCGCCGATCAGGTCCGGGCTGACGCGGAGCCGCACACGCTGAATGATGCTGATGCCCTGATCCAGCAGCAGCGCACGGGCAATGGCAGCGGCACGCTGCGCGAGTACCAGCGCTGGTTGCAGGTCGCGCCACTCGGTACCGGTGACGGTGGCAACGTTCAGCGATCGGGTGAGCTCCCCGTTCAGGAGTGCATCACGAACGGCCTCGCAGACGTCCACCGCGACGTTCCGCTGCGCCTCGGCCGTCGAAGCGCCAAGGTGCGGTGTCAGCAGCACGTTCTGCAGCGCGCGGAGCGGGTGATCTGCCGGGAGCGGTTCCTGCGCGAATGCGTCGATGCATGCGCCCCGCAACACGCCGTTCTGTAGCGCGTGCGCGAGCGCGCCATCATCCACGATGCCGCCCCGAGCGAGGTTGCAGAGCACGGCACCAGCAGGCATGCGCGCGAGCTCGCGTCGGCCAATCATGCCGGTGGTTTCCGGCGTCAGCGGCGTATGGATGGTGAGCACGTCGGCGTCGGGCAGCAGTGATTCCAGCGATGGTGCACGACGGATGCGCAGGGCGCGGAACCGCTCGTCGCCAACGTAGGGGTCGTAGCCAATGACGTCCATGCCGAATGCTAGCGCGCGCATCGCGACCTCGGACCCTATGCGGCCGACACCCACGATGCCGAGCGTGCGTCCTTTCAGCTCACTACCGAGCAGCGCCGAGCGATCCCATTTGCCAGCATGCATCGAGCTGTCTGCGCGCACGATGTGACGGAAGAGTGCGAGCAGCGATCCGAACAGAAGCTCCGCGACGGCGACCGTGTTGCCGGCGGGTGCATTGATGACGGCCACGCCAAGTGCTGTCGCCGTCGCCATGTCCACATTGTCCACGCCGACGCCGGCGCGCCCGACGACGCGAAGCTTCGTGGCTGCACGCAACAGATCCCCGCTGATGCGCGATGCGCTGCGGCCGACGATGGCGTCATACTCGGGAATGCGTGCGAGCAGCTCCGCCGCCGTCAGGGTCGGCACCTCATCGACCTGCAGCCGCGATTCGGCCGTCAGCAGGGAGAGCCCATCAGGATCAATCTCGTCCGTCACCAGCACGCGATAGCGCATTCAGCTCCAATGCAGGGTGGAATCGCGTGCCTTGCAGCGATTGATGGAAAGCTATCAAACGCGGCAACAGACCTCGGGTTCCGTCCCCAGGGCTGACGGGTGCGACGCAAAAAAGCCCTCGCAGGATTGCAAGGGCCATGTGGGGGACGCGATCGGTCAGCTCAGGGAATGAGGCCCGACAGCGAAGTCGAGGTATCAGCATCGGCTACCAGTCGCACGGCGCCGCGGAAGCGCTTCGCGCTTGTGTCGAGCAGGCTCTCGACGACCCCGACCCCGGGTCGACTCGCATGCACGTATTTGCCATTGCCGGCGTAGATCGCAATGTGCGTGATGCGACGCCGGGTACCGAAGGTGAGCAGGTCGCCCGGCTTCATTCGATCCAGGTTTCGGCCGACACGAATGCCCGTGTACGCCTGCTCGTTCGCGGTTCGCGGCAGCTTCACGCTGAGCCACGACATCACATACTTGACGAGCCCGCTGCAGTCGAAGGCCTGACCAGGCGTCTCGGCACCCCAGATGTACGGTGTGCCGATCTGCTGGCGTGCAACGGACACAATGGAATCGCGAAGCACGTCTGCGGAGTCGGACAGGAACGACGCCTGTGCAACGTCTGGAATGATCGGTGCCTGATTGCGTCCGGCGCGGCGGCTGCGGGCCCGGCGCGCTGCGGCGGAACCGAGGCGCGAACTGCTGCGGCGAGCCTTGAGGCTGCGTGTCCGAGAAGCGGATGAACGGCGAGCCGTCGCCTTCGACTTGCCTCGCACGCTTGTTGCAACTGCCTTCTTGCCGCGGGGCTTTTCCGCTGCCGCGCGTTGGGGTGCGGCCATAACTATCGCGATCACGCTGAACAGCAGCGTGAGGCGACGGGCGGCACGTGCAAGTCGTATAGGGATTGGCATGACGGGAAGGGTAGCTGGACGGAACACCGAACAGAGCGGTCTGCAATTGACTTCTTTGGGGTGAACTGACCAGCTATTCAGCCCTTTTTTGTGTGCGCATCTGCCATGGTGACGATATGGCTCGGCAGTCCGTCACAAACGCCCGTTTCGCTAAACCATGCTCGCAATTGATCCGCGCCAGCTGTCCAGACGGACTACGCCAGTCCGCTTGTACTGCGCGCGTGAATCGGTCACCTTGTCATCCTTACTGTGGTCCCGCCTCGTGCGGCGATGTACATATGCCTCGGGACGCCCGCGCGGAGTCCTCGTCTCCAGACCTGTAACGATGTCGGAATTCGAAGAGGGCGGGCTCGACTCGCTCACGACCTGGTTCAAGACCAACCAGAAGCTGATCTCCATCGTGCTGGGCGGCATGGTTGCCGTGGGACTGGGCGTGGTGCTCTGGCAGAAGTCCGCGCAGACGAAGGTGCAGAATGCCGAGCGTGCCTTCTTTCAGGCGCAGACGGCCACGGCGCAGAACCCGGCAAACGCCGTGGCCGAGCTGGGGAAGGTCGCAACGCGGTATGCGGGCACGTCGGCGGGTGATCGCGCCACGCTGCTGATGGCGCAGTCGATGATGACGCAGGGCAAGACGGCCGAGGCGATGAAGAAGCTCGAGGCGCTGAACTCAGGTGGGGGGGCGGAGCGTCTGGGCTCGACGCTGCAGACCCTGATGGCGGCCGGCTACGAGAACCTGAACAAGCCGGCCGAGGCCGCGAAGTCGTATCTGGCGGCAGCGGCGACGAGTATCGGCGACGCGAAGGTGCAACGCCAGGCCGATGCGGCACGCTCGTACATGGCGGCTGGCAACACGACGGAAGCACTGAAGCTCTGGACCGAGCTCGCGAAGGATGAGCGCGGCGCGCTGGCGGCTGAGGCGCATGTCCGGATCGGTGAGCTGGCGGTGAAGCAGTAGAGTTCAGGAACAGGGCGCGTCGATTTCAAACTCGAACGGCACGGGTAAACGGCAGCGGTCGGTTGACCCGAGGCGCGACGGGTTCTAGAAGCCGAACCTGACTTGTTGGCGCAGTCATCGGTAATCGTGCGGGACACGCGTCATTGTTCGAGGGCGGCCAGGCATCGTGCATTTGATGTCTGGCCGCTGCTGCTCGTACAGGCGTCGGTGTTGTTCAACTCGCTGGCCGATCAAGTTCGTGGCGATCGCAGTGACATGCTGCAGGGGCAGCGATTCATGCCTATGGTGGACCCGTCAATGGCTGGCGGTGCAGCGTCCATGCTGGCGGCCGTCATCGGTGATGTTGGGAAGGTCGCACCGCCATGCAGCGTCCCGTCAACGTATAAGTCTACTTCTTATAAGAAGTATTATGTAAACCAAGCATGGTGGAAAACTGTGGATAAGTGCCGGTTTCTCCTGCCTGGTGTGGAAAGCCGCCTTGGTTCCACACAATACCGCCACATGTCACGCTGCAACGCCTATCCAGACCGGTACGTCCCCTGACACGTCTGCAACCCCCCGCCATAGCGCCATCAACGGTTCGACAACGCACCTGAGCACGTCAGCTCACAGCGTGAATCACGCCGTCAAACACCACCCGAGCCTCCCCGGACAGCTCGCTCCAGCCGCGCTCAGGAGCCTTCGGCAACCGCACCGTCAGCACCCGGTCGCTGATCGTCCGCAGGTGCACCGGCTGGCCCGGCACTGACAGGTTCCAGCCGATCAGGCAGGCCGCGGTGGCCACCGACCCGGTGCCACATGCATACGTCTCGCGCTCCACGCCGCGCTCAAAAGTGCGAATGCGCCACTCGCCCGGCGTGGGTGCGGCGCTCACGAAGTTCACGTTCGCCCCCTCCGGCCGCCGCAATGCGCCATGGCGCAAGATCCCCCCGCGGCCGGCAACGTCGATCGCGGCGACGTCTGGAACCAGTACCACGAGATGCGGCACGCCCACGATGGCGTAACCGATCCGCTGCTCACGCGGTGCGCGTTCCTCTAGCGCGTCAAGCTCGAGCGCCGCCACTGTCGCCAGGCGAACGGATGCGACACCCGTCGCGTCGATCGACGCCTCGATCGGGCCTGAGTCGGAGCTGATGCGGAACGTTTGCCCGACGGTTGCAAGTCCCAGCTTCACAGCACTTTGTGCAGCGCAGAGTGATGCATTGCCGCAGAGCGACGCACGTGAACCGTCTGCGTTGTAATACCGGATCGCGAGGAGTGACTCAGCCGATTCCGCAATGAACACGACCCCATCAGCGCCGACGCCGAGATGCGGCGCGCAGATCGCCGCCACAGCGTCGGCGGATTCGAGCGGATCCATTGCCGCGCCGCACGAGCGCGAGTCCAGGAATACGAAGTCGTTGCCCGAGCCCGACATCTTCCAGAACGCGCGGCCGGCGGCCCGAGCCACGCCCGTCATACCTTGCCGGTCATGGACCACCACCGAAGGCGCCAGACCATCCAGATCGCCTCGCGCACGATGCGCTTGGACATCTTGCTCTCGCCTTCCGTGCGATCCGTGAACACGATCGGAATCTCCACGATGCGGAATCCCTTCTTCCACGCGCGAAAGCTGACTTCGATCTGGAAGGCATAGCCGTTGGACCGCACGTCATCCAGGTCGATGCTCGCCAGCACCCGTCGCCGGAAGCACTTGAAGCCGCCGGTCGCATCGTAGAGCTGAAGCCCGGTGACCGTGCGGGCGTAGATGTTGGCCGCATAGCTCAGCATCAGCCGCGCCATGGGCCAGTTCACCACGGTCACCTTGCCGTCGCGATAGCGAGAGCCAAGGACGACGTCGGCGTTGGCCACGGCCCGCAGGAATTCCGGCAGGTGGCTGGGATCGTGCGAAAAGTCGGCGTCCATCTCGAAGATGTATTCGTAGTCGCGCTCCAGCGCCCAGCGGAATCCCGCCAGGTACGCCGTGCCCAGCCCCATCTTCTTCGGGCGATGCAGCGCATGCACGCGATCGTTGCGTGCCGCGATCTCGTCGACGATGGGGCCGGTGCCGTCCGGCGAGCCGTCATCGACCACCAACACCGAGAGTCGCGGATCCTGCGCGAGCACGGAGTCGATGATCCGGGCGACGTTCTCGCGCTCGTTATACGTGGGAACGATGACCAGTCCACGTTCGCCGCGGCCCACTTCCCCGGCAGGTTCGCCGGTATCCAGTTCGCGAACGGCCGAAATCACGCGGCGCGCCTCCGCGTCGTCACGACGCCACCGGCGAGGAGCAACACCGACAATCCCAGCGCCACCAGCGTGATGAGCTTGCCTTTTTCGTAGCTGGCGCTCGTGAAGCGCAGCTCCACACTCCGGGCTCCGGCCGGCAACGGTACGCCGATGAGCGAGTACATGGCCCGAGCGGCTGTCGCCGGCTTGCCGTCGACTGTGGCGGTCCAACCCGGATAGAAGTTCTCGGAGACCACGAGCGCCGAAGCAGCCGGCGCCGGTGACGCGAGCGTCAGCGAGATCGCTCCCGGATCGTACCTCGTGATGGTGACCGGCAGGTCGAGCGGCTGCGGCGCTGCCTGCAGCGTGACGGCCCGCACATCGGCACTCTCGTCGAAGATTGCCGTCGAGTGCACCGGGAACCTCGGATCCAGCACGGTCGCCAGCGTGACGCTGTCCGCTGCCTTGATGATTGCCGGTGCGACCCATGCCGCCCGGTTGTCTCCGGGTAGTTCGTACAGATAAACGATCGAGCCGTGCGCGTCCTTGGTTGGTCCGGCAACCAGTTTCGCGTCAGGAATCGGAAATTTCGCCGCGTCGGTCAAAAAGAAGCGCACGTTCGCGAGCGCCCAGAAGTTCGGGTTGCCAAGCTGCGGACGCCCCTCCTCTTCCGGTCCCATCAGGTCGTCGTAGCGGCGGAGCTCATTGCCGTGATAGCCGACCGCCTGCCGGATGCCATGCGCCATCAGCCCGCTGTAGCGGAGTTCCGGATCGCGCGGCACCCAGGTGCCGTCGATGGGCGTATCGATGACGCGGCCGGGGTTGGTGACGGTAGCCCGTTTCATGTACTCGATCGCTGCATTCGTCGCAAAGCTCACGCGCGCCGGTGGCATGAACGTCCAGTACTGACGCATCACGCTGACCTGGTCGAGCGTGACGACGGCGACGAGCGCCCAGCCGGCCAGCGCGGGCTTCAGCAGGCCGCGACCACGGATGACGCAGATGACGAGTGCGAGGGTCGCGAAGAGCATGGCGCGCATGGTGCCGCTGGCCAGTTCCGACGCATTGGCCTGTACTCGGTCGGCCACTTCAGGGCGCGCGAACAGGCCGGCGATGGTCGTCATGCCGCCGGTGACCCCAAGCAGAAACAACACGCCGATCGTGACGCCCGCCGCCACGACGAACCGTCGCGACGGTGCCCGGTCCACCAGCGCCTGCGCACCGTGGCCGGCCAGGATGGCCATTGCGAACGTCGCGAGAAAGAAGACCGTGCTCGGTGCACGGAAGAACTTGCTGCCGGGGACGAGGTTGTAGACCAACTGGTAGAACGGCGTGTTGCCGCCGAGCGCCCAGAATGTGAAAAACACGAACATGCCGCTCCAGAACAGCACGTCGCGACTGCGTGCATGCTTCCTGAACGCCGCAACGACCAGCAGCCACACCGCCGCGCCAATGTACTCGCTGTGGTGGTGGATGTTGTTGGGGCCCCAGTACTTGTCGAGGATGCCGGTGAACTGCGGAATGAGCGTGTTGATCAGCTCGACCGGCGGAAACGAGAACGACGTCGCGAAGGTGTAGTCACGACCGCCTGCACGCGGCGAGAACGGCGTGTACTCCATCACGGGCAGATACTGAATTGCGCTGATGGCAAATCCCAGAACCACGGCGCCGAGTGCAAGGCCCAGACGACGCAACGCCAGCGGGCGATCGGGGTGCCCGTCGATCCCGTACGCTGCGTACAGCCCGAAGATGCCGGTGCCCATCAGCAGGTACTGCATCAGCTGCGGGTGCGGGCTGAGCATGCCGAGTCCCACGACGATGGACAGCGCGCCCCACGCCCAGTTACGACCATCGCGCACGCCGCGCAGTACGCAGAACATGGCCAGCGGCAGCATGGCACCCACGAAGATCTTGCCGTCATGCCCCGGCGTCACGTACGACGCGTTCCAGCCACTGAGCATGTAGGCGACGGCCCCGATCAGCGCGCCGAAGAATCGCAGGCCCAGCGCGCGGAGGAACACGTAGCTCGCGAACCCGCCCAGGATGTAGTGCAGAATCATGCCCCAGGTCATCGCGACGTCGGTGGGCATGACCATCCGCAGCAGCGCGGTGGGATAGAAGATGTCGCCGTGCATCGCGCCGACGTATGGCATGCCACCGAACAGGTAGGGATTCCAGAGTGCAAAACCGCCGGTGGCACGCAGCACTTGCGCACCGAACTCGCGGAACGAGTAGCCGGCGATGTACTGGTCGCTGTAGATGTTGACCAGGAACTGGCCGCTGAGTGCCGGATAAGCGAGCAGCATGGTGCCGCCGACGCACGTGAGCAGCGCGAGAAGCCAGGCGCTGCGGGGCGCGATCGTGTCGTGCGTGTCGTACGTGTCGTGCGTATCGTGCTCAGGCAGCTGGGCCATCGGGCGTCGAAATGGAGGTGCGGCGGCGCAAGGACGTGCCGGGGAGGAAGGCGAGCCCCGGAAGAATTTCGACCACGGTCAACCAGATGCGTGATGCAGCCGCGAGCAGCGCGGCGTCGGCCGGCGTCGCGAGGCGGAGCGAGATGAGGAGGCCGGCGAGTGCTGCTTCGCGCACACCGATGCCGCCCGGCGCGAAGATCGCAAGAAAGCCGATGAGGTACGACGCGGTGTAAACTGCCAGCGCAGCCACTGAGACGCCACCGCCGCGGCCGAGCAGTGCGCTCCAGAACAGTCCGAAGCCGATGCCGTACGCGACCCACGCCGCGGCGTTTGCCGCGAAGACCACGAGCAGCGTGCCGCGCGAGATCGTCGGCACCTGCACGGGCGGCCGACGCAACATGCGTGTCGCGATGCTGACACCCCATGCCAGCAGCTGCGGCCCGAATGCGAGGCCAATCACCGTCGCGGCGAGCGTGACCCAGCTGGCTATGCGTAGTAACGGATTGCGCGCGAGGATCTCCCCTGCCCCGGCCAGCGCCACCACCGAAAAGCCTGCCGCGATGTTCACCAGCTGCATGATGACCGACGATCCGGTCGCGGCGATCGGCGAGGCACCTGCCTCCTTTGCGAGGGCTGCCATCGCACCAATCGTCCACACCTTGCCAGGCACGTACTTGCCGAGGCTGGACACGAACCAGATGCGCGTCGCATCGTGCAGGCCGAGTGGGCTGTTCCAGCGTCGCAGCAGCAGGCGCCAGGCGGCGATCAGGATCGCATAGCCAATGGCGATACAGGCGCTGGCCGCGACGAGGCCAAGCCAGTCCGGCCGAAGTGACGCAGCGCTCTCGCGGATGGCCGCCCAGTTGCCGGCGACGGCACGCGTGACGAAGGCGACGACGATGAGCGCGAGTCCGACGCGAAGCGCCGTGCGCCGCTCAGCGCGCACGCACGATTCCGCGCCGCGCCGCTTCGTACACGCTGCGATAGCGCTCGGCGACGGCGGCAGGAGACACCAGGGCCAGCATCTGTTCGCGTCCGGTTGCACCCATGACGGCGCGTCGAGATGGTTCACCGACGATGGCGCGGATTGCCATGCTCCACGGTGCCGGATCGTCAAAGGACGTGAGCAGCGCACCTGTCACGCCATCACGCACGATGTCCGGAAGTCCGCCCGAGTCCGACGCGACCACCGGCGTTTCGCAGAGCAGAGATTCCGCCGCGACCATGCCGAATCCTTCGTCGCGTGATGGCACGACCGTGCATGAGGCCCGGGCGTAGAAGGCCGGCATGGCATCGCGCGGTTGCTGCCCGTGCCACGCGATGCGATGTGCGATGCCAAGCTGCGCACCCAGGGCGTGCAGCAAGCCTGCGTCCTGACCATCGCCCACGACGTCGAGCTGAATCTCGTCAGGCAGTGCGGCCAGCGCGCGCAGCAGTAGCGCTGGATTCTTCTGCGCATTCAGCCGGCCCACGAAGAGCAGACGTGGTGGCGTGGCGCGGATCGCCGCGGCGGTGGTGAACCGATCGATATCGGCGGGCATGGGTGCCACGGTGATCGGTGCCGCGGTGAGCAGGTGCAGTCGCTGCGCAAGCCACTGGCTCACCGTCGTCACCGCAGCGGCGCGACCGAGTGCGAACGACGCCAGCGACGCCGTCATGCCGGTGGCCATGCGCGCATCGCTGCCATGTGACGTGACGACCATCGGTACGCGTGAACGCACCGCGGTGCGGCCGACGGCGAGCGCCGCGGGAAACCACCAATGCGCGTGCACGATGTCGATGTCACCACTGGCCATGCGATGCCGCGTGGCGCGTCGCATGGCGCCGATCATTCGGAGCATCGCTCTCTTGCCGCGCGTGGATGCCTTCACCTGCTCCGCCATCGTGCCGGTGTATGCGAGCGTCTCGTCCGCATCGTCACCATAGCGCACGCGCTGCACCTGCACGCCGTCCACCACGTCGCGTTCCGGCAGGCCGCGCGCATGCGGTGCAATGACGTCGACGGTGATGTCGACCGTCGCCAGTGCATGTGCGAGGTCGAGCAGGAAGCCACCAGCCGCGTCACCGCGTACCCGGGGGAAGTTGTGCGTCACGAACAGGACGCGTCGAACACTCACGAGACGTCGGAAATGCGCCTCTCATCCAGCTCCCGACGGATCTCGCGAAGCTCGGCGCGCTGCACGGCAATCATCTCGGCCACGAAGCCGCCGACGAAGAGGACGGAGCCGACGATCACGCAAGTCTCGATCAGGTTCAGCATGGGGCGGAAGCCGACGCCAGCGAAGATGCGGATGCCGATCGCGATCAGGCCCGTGAGCACGCCGATGGCGAACAGCGCCGCACCGAGCAGCCCGAAGAACAGCAGCGGCTTGCGGCCGAAGCGCAGCTCGAACCAGACCGACAGCATGTCGATCACACCGACCGGAATACGCCCGATGCCGAACTTGGACTTGCCTGCATGGCGCGCGTACAGCGGCACCGGAATCTCGGTGACGCTGAAGCCCTCGAAGTGTGCGATGACGATCATGTAGCGATGCCAGTCAGGACGGATCGGCAGCGCGCTCATGATCTCGCGCCGGTACGCCTTGACGCTGTTCAAGTCCTTGACCGGAACGTCGAACAGCGATCGGCTGAGCCAGTTGTAGATGCCGCTGACGAACGCCTTCTCGTACTTCCCTTCCTTGAACCCTGTGACCATGTCCGCGGTGTTCGCCAGGATCGGCGCGACGAGTCGTGGAATGTCCTCGGGCTTGAACTGCAGGTCCGCGGGATAGAACACGAGAATTTCGCCACGCGAGTTCAGCCAGCCAGTGCGCAGGCCGTCGGCGATGCCGCGCTGCGTGCGATGTCGAACAGCACGCAGAAACGGATACTGTTCCTGCAATCGCTGGAGCACCGCCCAGGTGTCGTCCTTCGAGCCATCGTCCACCACGACGACCTCGTACCGTATGCGGCTGCCAGCGAAGGCCGCCGCAGCCTGCTCCATGAACAGCGGCAGGTTTTCCGCCTCGTCCTTCGCGGGCACCAGCACGCTCACGTCGACGCTGCTGTCAGCACCGCGTCGACCTGCCATGGGCAGTGCGCGAGTCGTGCCAATGCCGGACTCCGTTGCAGACGTGTCCTGCGTCGTCGTGCCCATGGTCAGACGCGCTTGCGCATGCGGGCGGAGAGCACGCCGAGCTGGTCGCGATACTTGGCCACGGTGCGTCGAGCGATGACGACGCCGCCCTGCTTCAGGATATCCACGATGGCCTGGTCGGTGAGCGGATCCTTTGCATCCTCGACGTCGACCAGCTTCTTGATCTGGTCCTTGATGCCGCGCGCCGACACGTCGTCGCCATCGGTGGTGGAGAGTCCGGACGAGAAGAAGAACTTCAGCGGCAGCACACCACGCGGTGTCTGCACGAACTTCTCATTCGTCACGCGGCTCACCGTGGACTCGTGCATGCCGATCACCTCGGCCACCTCACGCAGCGTGAGCGGCTTGAGGTGCTGCACGCCCTTCTCGAAGAAGTCGCGCTGCCGCTCGACGATGTAGTTCATGACCTTCAGCATCGTCTGCCGGCGCTGCTCGATGGCCTGAATCATCCAGTGCGCGGAATTCATCTTGTTGGCAATGAAGTCCTTGCTCTCGGTGTCGTACTTCTTCTTGTCGCGCGCGATGTCCTGGTACGTGCGACTGAGCTTGAGCCGCGGCATGTTGCCGTCGTTGAGGTACACGACGTAGCGCCCGTCCACCTTGTCGACGACGAGGTCGGGGATGATGTAATGCTCGTTGTCGGGCGCGAACTTGAGGCCGGGCTTGGGGTCCAGCTTCGCGATCTGGTCGGCGACCGCCTGCACCTGCGATACCGGGATGCCGAACCGCTTGCCCATTTCGCTCCAGCGATGACCAATGAGTTCATCGAAGCCGTCGCGCACCAGCGCGTAGGCCACGCTGTCCTCGAGCTGCTGCATCGACAGCTGCAGCAGCAGGCACTCGCGCAGGTTCCGTGCGCCGACGCCGGGCGGGTCAAGTTGCTGGATCACCGGCAGCAGCGCCTCCACTTCCTCCATCGTGTACATGGGGAGTTCGCTGATGTCGACGTCGGCTTCCTCGGCCACACGCTGGACTTCGAGGTTCACGCCCTTGAGGATCTCGTCCAGCTCGCAGGAGAGGTACCCGTCCTCGTTGATGTTGCCCACGAACTCGTCGGCGAGATATGCCTCGCGCGGTGTGAGCTCAAGCATCTGCACCTGATCGCGGAGGTGGTCCATCAGGTCGCGTGACATGACCGTCACGGGCTCGATGTACTCGCGCTCCTCGTACTCCTCCTTGCGGCCGCCGGTCTCGAAGCCGTCTTCAAGGATTTTCTGCCAGTCCATCTCGTCCGTGTTGTCGGCCTTCTGCTCCTCTGCCGTCGCGACTTCCTGCGTCTCCGTGCCGTCCTCGTTGTCCTCGTCCTCGGGGACGAGCTCGAGAAACGGGTTGACGAGCAATTCCTGCTGCAGGTGCTGTTGCAGGTCGAGCAGCGGCATGTAGAGAAGGTCCATCGCCTGATAAAGGCGCGGATTGACTTTCATCTCCTGGCGCATGGACGTGCTCTGGTTGAGCCCCGTCTTGTAACCGCTCATCGCACGCCTGCCGTGTGAATGGTACTAATCACGGTGTTCATCATCATGCGATCACCGGCTTGACTTCGTCGCGGGAGAACCGGTCGCGCAGGCGCGCGGCGAGCGTGGGCCCGAGATACAGTTCAGCGACCGTGTCGTCGAACACGAGTTCACGCACGGTACCGGACACCTTCACCTGCCCGTCGAACATGATGTAGGCGCGATCCACGATGTCCAGCGTCTGCTCCACGTTGTGGTCCGAAATGAGGACGCCGATGCCGCGATGCCGCAGCCCGGCGACGATCGTCTGGATATCGTGCACGGCGATCGGATCGACGCCGGCAAACGGCTCGTCGAGCATCATGAACTTCGGCTCCGTCACGAGCGCCCGCGTGATCTCGAGGCGTCGCCGCTCGCCGCCGGAGAGTGCGTATGCCTTGCTCTTGCGCAGGTGCTTGATGCTCAACTCATCCAGCAGCTGCTCCAGTCGCGCTGCCTTCTCGTCGCGCGGCAGATTCCGCGTCTCGAGGATCGCCAGGATGTTCTCTTCCACGGTCAGCTTGCGGAAGATAGACGGTTCCTGCGAGAGGTAGCCGATACCGTTTCGCGCACGCTTGTACATCGGCATGTTGCTGATGTCCTCGCCGTCGAGGATGATCTGGCCACTCTGCGGCTGGATCAGCCCGACGATCATGTAGAACGTGGTCGTCTTGCCGGCACCATTGGGGCCGAGCAAGCCCACGATCTCCCCTTGACGCAGGTGCAGCGCGACGTTGTTCACGACGCTGCGCTTCTTGTACGTCTTGACGAGTCCCTTCACCTCGAGGCGGCTGGTGAGCTTGGCCTGCGTGCGGGGCGTGAACAACGGCACGCGACCCGGCTGCACGCGCACGACTTCCGTCGTCCGGCGGCGCACCTCGGCGGTCACCTGCGCACGATGATCCTTCACGTCGCCCCAAACCTTGCGTACCACCTGAATCTTCGCGCCCGGCTGGTCGAGTCCTCCGACCGGAAGGGTCACCACGTCATCGGCGACGAGTCGCGGCAGCAACGTATCGCGCAGGTGCGAGCGTACCTGATCCAGGCTCAACTCACCGGCCGCACGTTCCGCGTCACGACCAGCGGCCTTCTCGAGCAGCAGGTGATCTTCGCGATAGATCACGGCCACCTCATCGAAACGTGCGGCGCCGCTGTCGTCGGCCGCCGCCATCAATGCGTGCAGTGCCATGACGGGTGAGCGATCATGCGGCGCATAGTGCTCGATGAGCGCGCGGATGCGCGCTGGAAGCTCTTCGTCAGACGGCGTCGGCTGATCGATCATGGGCGACCCGGTGTGGTGCGTGGAGTGCGGGCGGCAGCGGGTTTCGCGGCAGGTTTCGCGGCAGGTTTCGCGGCGGGTGAAGCTGGAATCACGATCGGTACGCCGGGTATGCGCGCAGGCAAGCTGGTGTCCGGCAGTGAATCACGAGGCACCGCGTCGAGCACCGGCTCGAGGTAGACGCCGACGGCGTGCTCGTCGATCTGCACCTTCGACACGCCAGTGGAATCCATCACGACCGTGATGCGATCGCCACGGGCGTAGTTGATCCCCGGACGTGCGGGCGTGCTGCCCTGCGCCGAGACCTGATAGCGGGAGCTTGCGTTGCCGATAGACTGCATCTCCCTCAACCGCGGCTTGACGGTGGCGGTGTCGGCACTCGTTGCTGCGACGGCAGTGGCGGGAGCCGCGGCCTGCGCGGTGTCGGCGCGCGCCGCGCGTGTCCTGCTGCGACCGACAGGCTTCGGTGCTGCTGGTGCCGTTGTTGACGGGACGCGCGCAGTCGCTGGTCTGGCTGCGCCGCGCGACGTGGAGTCGAAGAAGGCGAAGATGGTGTCGCCCTTCAGCCAGTCCTTCTCGCCGGTGCGCACGGTGGCCGTGTCAGGCATCGTGGTTGCGACAGCCTTGCGGAACGCACGGACTTCACGCAGCTGCTGGTCGGGCATGCGCACCGCGAGCGAATCCGCGATGAGGTCGCGGTCGGGCGAGATGGCTCGGGCACGTGACGCCCCCCAGCTGTACGCCGCCTGCGCCTTGTTGCGATCGACGCGCAGGCCGATGGTGTCGGAGGTGAGCAGCAGGTCCTCGCTGGTAACGCGCGCGCCCGCCTGCGCAAGCACGCGCTGCACGATGCGATTCCGCGTGTAGAGCTCCACCTGCCGCCCGCGCAGCGTGTACCCTCGCGCGCCCTTGCCGATGATCACCGGCTGCACCATCAGCCGTGCGAGCTCGCGCCCGCTGTCGAGAAATGCCGAGTCGCTGCGTGCATCGAGGTCGCTGCGCGTGATCTCCACCCGGCCACCGGCATAAACCAGCGAATCGTTTTCGGTGGTGATCTGATTCGCCGTCATCTGCACCGGCTCACCAGTTTTGCCCGTCGAATCGCGCTGTGCAAGCCAGAGTCGCGGACGCTGCACCGCCTCGAGGCGCGCTGACGGACGCAAGCCTCGCACGGCGCGGTAGTACGTCGCCTGCGGACCACGCATGACCGATCCGCTTGGCAGCGTGGCTTCCACGTTGCCCGTCGCCAGCAGGCGCTCGTCGGCCTGGAAATAATTCATCTGGTCGCTGCTCACCTTCACGCGAGGCTCGCTGTAGCGCACGTTGCCGAGCAGGTACAGGACCTGTGCCTGCTGATACCATTCGGCGCTGTCGGCAAACAGGCGGACGTCCTGGTTCAGGCAGCGCGCTTCCACGCGGCCGCCGATGAACACGTTGCGCGGCCCGTTTGGCGACGACGACGTGGTGGTCAGGCGGACCGAGTCGTTCGCAGGACGCAGCTCGATGTTGCAGCGCCCACCCACCGCCTGCGCGCGAACGGAACCGGCCGCACCAGCGGCCAGCACCAAGGTCAGGATTGCGTGCACGACGCGTGTCATGGCTTCACCGGCGGCGTGACGCCGGCAGCTGGCGGAACTGTCGGCGGTGCCGTGATCGGTGCGTCGCTGCGGAACATGGGCGTCGATCCGCGGCCTGACGGCAGTACGATGCTCGCCCCGGTGCCGCGAGACAGCTTTCGCACCTTCACGCTCAGCATCTGCGGATCGCTCTCGAAGCCGATGCCCTCCAGTCGGCGTTCACCCTCGATCAGCACGAACGGGCTATCGGAAACGATCTGGTTCCGGAACTGCTCGAAGCGCACCATCGGCGACATCAGGCGCTTGCCGTCGACACCGACGATCACCACGTTCTGTCGTGCTTCCATCACGTTCGCGCGAGTGTTGTACGTGCCGCGACGTGAGGTGAGCACGCCGCTTCGCGCACCGTCCTTGTCGAAGAACGTCGTCGACACCACGCGCAACTCGGCGCGCGTGTTCTCGTCGAAGAAGAAACCGGTGTCAGCCGACAGCTCCGCGCGCTGCACGCCGCGGTCAGTCAGGATGATGCTCATCTTGTACATTATCTGATCCGCGGAATCGGCGGTTGTCGCGGCGCGCGCCACGGTCGCCTTCTGGTCGCGTCGGCACCCGACGACGGCGGCAACCGACAGCAGCGCGAGCAGCATCGTCGCGCGGCGAGCTGGTGGCCGGTGCATCAGACCACCCCTGCGCGCAGCAGGTCGTGCAGGTGCACCACGCCGACCAGGCGATCGTGGCCATTCAGCACTGGCATCGCCATGATACCGAAACGCTCCATGCGGTGAACAACACCGCTCGCGAGTTCATCGGCACGCGCCGTACGCGGTGTCCGCGTCATCACGTCGGCGACCGGCACGTCGAACGAGTCAGTGCGATGCTCGAGCAGCCGCGCCAGGTCGCCCGCGGTGACGACGCCGCTGACGACACCCTCGCCGGTGCTCAGCACCACGAGGCCGCGTCGCTCAGCGAGTGGAACGAGCGCCTCGCGCATGGTGGCTGTGACCGGCAGCACGGGCAAGTGTTCGTTTTCCATCACATCGGCGACGGTCGTCAACAGCTTCTTGCCAAGTGCGCCGCCCGGATGCAGCCGCGCAAAATCCTCGCGGCGGAATCCCTTGTGTTCCAGCAGCGTCACGGCCAGCGCATCTCCCAGCGCAAGTGCCGCCGTCGTACTCGTCGTCGGCGCGAGATCATGCGGGCACGCTTCCTCGGTCACGCCGGAATCGAGCGTCGCGTCGGCTGCGCGCGCAAGGGTCGACTGCAGCTCGCCCGTGATTGCGATGACGCCGACCCCAAGCCGTTTCAGTTCCTGCAGCAGTGGCATCAGCTCCGCCGTCTCGCCACTCTTGGACAGCAGGATCGCAACGTCATCCGGCCCGACGATGCCAAGGTCGCCATGCACGCTCTCGACCGGGTGCAGGAACGTCGCTGGCGTGCCGGTGCTGGTCAGCGTCGCGGCGATCTTTCGACCGATCAGCCCTGACTTGCCCACGCCCGCCACGATCACGCGACCACGCGATCGCGCGATGAGGTGCACCGCACGCGCGAAGCCGCCATCGAGGCGCGCTTCAACCGCCGCGATCGCCTCGCGTTCCAGGCGCAGGACACGCACGCCACGCATCACGAGATCGCCGTCCATCATGCGGCCGGTGGGTCGGGACGAGCACTCTCTTGCACGTACGCCGCCACCAGACCGGCCCACTGCCCTCGCGCATGCAGCAGCAACTCGGCAAACTCGCGCGCAGCACCGCGCCCGCCCTCCCGGGTAAGCTGCACCGCGGCCACGGCCTTCACTTCTGCGACGGAGTTCGACGGCGCCGCAGCCAGCGCCACGCGCTGCATGATGGCGATATCCGCGAGATCGTCGCCCATGAACGCCATCGCATCCATCGGCACGTTCAGCTGCTCGCCCAACGCACGCAACGCAGGCACCTTTCGCAGTCCCTGCGCCTGTACGACATGCTCCACGCCAAGTTCCGTCGCACGCAGTGCCGTCGCAGCCGAGTGTCGCGCTGAGACGAATGCCACGATGATGCCCGCGCGGCGCAGCATCACGATGCCCAGGCCATCCTGGATGTCGAAGCGCTTCAACTCGAGCCGCGCGTCGGATTCACCACCGCCAGGCACCCCGCCGATGTAGACGCCGTTGTCCGTCAACGTGCCATCGACGTCGAACGCCACCAGCGCGATGCGGGTCGCGATCATCGGATCGATGCTCACCGGTTCACCAGTGACCAGAGTTCGACGGCTCGGTCGATCAGCGCAGGGAACGTCTCCAGAAGCACCATGTTCGGGCCGTCGCTCGGTGCATGATCAGGGTCGGGATGCGTCTCGATGAACAGGCCTTGTGCGCCCGCCGACAGCGCCGCGAGCATCAATGGCGGAATGCACTCGCGCAGCCCGCCACTGGCACCAGCGTCGCCGCGCCCGGGCTGCTGCACGCTGTGCGTCGCATCGTAGATCACCGGTGCGTTCGTGGCGTCGCGCATGCGCGAGAAGTTGCGCATGTCCACCACCAGGTCGCCGTAACCGAAGAATGTGCCTCGTTCGGTCACCGCGAGCGTCGCGGCATCGCCGTGAGGCGACGTGCTGCGCACCTTTGCCACCGCGCCCTTCATCCCCTCGGGCTGCAGCCACTGGCCCTTCTTGATGTTCACCGGCTTGCCCGTGCGTCCCGCCGCTTCCAGCAGGTCGGTCTGGCGGCAGAGAAACGCAGGAATCTGCAGCACGTCGCAAACCTCGGCCGCGATCGCGCACTGCTCCGGCAGGTGCACGTCAGTAAGCACCCGCAGCCCTGTTTCGCGCTTCACCGTCGCCAGTGCCTCGAGACCACGCTCGAGGCCAAGGCCCCGTGTCGCACCGGAGTTCGAGCGGTTCGCCTTGTCGAAACTCGCTTTGTAAATCACGCCACCAGGCACGCGCTCGCCAACGCGCGCGAGTACCGAGGCGATGCGCAGGTTCAGCGCATCGTCCTCGGCCTGACAGGGACCAGCAATCAGGAAGAGTCTGTCGGACGGAAACAGCGGGGCCGGTTCCATGTGCCTCAGCTGCCTGAGACCATCGCTGGCGCTTCGCCGCTCTCGACGACGCGCGCACCCTGCTCCCGCACGGCGGCGCCGATGAAGCCGGCAAACAATGCGTGTGGACGGGTCGGACGCGACTGCAGTTCCGGATGGAACTGGCAACCCACGAACCAGGGATGATCCGCCAGCTCCATGATCTCGACCAGTGAGCCATCCGGTGACAGTCCGCTCAGTACCATGCCCTTTTCGATGAACAGATCGCGGTACTGGTTGCTGACCTCATACCGATGACGATGGCGCTCGCTGACCTCGTGCGTGCCATACGCGGTGGCCGCGCGCGAGCCAGGCTGCAGCACGCACGGATACGCACCCAGTCGCATCGTGCCACCCATGTCGGTGACACCGACCTGCGACTCCATGAGCGAGATCACACGATGTTCGCAGTCCGGCGCGAACTCCGACGAGTGACTCTCCGTCAAACCGGCGACATGGCGTGCGAACTCGATGATGGCGACCTGCATGCCGAGGCAGATGCCGAAGTACGGAATGCGCAGTTCGCGTGCGGCGCGGATCGCCTCTACCATGCCTTCAACTCCACGCACGCCGAACCCGCCCGGCACCAGCAGGCCGTCGAACTCACCGAGCAGCGCGCGAGCCGTCTCGTGATCCGTGAAGCGATCGCTGGACATCCACGAGATGTCGACGCCCGTGTCATGCGCGATGCCGCCATGGATCAGCGACTCCTGCACACTCTTGTAGCTGTCAATGAAGTCCGTGTACTTGCCCACCACGGCAATGCGCACGCGTCCCGCAGGTTTCGTGATGCGGCGCACGATCTCGCGCCACGCGGACAGGTCCGGCTCACCGGTTTCCGGCAGCCCGAGCCGGGCCACCACGCGCGAGTCAAAACCCTGCTCGCGAAACGACAGCGGGATCTGGTAGATGGTCGGTACGTCGCGGCTCTCGATCACGTTTCCGAAGTCCACGTTGCAGAACAAGGCGATCTTGCGCTTCGTGTCGTCGTTGAGGGGACGTTCGGTGCGGCAGATCAGCACGTCGGGCTGGATGCCGATCTCCATCAGCTCGCGCACGGAGTGCTGCGTCGGCTTGGTCTTCACCTCGCCCGCGGCGGCGATGTACGGCACCAGCGTGAGATGCACGAACATCGCGTTCGCCTTGCCCACTTCAGTGCGGAACTGACGGATCGCTTCAAGGAACGGCAGTGACTCGATGTCGCCGACCGTGCCGCCGATCTCGCAGATCACGACATCGTTCTCGGGTGCGATGCGCTTGATCGCTGCCTTGATCTCGTCGGTGATGTGCGGAATGACCTGCACCGTGGAGCCGAGGTACTCACCACGTCGTTCCTTCGTGATGACATTCGAGTAAATGCGGCCGGTGGTGATGTTGTTCGCCTGGCTCAGCGAGCGATCGAGGAACCGCTCGTAGTGCCCGAGATCCAGGTCCGTCTCGGCGCCATCCGTCGTGACGAAGACTTCGCCATGCTGGAATGGCGACATCGTGCCCGGATCGACGTTCAGGTACGGATCGAACTTCATCATCGTGACACGCAGGCCCCGCGCGACGAGCAGCTGACCCAGCGATGCCGCGGCGATGCCCTTGCCCAGCGACGACACGACGCCGCCCGTTACGAAGATGTATTTGGTGGGCTGTTGCGGCTGTGCGGCGAGCGCGCTCATGCTGAGCTCCTGACGGTGTGTATGGTGTTCCAGTGCACGTTCGCGCGCACGAGGTCTGCTTCGGTATCAATGCCGCCAATGGCGACCGGGCGGGCCATGGCCACGCCAATCGTGACGCCGGCGGCGAGTGGACGCAGCTGTTCCAATCGCTCCACCAGCTCGAGCGGATGCACAGGCAACCTGACCCATGATTCCAGCGCTTCGCGCGTGTACGCGTAGAGGCCGAGATGCTGGCGAACCAGCGTGTGCTGCACGGCCTCATCGGCACGGTCACGCAGGTACGGAATGGGTGCACGCGAAAAGTAGAGCGCACGCCCGGTGTCGTCACAGACGACCTTCACGCAGTCCGGCGACGACAGCACCGCAGGTGAGGCTTGCGCCGCGGCAGTGCCGATGCTGGCACGACCACCCGCGACGAGAGCGACAGCGCCGCGGATCGCATCGGCGTCCACGAATGGCTCATCACCCTGCACATTCAGCACGACGCTCGCATCGGCGAATTCTGCGTGCCGTGCGACTTCTGCGACGCGGTCGGTACCGGAGGGATGATCGGCCCGCGTGAGGACGGCGAGCCCGCCAGCGGCTCGTATCACGTCTTGCACAGCAATGTCGTCGGTTGCGACCACCACGCGATCGGCGATGCCTAGGGACAACACACGCTGCCAGACGCGCACAATGAGCGGAACGCCGCCCAGTAACCTCAACGGCTTATCATGCAGCCGCGTGGCGCCGCGACGCGCAGGGATGATTGCGAGTACCGTCACGCGAACATCCACGTCGTGTCGTTCTCGGCAAGAATCATTCCAGTAACGTAGGCCATGACCGCCCAATGGCAATGGCACCAAGGTCATAGCCGAGATCGCGAATTGCGATCAGTGAATCGAGGCACGTCACGAGCGCGATCACACTATCAAGCCTGACGCGATCGATCAGCCTCGAGCCAGTGATCGAAGGCCCTGCCTGCTGCGAGACAGGCGCAGGAAATTCGTCAGCAACGCCTTGCCGCCGACGGTCAGCACGGACTCCGGATGAAACTGCACCCCCCACACCGGATGCTCCCGGTGACGCATGGCGTGGATCTCGTCAGCGGAGTCGATGGCGCGTGCCGTGACCTCGAGACAGGCGGGCAGTGTGGATGGCTGCACGACCAGCGAGTGATATCGCATCACCCGCAAGGGCGACGGCAAGCCGAGGAACAGGTCACTGCCGTCGTGGACGAGGTCGGACGTCTTGCCGTGCATCACCCTGTCGGCCCTGACCACCGCGCCACCGTACGCCTCGCCGATAGCCTGATGGCCGAGGCAGACACCCAGCATCGGGATCGTGGCGCCCCAGCGCTCGATGACGGGAATCGTGATCCCGGCCTCCCGCGGCGTGCACGGACCGGGCGAGAGCACGATTGCTTCAGGCTGCATGTCGCCGATCGCCGCGACCGTGAGCGCGTCGTTCCGGTGCACCTCGAGCGTCTCGCCAAGCTCGCCGAGGTACTGCACCAGGTTGTACGTGAACGAGTCGTAATTGTCGAGGATCAGGATCATGCGCGGGGATGGAACTGGCGGTGAATCTGCTGCAGGTACGTCCGATCGACCTGCGTATACAGCTGTGTCGTCGCGATGTCGGCGTGACCCAGCATGTCCTGCACGGCGCGCAAGTCCGCGCCACCTTCCAGCAGGTGGGTGGCAAACGAGTGGCGCAACGTGTGCGGCGTGACGTGAGTGGTGATACCCGCGAGGTCAACGTACTTCCGCAGCAGCTTCCACGCGCCCATGCGCGATAGCGAGCCACCGCGCGAATTCACGAACAACGTGGAGGTCGGCGCGTCGCGCACGAGGCTTGGACGCAGCTCGCGCGTGTAGATCGCGACGGCGGCGAGCGCGCGTCGCCCGACAGGCACGAGACGTTCCTTGTTGCCCTTGCCCACGACCCGCACGATGCGGTCGTCCATGCGAATGTCACCGATGCCCATCGTGATCCACTCGCTCACGCGCAATCCGGCACCATAGGCTACCTCGAACAAGGCACGATCACGAAACGCGAGGCGCTCGTCGAGTGAGATGGAGCCGATGATCCGGTCGACTTCCTCGGGTGAGAGGATGTCAGGCAGCGTGCGCCACTTCTTCGGCGTCTCGAGCTGCTCGCTGGGGTCGTTCGTGATGTACGACTCGCCGACGAGGAAGCGGAAGAAACCGCGCACCGCGCTGATCATGCGGCTGACGGACGCCGGCGCGAGCCCCAGGTCCACCAGATGATGAATGAAGCCGCGCAACCGGCGCGAGTCGATTTGCGCCGGTGCCGGACCGCCGTGCGCCGCGAGATACTCGTGCAGGCGATGCAGATCGCGTCCGTATGCGTCGATGGTACGCGGCGATGAGCCCTGCTCCAGGGTGAGGGCATCCAGCCACGCGTCCGCGAGCTGCAACGGATGCGCGGCCCTGACGTCGATCACTTCGGGGTGGCGCGCCGACGCCACCAGACAATGCCACCGACGATCACCACGATCGCAACGGCGATCAGCCCCGACGAACGTGTCGCCGTCCCGATCAGCGACTGCAGCTGCTCGAGATTTTTCCCAAAACGGAAGCCCAGGTATGCAATGATGCCGTACCAGATTGCTGAGGCGATGGCCATGGCCGGCAGGACCTGTCGCACCGGCACCTTGAGCGCGCCGGCGAAGGGCGGCACGATCGCGCGCACGCCGGGCAGGAAGCGGCTCACGAACAGGGCCCACGTGCCATGCGTCGCGTACATCTTCGCCACCTTCTCCTCGGCCGCCGCACCACCGAGGCGCTTCATCAGCGCACCGCTGCCGTACTTCCGTCCCACGAAATACATGCCCATCGCGCCAGCCATGTTGCCCGCCCAGATCGAGACCGACACAATGATCAGCGACCCGGAGCCGCGTGCCGCCAGAAAGCTGCCGACCCCCACGACCGTGTCGGCAGGAATCGGCGGAAAAACGTTCTCGGCGGCTGCGATGAGTGCAAGCGACGAATACAGCGCCCAGGGCGGCAGCGAGCCGAGCCACTCCAACAGCGCGGTCACGCCGCCGCCGACCGGACCGGCGTCATGTCACGTCGCCTTGCGGACTGGGATGAGCGTGGCGACGGCCATGCAGGCAATGCCCTCGCCGCGCCCGACCCAGCCCATGCCCTCGTTCGTCTTCGCCTTCACGCTCACCGCATCGGCGGGAAGACCGAGCGCATGGGCCAGCGACAAGCGCATCGCGTCGCGATACGGCAGCAGCTTGGGTCGCTCGATGATGACGGTCAGGTCGACCTGTGCCACGCGCCATCCGCGCCGCTCCGCTGCCTGACAGGCGAGCCGCAGCATCTCGATGGAGTTGCGGCCCCTGTTCCCGGCGTCGGTGTCCGGAAAGAGCTCACCGATGTCACCGGCACCGGCGCCACCCAGCACCGCGTCGGTCAGCGCATGACAGACCGCGTCGGCGTCGGAATGACCGATGAGCTTCACCTCACCAGGAATCTCGATACCGCCCAGGATCAGCGGCCCGCCCACGCCGAACCGGTGAGAGTCGTAGCCGATGCCGGTGCGCACCGGCAGCGTCGGCACGAACGAGGGCGGGAAAGTCACCTCGAGCATCTCGATGCCGGCCAGCGGATCAGGAGCACCGGGGTGACGCAGCACGCCACGGGCCTGAGGGAACACGCCCCAGAGCAGCGGCGGCGTCACGCCCGACGCGGCCAGCAGCTTCCCCGCCCACGTGCGCAGGTCCTGCGCGCAGGCCATCAGCATGTCGGCGTCGGCGATGTCCGTCGCGCCGCACTGATCCGAGATGCGACCCGCACGTTCCAGCAGCAGCTCCGGCGCTTCTGCGATCTCAGGGTCCAGTTCCCCCGTGCGCGCGAGGTGAATGTCACGTCGCGCGTCGAGTTGCAGCGCCGCCGGATTTACACCGAGCATGCGAAGCGCCAGCCCCACACCCTCCGCTGACGGTTCCAGAAGCCCCAGCAGCAGGTGCAGCGACGAGAGGGTCTGGTCACCCACACGCTCCATCTCGACCATCGCGAAGTCGATTGCCTTACGTGCTGGAGCCTGAAACCGGACGGTCATGAACGGGGGATGAGAAGTGTGCGGAACACAACGACGGTCAGACCGCTCAGGCGGCAGCGGCAGACGAGGCAAGCGGAAGAATGGAGTAATCCTGCCGGCGACGTGCCGCCGTGAAACCGGCATCATGGATCAGGCGCTCGAGCTCGTCAGTCGTGGTGCGGTAGGTCGTGTTGGCGGCCGAGACGACGTTCTCCTCGATCATCAGCGAACCGAAGTCGTTGCAGCCGTAGCGCAGCGCCATCTGGCCCACCTTCATGCCCATCGTGACCCAACTGCTCTGCAGGTTCGGCACGTTGTCCAGTACCACGCGACTGATCGCGACGGTGCGAAGGTATTCTGTCGCGTCGGTCTTCTGCATGTGCGAGAATGACGGCGTGTTCTCCGGTTGCAGCGGCCAGGTGATGAATGCCGTGAACCCACCCGTCCGCGCCTGCAGCTCACGCACGCGATCGAGATGCTCGATACGCTCGGCGAGCGTCTCGCCGAGGCCGTACATCATCGTGACGGATGTCTTCATGCCTTCCTGATGCGCGATCTCCATCATTTCCAGCCAGCGATCGGCGCCAGCCTTCTTGGGCGCTGCATAATCGCGCACGCGCTGCACGAGGATTTCGCCACCACCACCCGGGATCGAATCCAGGCCGGCGCTCTTCAATTCGCGAATGATCTCTCGCGGATCCATGCGGAACAGCGTGGCGAAAAAGTCGATCTCGCTCGGGCTGAATCCATGAATGTGGATCGGATGATTGCGCTTGATGTAGCGCAGGAGGTCCAGGTACCAGTCAAACGGAATGTACGGATTGTGCCCGCCCTGGATCAGGATCTGCACACCGCCCAGCTCCTTCGTCTCCTCGATCTTCTGCCCGATCTCCTCGAACGAAAGCGTATAGCCTTCGTGATGCTTCGGACGACGGGCGAATGCGCAGAATCCGCAGTCAGCCACGCAGACGTTCGTGTAGTTGATGTTGCGGTCGACGATGTAGGTGACCACACCTTCCGGATGCAGCCGTTCGCGCACCATGTCGGCCGCGAGGCCAAGTTCGAGCAGGGGGGCGTTCGTGTAGAAGTCCAGTATGTCGCGCATGTTGCCTCAGGCCGCCGAGAGGAAGACGAGCGGCTGCGCCTGCAGTCGGCCCGTAGCATCCAGTCGGCGATAGAACTCGGTGAGTCCCCGCAGGTGCGGGAGCGAAAGACGATAATCCAGGCCGGACAGGTACGTCTCGCAGGTCGCTCGTGCCACGCCGGTCGCGAGCGCCGCCTGCGCGGCCAGCGAGGGCAGGTGCGCAATGCCCCAGTCACGCGACGCGATCAGCCGCGAGTGTACACGCAACGCGTCTTCGACAGGCGTGGACCGCTGTGCCACCCAGACGGCGAAGACGAACGGAAGTCCCGTCCACTCCTTCCAGGCCAGGCCCAGATCCACCTGGTGCGGATATGCACGTGCGGCCTCGTTCGTTCCTGACGACAGCAGCAGCGCCGCATCGCCGATCACGAGTCGCGCGTCGTGCGGCTCACGCCCGAAGTTTTTGATGTCGGCGCTTTCCGCATCCGCGGCGACGAGTCGTGGTGTCACGCCCCAGCGCTCACTGAACAGCAACGACAGCAGCTGGACCGATGTCATGCTGCTGCGCGACACCAGCACGGTCGCGCCATCGAGCTCGGCGACCGGTCGCTTGCTGAACAGCATCACGCTGCGCACCGGCCCGTCGCACGTGATCGCGAGATCAGGCAGCAGGAGGTAACGGTCTGCATGCGCAGCGTATTCCACCGCACTCACCACGCTCACGTTCAGCGCACCTGCCGCCATCTGCGCGTTCAGCGCACTGGGCACGCCGTTGACGAGCGTTGCGTCCAGCGACACGATGCCGCGATCGACCGCACCGTAGACCGGGTACGTGTTGATGTAGGGAATCCGGCCGACGCGCAGCATGTCAGGCGGCCGCGCCAACGACGGCTGCAGGCGCTGCCTCGAACGTGCGGATCACGCGATAGAACGAATCGCGCTCGGCGGGTTCCTTTCCGGCACCGCGAATCAGACGCAGCAGCTCCTGCAACGACATGCCCTGCTGCGTCTGTGCACCGACGGCATGATAGATCTTCTCCCGCACCACGGTGCCTTCAATGTCGTTCACGCCGAACGCCAGCGCGATCTGCGTCAGTGCCGTGGACACCATGATCCAGTGCGACTTGATGTGCTGGAAGTTGTCCAGATACAAGCGCCCGACAGCCAGGTTGCGCAGGTCGTCGAAGCCCGTCGTGCTGGTACCCTGCCGACCCAGCGTCACGCCAAGCGCGTTGTCATCCGGGTGATACGCGAGCGGGATGTAGGCCAGGAATCCGCCGGTCTCGTCCTGCAGGTCTCGCAGCATGGTGAGGTGCTCCACGCGGTCCTCGATCGTCTCCACATGCCCGTACAGCATCGTGCAGTTGCTGCGGATGCCGAGGGCATGCGCGGCGCGATGCACGCCGATGTAGTCGGCGCCACCCAGTTTCCGGTCGGCAATGACATCGCGCACCGCGGCACTGAACGTCTCAGCCCCACCGCCTGGCATCGTATCCAGTCCCGCCTCGCGCAGCGCGATCAGCACGTCGGTCCACGACATCTTCTCGATGCGTCCGATGTGCGCGATCTCGACCGCGGTCAACGCCTTGATGTGCACCAGTGGATGTGCTGCCTTCAACGCGCGGAACATGGTCGTGTAGTACCCGAGGCCCGCCTGCATGTCGAGGCCGCCGACAATGTGGAACTCGCGCGTCATGCTGTCCGAGGCCTGCGCCGCCTCCGCGAGCACCTGCTCGATGGAATAGCGATACGCACCCTCTTCCTTCGGCAGGCGCGCGTAGCCGCAGAAGACGCAAGTCTTCCGGAGCACGCACACGTTGGTCGGATTGATGTGCTGGTTCGACGCGAACGTCACCACGTCGCCATGCTTCGCCCGATTCACCGCGTCCGCCAGGTGTCCCACGCCGAGGAGATCGGGTGTCCTGAACAGCGTGATCGCATCGACGGCACTGAGGCGCTCGCCGCGCCGCACCTTCTCACCGATCGGGTGAAGCGCACCATCGCGCAAACGGTCGAGATGAATGGTCGGCATGGCAGACATGCGAAGGCTACTCCTGATATCGCCGGACAGCGATGGACACGTTATGACCACCGAAGCCCGAGCTGTTGCTGACGGCCACGTGCACCGTGCGTTCCTTCGCCACGTTCGGCGTGATGTCCAGGTCGCAGTCGGGGTCGGGCGTCGTGTAGTTGATCGTCGGCGGGATGATGCCGTCGCGGATCGCCAACGCGCAGGCAATGAATTCCACCGAACCCGCTGCGCCGAGCATGTGCCCGGTCATCGACTTGGTCGAGCTGACGCTCAACCGGTCGGCATGATCGCCGAACACGGCGCGAATCGCGCGGCACTCGTTCGAATCATTCAGCGGCGTGGACGTGCCGTGTGCATTGATGTAATCCACTGCGGATGGCGGGAGGTCGGCATCCTGAAGGGCCAGCCGCATCGAGCGCTGCAGTCCCTCGTGGTTATCCGGCTGGCCGGTGAGGCTGTGGGCATCACCAGTGGCACCGTATCCGACAACCTCGCCATAGATATGAGCGCCTCGCCGCCGTGCATGTTCCAGCTCCTCGAGCAGGACTACGCCGGCGCCCTCGCCAAGAACGAATCCGTCACGCGTCGCATCGAACGGCCGCGAGGCATGCTGCGGGTCGTCGTTGCGGCTGGACAGGGCGCCCATGCTGGCGAATCCGCCGATGGACATCGGCGTCACGGCGGCTTCCGCGCCACCGGCGAGCATCAGGTCCGCATCGCCGTACATGATGGAACGCATGGACATGCCGATTGCATGCGCGCTCGTGGAACAGGCCGAGACCGTGGCAAAGTTCGGCCCGCGGCAGTTGAACTGCATCGAGACCACACCCGCAGCGATGTCCACGATGTACATCGGCACGAAGAACGGCGAAATGCGCTTCGGGCCGCCTGTCATGTAGTTCGTGTGCTGATCCTCCATCGTCTTCAGGCCACCGATACCGCTGCCGATGATCACACCGCAGCGATCCGGGTCGAAGCCACCATCGGCCAGACCGGCATCGCGCATCGCCTGCACCGATGCGGCAACGGCATACTGCGTGTACAGGTCCGCGCGCTTCGCTTCCTTGCGGTCCATGTACTGCGCCACGTCGAAGTCCTTCACTTCGCACGCGAAGCGCGTCGAGAACTTTTCCGCATCGAACTTCGTGATCGGCCCCGCGCCGCTCGTGCCGGCGCGGAGTGCTGCCCAGGTCGTCGCCACATCATTGCCGACAGGCGTGAGGCACCCGAGACCAGTGACGACGACCCGACGTGCCCTCATCAGCTCTGCACCTTGGAGTTCAGGTACCCGAGCGCGTCGCCGACCGTACGCAGCTTCTCGGCATCTTCATCCGGGATGTCGATATCGAACTCCTTCTCGAATTCCATCACCAGCTCGACGATGTCGAGACTGTCCGCGCCGAGATCCTCGATGAAGCTCGCTTCCGGCGTCAGCTTGTCGCGCTCGACACCGAGTTCGCGCTCGATGATGGTCTTCACCTTCTCCGTATGATCTGCCATGTCCGCTCCGTGCGCTGGTTGAGTCGTGGGTGGGTCAGTCGAGACTGGTGGTGGGTCTCGAACGTCGAACGTTACATCACCATGCCGCCATCCACCACGATCACCTGGCCCGTGATGTAGGATGCGTGGTCCGAAGCAAGGAATGCCACGGCGGACGCGATGTCAGCCGGGCTCCCGAGCCGTTCCAGTGGAATCTGTCCTTCCAGGGCCTTCCGCTGCTCGTCGCCGAGTGCCGCGGTCATGTCCGTCGCAATGAATCCCGGGGCCACGGCATTGCACAGGATGTTCCGGGAAGCCAGTTCCTTCGCCACCGACTTGGTGAGGCCGATCAGCCCCGCCTTGCTCGCGGCATAGTTGGACTGCCCGCGATTGCCGATCACGCCGACCACGCTGCTGATGTTGATGATGCGACCGCTGCGCCGCTTCATCATGCCACGCGTTGCGGCGCGGATCGACGCGAACGCGCCGCGCAGGTTCGCATCGATCACGCTGTCCCAGTCCTCGTCCTTCAGGCGCATGATCACGTTGTCCTTCGTCAGGCCGGCGTTGTTGACGAGGATATCCAGCGTGCCGAATGCCGCCTCGACGTCGCTCACCAGCGCCGTGACCTGTGCGGTGTCGCTCACATCGCAGGCGAAGCCCTTCGCTTCATGCCCGATCTCGGCTGCCGCAGTCTGCGCGCGCACCAGGTCACGACCCACGACGGCGACGCGTGCGCCGGCACCGGCGAGCGTCTCCGCAATCGCCCGGCCGATGCCGCGCGTGCTGCCCGTCACCAGCGCGACTTTCCCCCTGAGATCGATAAGCACTATGCGCCCTGGCTGACGAGGATGGCTTCGAGGTTCGCGGCGGTGCCAGCCGGGAACACCGTGGCCGATGGCACGATCTTCCGGATCAATCCACCGAGCACATGCCCCGGACCGCACTCGATGAACGTGATGCCCGGGTAGTCCGCTGCAATCCGCAGGATCGACTCGGTCCAGCGCACCGGCGCGGCAATCTGCTCGCTGAGCAGCCGGCGCGTCGTGCCGGCGTCGGTCACGGGTGCCGCGCTGACGTTCGCATAGATCGGCACCGATGCGTCGTGCATCGTCACATCGGCCAGTGCCGCATCCCAGCCTGCGCGCGCTGGGGTCATCAATGGCGAATGGAATGCACCGCTCACCTGCAACCGCATGCACTTGCGCGCACCGGCCTCCTTCGCAAGCACCATGGCGCGTTCCACACCCGCTACCTCACCGGAGATCACGACCTGACCCGGCGAGTTGAAGTTCGCCGGCACCACCACCCCCGCATCGATGCTCGCCTGAGCACAGATCGCCTCGATGGACTTCGCGAGGTCACCGAGAATCGCCGCCATCGCACCGGGACGTTCCGCGCCTGCGGCGAGCATCACTTCACCACGTTTCCGCACGAGGCAGACGGCACTCTCGAAATCGAACGTGCCGGCAGCGACATGCGCGGTGAACTCACCCAGCGAATGACCCGCGGCGCAGCGCATGCTGGACCCGAAACACTCGTGCAGCACGCGCCACACAGCGACGCCATGCGCCAGCAGTGCCGGCTGGGCGTTGTGCGTCTCCATCAGCGTCTCGGCCGGCCCGTCGAAGCAGAGTGTCGAGAGCGAAAAACCGAGCGCGGCGTCTGCGGCAGCGAACACGTTCCTGGCGGCGGGATAAGCGTCGATCAGGTCGCGTCCCATTCCGGGCTTCTGCGAGCCCTGGCCCGGAAAGACCAGCGCGATGTCATGCATCACAGGCGCACCACCAGGGAGCCCCACGTGAAGCCCGCACCGAAGGCACACAGCAGCACCGTGTCACCCTTTCGCACGCGGCCCGAAGTGATTGCCTCATCGAGTGCGATGCCGATGGAAGCGGACGACGTGTTGCCGAACCGGTTCACGTTCACGTACACCTTGTCCATGGAGATATTCGCGTGCTTGGCCGTCGCTTCGATGATCCGAATGTTGGCCTGGTGTGGAATGAGCAGGTCGATGTCCTTGCCGGTGAGACGCGCGCCATCGAGGGCGCGGTCGCAGGCTTCGGCCATCGAGCGCACGGCGTGCTTGAACACTTCGCGGCCGGCCATCTTCACGTACGACGAGCGATCCTCGAGCACCTCATGGCTGAACGGCGTCGCGGCGCCGCCGGAGGGGCGCCAGAGCAGCTCCGCCAGCGCACCATCGCTGCGCATGAAGGCCGACAGGATGCCGCGAGTGCCATCACCGCGGCGCACGATCGCGGCGCCCGCACCGTCGCCGAAGAGCACTGCGGTGCTGCGATCCTGCCAATCGATGATCGCGCTCATCTTCTCGGCGCCCACGACGAGCGCCGTCTCGATGGTGCCGGCCGCAATGAGTCCTTCCGCGACGGTCAGCCCGTACAACCACCCGCTACAGGCGGCCGACATGTCGAAGGCCGAGGCGCGCGTCGCACCAAGGGCCGCCTGCACGTCGGCGGCGGTGGACGGCAGCAGCCTGTCCGGCGTGGCCGTGGAGACGATGATCGTGTCGATCTCGGCGGCGGTGATGCCGGCTTTCAGCATCGCCTTGCGTGACGCATCGGCCGCGAGGCTGCACGTCGACTCGCCATCGCGCGCGATGTGGCGCTGATTGATGCCCGAACGCTCGAAGATCCATTCGTGCGATGTCTCGATGCCGATCGCAGCAAAATCGTGATTCGTCATCACGTGTCGCGGGACGCTGTATCCCGTACCTGTCACTGCCGCGATCGGACGCTTCATGGCCACGCTCCCTGCAGGCGTGCGACACCGACGGTCGGATGTCCCACGCCCGCCCGGTGTCAGGCCGCGGAAGCCGCCACGGCGAGTCGGCGTCCGATGTGCTCGGACATCCCCGACTCGGCCGCACGCACGGCGACATTCACGGCGTTCTTGATGGCACGCGGCGATGAACTGCCATGTGCAATGATGCTCACACCCTTGACACCCAGCAGCGGCGCTCCGCCGTAATTGGAGTAGTCGAGGTGAGCGAGCCCCTGCATCATCTCCTTCGGATCGGCGCCCATGGACTTCGCGATCATGGTGATGAGAATCGGCGCCAGGCCCTCGTAGAACTTGAGGATCACATTGCCCGTGAAGCCGTCACAGATGACGACATCGAACGGACCGCGATCACACCTGCCCGCCGCGACGTCGCGCCCCTCGACATTGCCGAGAAAATGCAGGCTCGACTGCGCGAGCAGCTGGTGCGCCGCCTTCACGACTGCATTGCCCTTTTCCGGCTCCTCGCCGATGCTGAGCAGGCCAATCGCGGGATTCGTGCGACCCATGATGTCTTCGGCATACACGAGGCCGAGCCTCGCGAAGTGCACGAGCTCCTCGGGACTGCAATCCACGTTTGCACCGCTGTCCAGTACGACGACCGTCTGCAGCGCGGTGGGAAAGATCGTGCCGATCGCGGGCCGCTTCAGCCCCGCGTGCAGGCCAAGCAGCTGGACGGACGCAGCCATTTGAGCACCCGTGTTCCCGGCACTCAGAAACGCGTCGGCAAGTCCTTCGGCGTGCCGTCGCAGACCGATCGCCATGGACGACGAGGGACGACGCATTACCGCCGTCGGCTTGTCGGCCATGCCGATGACGTCGGGCGCGTCAACGATATCGAGGCGACCACGATGTGACGCCAGCGCGGCGTGCTCGCCATTCAGGGCCGCATCGATGGCGGCCTCGATCTCGGCTTCGCGGCCGATCAGCTGTATGCGGTGCTCAGGCCCCAGCTCGGCAAGCGCGAGCAGCGCGCCACCCACCGGTGCGGTGGGGGCAAAGTCGCCTCCCATCGCATCCAGCGCGATGCGGGCCAAGGGTCAGCCTTCCCGGGCCGCAATCCGCTGCTCACCGCCGTAATACCCGCACTCGTCACAGACGCGATGCGGACGCTTCATGCTCGAGCACTGGGGGCACTTCTGGATGACGATGCGCGGCGCAACCTTGTGCGTGTTGCGGAGGCGCTTGCGCTGCTTGGATGTCCTGCGCTTCGGTACGGCCATGGGGCAATTTCCGGTATGAGATGAATCAAGGCTCGGTCGCGCGCTCTCGGAGCGCCGCCCATCGTGCATCACCATCCGATGCGCACGAACAGGCCGTCGTGTTGCGATCGACGCCACACGTCGGACAGATGCCTTTGCAATCTTCACGGCACAACACGAAAGTCGGGACTGCAAGCAGCCAACCCTCGCGTACTGCAGGGCGCAGGTCAATCGAACTCGACTTGCCATCCAGCAGGAATACGTCAGGGTCATCGTCCAGACCGTCCTCGCCTGACTCGACGAAAAGGCACTGGATCGAATCGCCTGCCCTCACCGATACCTCAATCAGGCATCGGGTGCATTCACCAATCGCCGTCCCCCTGAAGTCACCCGCGAAGTAGTACCGCCCTTCACCGGCACTCGAGAGACGGCCGTGTACCGTCACCGGCGAACTGGGACGAATGTCCCCGTCAAGCCACACCGCGTCCTCGGGGTCGATTGACCCCTCCAGCTCGACGGCACGACCGTCGAGGCTCCGGATATCCACTGACAGCATAGCCGTTGAAAATAGACGCGTGGTGGGCACGGGGCAAGTGCCCACTACACCGTCACTTACGGGAATACGTCGCGGACGGGCCGGGCGAGCCCGACCGTCCAGTCTCAGGCGAGCTCAGGAAAGAAGAATGCGGTTTCGACGGCCGCGTTCTCGTCCGAGTCGGACGCATGAATCGCGTTCCGCCCCTTCGATTCGGCGAACAGCTTCCGGACGGTGCCTTCCGCAGCATCGGCCGGGTCAGTCGCGCCGATCGCGGTACGCAGTTCCGCCACGGCATCGGCTTTCTCGAGCACCATCGGCATGCACGGCCCCGACGTCATGAACTCGACGAGTTCACCAAAGAAGCCGCGCTCCGCGTGGACTTCGTAAAACTTTCCGGCCTGCTCCGTGGTCATGTGCATCACCCGGGCGGCTTTGAGCGTGAAGCCCTGCCCTTCCAGATGGGCCAGAATCCGACCCGCCTTGTGGGCGCCGAAGGCGTCAGGCTTGATGATGGTGAGTGTACGTGTTCCGGCCATGCGAACTCCAGTCAGTGTGCAGGCGCGCGTGCGCCGTGGGTGGTCGTAAGGCGCGCCCGGTCACCGAAGTGGCCGGGCGCGCCATGAAATTGACCTGCAGAACCTACAGCCTGGCCTGCACCAGTTCCACGAAATCCATGGGACGACGTGCGATGCCCATGCCGGCCTTTTCGAAGGCCTCGATCTTCTCAGCGGCCGTGCCGGCGGAACCCGAGATGATCGCGCCCGCATGACCCATGCGGCGACCCGGCGGTGCGGTCTGTCCGGCGATGAAGCCGACGACCGGCTTCTTCATCTTCGTGCGGACGAACTCGGCCGCTTCCTGCTCATCCGTGCCGCCGATCTCGCCCATCATGGCGACGACCTTCGTCTGCGGATCGGCCTCGAACGCGGCCAGCGCGTCGATGAAGTTGGTGCCGTTGATCGGGTCACCACCGATGCCGACGCAAGTGCTCTGGCCAATGCCGGCCTTGGTCAGCAGGTTCACGATCTCGTATGTGAGCGTGCCCGAGCGACTGACGACACCCACCGGGCCCGGCGTGCAGATGCGACCCGGAATGATGCCGACTTTCGATGCGCCCGGCGTGATGAGACCGGGGCAGTTCGGGCCGAGAAGGCGCGCGCCCATCTCCTTCACGTACGGATACACCCTGGTCATGTCCAGCACGGGCACGCCTTCAGTGATGCAGACGATCAGCTTGATGCCGGCGGCGGCGGCTTCCATCATCGCGTCGGCCGCGAACGGCGGCGGCACATAGATGACCGACGTGTTCGCGCCGGTCGCGGCGACGGCCTGCGCCACGGTGTTGAAGATCGGGACGGTACCCTCGAACTGCTGGCCGCCCTTGCCCGGCGTCACGCCACCAACCACGCGCGTACCGTACTCCATCATCTGCTTCGCGTGGAACGAGCCGTCGCGGCCCGTGATCCCCTGAATCAGCAGCGTCGTGTCGTTGTCGATGAAGATGCTCACGTGGCAGCTCCCGTGGCGAGTGCGACAGCTTTCTGCACCGCTTCGTCCATGTCGGACGATGCGCTGAAGCCGTTCTCGGTCAGAATCTTCATCGCGAGTTCTTCGTTGGTGCCGGTGAGTCGGATCACGATCGGCACAGTCAGCGGATTGGCCTTGGTCGCGGTGACGATGCCGTTCGCGACGTCGTCGGTGCGCGTGATGCCGCCGAAGATGTTGAACAGGATCGCCTTCACGTTCTTGTCGGCCGTGATGATGCGCAGCGCATTGACGACCTTCTCGGGATTCGACGACCCGCCGATGTCGAGGAAGTTCGCGGGATCGCCGCCATAGTATTTCACGAGGTCCATCGTGGCCATCGCGAGTCCGGCGCCGTTCACGACGCAGCCGACGTTGCCATCGAGCTTGATGAAGGTCAGGTTCGCCTTGCGTGCCTCGACCTCGCTCGGATCCTCGCTGCTGTCATCGCGCAGTGCCTCGATCGCCGGGAGGCGCTCGAGCTCATTGTCGTCGATCACCATCTTGCCGTCCACGGCAACGACCTTGCCGGTCGGCGTCACGACGAGCGGGTTGATCTCGGCCAGCGAGCAGCCGCTCTCGATGAATGCGGCATACAGCTGCTGCATGATTTTCGCGGCGGCGCGCGCCTGCTTCACGTCGGCGTACAGGAAAAAGCCCATGTCCATCGCCTCGAACGTGCGCAGTCCGTAGCGCGGGTCGACGGGATGGTACTTGATCAACTCCGGCGTGGTGGCGGCGACTTCCTCGATGTCGATGCCGCCGGCGGCGCTGACCATGAACACCGGCTTCTTCGTGGCGCGATCCACGATGATGCCGACATACGCCTCGCTGCCGATGTCCTCGGCGACGGTGACGAGCACCTTGAGGACGGTCAGTCCCTTGATGTCCATGCCGAGGATCGCGGTGGCCTTCTCGCGTGCCGCTTCGGGCGTGGCACAGTACTTCACGCCGCCGGCCTTGCCGCGGCCGCCGACGTGCACCTGTGCCTTGACCATCACGGGCACGCCGTACTTCACGGCCAATGCTTCGGCAGCGTCGGGCGTGGTGGCAATGTCGCCGTCGGGGATCGGTACGCCATGCCGGCGCAGGATCTCCTTGGCCTGATATTCATGAAGGTTCACACACGCTCCATCTGCGATCGGGTGATTGCAGAGACTGTGACGTTGAACTGGGAAGCCGTGGCGGCGCGATACACGACAGCCACGGGTGGACACAGCGCTCGAGACGAGCGCCGGAGAGCCGGCGGCAAGTTAACCGTCGGGCAGTCGATCATCGTGGCAGCGTGTCGCGTGGCACGCCAAGTGCTCGTCCGAGCGCCTCGAACGACGCACCGAAATCGCTCCAAGCGCCGCGTTGCAGCGCGGCACGCATTCGCTGATACAGCGACGCCGCGGCCGTTTCCGGCGCCACGGGGCGCCCCCCCTCGCGCCAGATCAGCGCCGCCTCGGCGACGTCCCCTGCCACACCACGGCGCACGCCGTCGGTGAGCAGCACGGCGGCCAGCTGTGTCGGGCGGCCGTCACGCTGCGTGACGTAGGGCGTGAGGAAGCGTGGTGCGCCCGCGCCCGGCAGCACGCGCGTCGCGCCACGTCGCGCGCCTGCGAGGCTGCCGGGTTGTCGAAGCGAATCGGAGGTTTCCTGCGCGCCGCGCAGCACTCCGTCGTAGCGGCTGCCGTTTGGCGTCGGACGCCAGCGCGTGCGGCGATCCTCGCCACCCGGCGCAAGCATCACGCCTCGCACGACGCCGCGCGCATCGATGGCCGCTGCCGTCAGCGCGAACGTACGGCGCACCGGCAGCCAGACCGGCACATACTCGTCCACTGCAAGGCTGCTGTCGGCCGGTGCGCCGTCCACCAGCGACAGATCCTCGAACGTGCCGCCGGCGCGCGTGAATGCTGCAGTGTCGTCCTGCACGGCGCGCGAACCGAATCGCGCAGCGACGCTGGCTTCGAGTTCGAGGGCATCGGCGCGAGGCGGCAGCGATCGTCGCAGCGATTCAGGCAGCGAGGCAAGTGGCACGAGGTGCCTGGCCAGGCGCTCGAGTGGCCGGCGCGCAAGCAGCGGAGGATCGCTTTCCGGAATCAGAATCACGCGACCGGTGTGCGCGTTGATGAGTGCCGTGGCGGCGAATTGTGCGGCCGCGAACTCCTCGCCATGCAGCAGGACGTGATCGCTGAGCGGATAGCTCGCGCTTGCGGCGTACAGGTCGAGGACCCAGAGCAGCGAGTCCTCGTGCACGAGCGGCACGACCTGCGACCCGCCGTGCAGCATCGGCGCGAGGAGCGCCACGCGTTCGCGTACGTCACGTACCGTGATCAGCACCGGCGATGGTCGAGGCACCTCGCCGAAGACGAGCCGCGGATTCTGCTGATTCCACGCATGCGCGAGGCGCGTCGACGTGCCGACGATGGATGGTGCCGCGATGTGCCGTGCGGGATCGCTGACGATTGCGTAGCCGAGCCCACCATCGCTGACGACGATGGCGGGTAGCGTGTGTCCGGTGCCGGGCGCGACGTTGCGGAGCGGTGCGGCGGACGTGATTTCGAACGGCATTGCCCGCCAGGTCGGGAGCAAGCCGGGGCTGCGCAGCGCATCGAAGACCATGGCAGCCGGCGTGCCGCTTCCCTGCTGCCACGCAAGCAGGGAAGCCACCTGGCCGGGTGTCGTCCTTGGTACCGTCGCGCGATCCCAGAGTGGCGTCGACAGCAGCGAGGCGGTATCGGCGGCACCGGCGGGGAGCACGCGATCCGCTTCATACGCACGTCGTGTGAAGCTGGCACCGACATCGACATAGCGCCGTTCGCGCACGACCGAGTCGCCACCGCCATCGACGCTGTCGGCCAGCAGCGGCATGCCCTGACGCAGGAGCAGCGCCATGAGCAGCACCGTGGTGACTGCGGCGATGCCCGCACGGGGTTGCCGCGACCACGCACTCCAGAGCACCACACCGGCCGCACCGAGCGAAATGACCTGCATCACGATGCCGCCCGGCAGGCCCACACGGTGATCTGCGAAGCCGAACGCGCCCTCGGCTCCGGTGCCGTGCACGAGGCGGTCGAAGCCGTCGATGCGATAGCGCCACGCAATGAGGGTGAGCAGCAGCGCGCCGAGCACGGTGATGTGGCGCCTCGCATGTCGCGTCACGCGCAGTGCGCGGCCATTCGTGCCGATGCCGCGCGTGAGCACGTAGCCGAAAATGGTGAGCATCGCCATGATCGCGTGCGACAGCAGCGCCCAAGCGTAAGCCTGCAGCTCGAACGGAAACCACGCCGTCCAGAACGCGAGGTCATACTGGAAGTACGGGTCCGCCTCGCCGAACGGGCGCGCATCGAGCACGTTCGCAAACGGAACCCAGTCGTCGATCGGCACGGTGAGCAGCACACCGACGATGAGAGCACACGCCCAGAGCACCAGCGAGATGGTGCGGTCGGGTACAGCGCCGTTGAACTCCAGGTTGCCCACGCTACCCGGCACGACGACGCTGGTGAAGGAACGCCGGATTGCTTCCAGGTGCGCCCGCATCACGAGCGTCGCAGCGGTACCCGCGCCAACCTTGAGCACGATCGACACCGAGGTCCGCCACCACCAGATGTCCACGAATCCCAGCGCGTCAAACCACGCGTGCTCGCCAACCAGCGTGCCCCACGCCCGCCCGACCGCGAGCACGATCGCGACCGTGACCACGACCGCGAGCAGTCCGCGTCGGCGGATCATCACGGGCGGCGGTGCATGTCGTTCAGGCCGACACGCCTTGTGACTGCAGCCAGGCGCTGAACTCTGCTCGAATTTCGTCGCGCCGCTCGGCCGTCAGCGCCTCGAACCGGAGCACCACGATCGGCTGCGTGTTCGACGCGCGAATCAAGCCCCAGCCGTCGCCATACAGCACGCGGGCACCGTCCACTTCGATCACGTCGTGCGACTTCCGGAAGTGTTCCGATGCAGCCTGCACGAGTGCGAACTTCCGGTCATCGGGACAATCGACGCGCAGCTCGGGTGTACTGAAGTACGACGGTACGTCGGCGAGCAGGTCACGCACGCTCCCATCGCTCGACGACACGATGCGCAGGATGCGCGCCGCCGCGTAGAGCGCGTCGTCGTGGCCGTAGAAACCTTCCGTGAAAAACATGTGGCCCGACATCTCGCCTGCAACCGGCGCGTGCAGCTCCTTCATCTTGTCCTTGATGAGGGAGTGGCCCGTTTTCCACATCACCGGAATACCGCCGGCCTTCGTGATCGCGTCCGGCAGCGCCTGCGAGCACTTCACGTCGAAGATGATCGCCTGGTCGCCGCCGGTGCGCGCAAACACGTCACGCGCATACAGCAGCAGCAGGTAATCGCCCCAGATGATCGTGCCCGCGGCGTCCACGATGCCGATGCGATCGGCATCACCATCGAACGCGATGCCGATGTCTGCCCCATGCGCCTGCACGGCAGCGATCAGGTCGACGAGGTTTTCCTCGACGGTCGGATCGGGGTGATGATTCGGGAACGTGCCGTCGCTCTCGCAGAAGAGGTACGTCGCGTCGATGTTCATGCGCGCGAAGATCGCCTCTGTCAGCGGTCCGCCCGCACCGTTACCGGCGTCGAACACCACCTTGAGCCGGCGAGGCAGCGGTCCGGTACGCATGACGATGTCGTCGGCGTAGGCGGCATTCAAATCCACACTGCTCACCATACCGGTGTGTGGGGTCGCCGGCGCATCGAGCAGCGCGCGCAGGCGCTGGATGCCGTCACCGTGCAGCGAACCGGTGCCGATGCAGATCTTGAAGCCGTTGAACTCGGGCGGGTTGTGCGAGCCGGTGATCTGGATGCCGCCAGCGACCGTCAGGTGATGCAACGACCAGTAGAGCAGCGGCGTGGGACCGACGCCGATGTCGATCACGTCGCGACCGCGCGTCGTCAGGCCGGTGACGAGTGCTGCGCGCAGCGCGGTGCCACTGGGTCGGTTGTCGCGGCCGACCGCGACGGGTCCCGAAATGCCACGCTCGTCGAGCAATGCCGCGTAGGCTTGCCCGATCGCGACTGCCGCTTCCTCAGTCAAATCCTCGCCGACGACCCCGCGGATGTCATACTGCCGAAAAATACCCTGGGCGATCGTCATGGCAGCATCGGCTGTGAGTTGACAGGCGCGAGTGCCTGCATCGGTGTCGGAGCGGCCACGGCACGCGCCGGGGACATCGGCATGGTGCTCGCCCGGGCCCACCGCACGGCTGGCGAGGGATACACACCAAGGAAGAGCAGCAACACAGCGGCCACGGCGACGACACCGCCGGTCAGGCGGGCATCGACACCGCGCGACGGCAGCGCGTCATCCGCCGGCGGCTTCATGAACATCGTCGTGATCACGCCCAGGTAATACCCCGCCGAAACGACGCTTGCGAGCACGAAGATCACGGCCAGCTTGATCTGCGGCGTCGGCGAGTTGAGCGCAGCGCGAAGTATGTACCATTTTGCGAAGAATCCCATGCCGCCAGCAACCGGGAAGCCGAGAAGCGACAGCATGAAAACGGCCATCGCGGTCGCCAGCGCCGGACGTGTGCGTGCAAGGCCGGCCAGGTCCGTCAGGCGCGTGCGCTTCTCGATGCCACCGGAGACGATGCTCAGCACGCAGTACGACCCGATCGTCGCCAGCGTGTACGCCAGCGAGTAAAAGACGAGCGAGGCCACACCGTCGGCCGAGCGACTCGTGATTGCCACCAGCAGGTAGCCGGCATGTGCGATGCTGGAGTAGGCGAGCATGCGCTTGACGTTCTGCTGCGCCAGCGCCAGCACGTTGCCGACGACCATCGTCACCGCGGCAAGCACCCATGCCGCGTAGTGCCACGACGCGTATGCGGGTCCGAGCCCGTCGAGCAGCAGCCGTGCGAACGCGGCGAACGCTGCGGTCTTCACGCCGGCCGCCATGAATGCAGTGTACGGTGTCGGCGCACCTTCGTACACATCCGGCGTCCACATGTGAAACGGAACGGCCGCGACCTTGAACGAGAAGCCCACGAAGAGCAGTGCCAGTCCGCCCACCAGCAACGGATCCGTGCCGAGAGTGCGCGACTCGATGACCGCGGCCATCTGTGTGAGGTTCGTCGTGCCGGTCGCGCCGTACACCAGCGCCATGCCGTACAGCAGGAAGCCAGTCGAGAATGCGCCGAGCAAAAAGTATTTCAGCGCGGCTTCGGCAGAGCCTGCCCGGCTGCGATCAAGCCCGGTGAGCACGTAGATCGCGAGCGACATGAGCTCGATGCCGAGAAAGATCAGCATCAGGTCGCGCGAGCCGACGAGCAGCAGCATGCCGGTCGCCGAGAATAGCACCAGTGCCGGCGGTTCCGGTGCAGAAAGCGCGGCACCTTCGTTGTACTCCATCGCCATCACCAGCGACCCCAGCACACCAAGCAGGATGACCGCGACGGACGCCCAGCGGAATCCGTCCCACGCCAGCGGCCCGCTTGCCGCACCAAGGGGCGCCGCCTGATTCGCGAGCATCGCAGCGGCGGCCGCCGTAGCGAGCGTCACCACGATGGCAAGCAGGTGAGCACGCCGTGTACTGACGACGCCTTCCGGCGCGAAAACACCGTAGAGCAGCACAAACATCGCGCCAACCGACAACATGATTTCCGGCAACAGCAGGGTGCCAAGATCGAGGCTGGCAGCTCTCAGGCCGTTCACGGCTGCACCTCCGCATCGACTGCGGCAGTGGGCGTCATCAACGACGATAAGGTCACGCGGTTCGCGAGTGATGTCACGGACTCGTTCATTCGGTTCAGCACCGGCGACGGCGCCAGACCAAGACCAATGATTGCGACCACGAAGCAGCCCATGACGGCCGCCTCGGAGCGCGTAAGATCCGTTACGTTGCCCGCCGTCTCGGCTGACGGACCAAACAGCATGCGCTGCACGGACCATAGCAGGTAAGCCGCCGCCAGAATCACGCTGATGGTGGCACACAGCACGAGCATCGGAAACCGGCTGAACGAACCGATCAGGACGAGGAACTCGCCCACGAACCCGTTCGTGCCGGGCAGTCCGGCATTCGCAAGCGCGAAGAGTACCACGACGGCGCCGAGCATCGGCATCTGCCTCGCGAGGCCGCCCAGGGCGTGAAAACGGTCATCACCCACGCGCTTCTTCAGGAAGCCGAGCGCCAGGAACATGCCGCCGGTCGTGATGCCGGCATTCAACATCACGAGCATGGCGCCGTTCAACGATTCCGGCGTGAACGCACTGATGCCAAGCACCACGAAACCAAGGTGCGCGATGGATGCATACGAGATCACGCGCCGGAAGTCGGGCTGCGCGAGCGCGACGAGTGACCCGTACAGCACGGCGATGACGCCAAGCGTCGCGAGGACCAGTCGCGTGGTCGGATGAAGCGCCGCAGTCGGGAACAGCGGATACGCAATCACAAGCAGCCCGTATGTCCCGACCTTGATGCCCAGCGCAACGGCCGCCAGCGGCGGGCCTTCACTCTGCGCGTCGGGCAGCCAGGTATGAAACGGGATCAGCGCACTCTTCACGAGGAAGGCGCTTGCAAATGCGCCGAAGCAGAAGAGCTGCGTGGTCACTGGCAGCGGACGGTTCGCGGCCATCTCGCGCAGCACGTCAAACGTGGTGCCTCCGGCCGCCGATGCAACGGTGACGATCGCGACCAGCATCAATAGCGATCCCACCATCGTGTAAATGAAGAACGTCGTCCCTGCCGCCGGCCCCTTGCCGGTTCCCCAGACACCAATCAGGAGGTAAAGCGGAACGAGCATCAACTCCCAGCACAGGTAAAACACCAGCAGGTCTGCGGCAAGGAAGATGCCGAGGATGCCCGCCGTCAGCAGCAGGATCTGCGCGTAGTACGAAGCAGCGCGGAGCGTGACACTTTCGCGATCCGTCGCGATCACGCTGAGCAGCATCAGGAATGCCGTCAGCAGCACGAGCGGTAATGACAATCCGGTTGCGGCAAGCTGGAATCGTGCGCCGAAGTCCTCGATCCAGGGCACGTCGAATGTCGCCGTGCCCGATGGGACCATGAACCAGAGCGTCGTCGCGAGTGCTGCAGTGATTGCCAGCAGTCCGATCGTGACGTTTCGCGCCAGGCCGGCATGCACGTCATCGGCGCTGCGCGGCAGAATCCACACGAGCAGGGAACCGATCAGCGGCACCATGAACAGTGCCAGCAGCACCCATGGCGCCACGCCACCTGTTCCAACGGCAGCAGTCATCGGCCAACTCCAAGCGCAAACATGCCGATCAAGCCAACTGTGCCGAGCACGATGGCCCAGACGTAGCTGCCCGCGAAGCCGACCTGCGCGCGTGATGCGAACGCCGAGATCACGCGGAATGTCTGTGCACTGCCCTGAACGAGCAGGCCGTTGATGACGCCCAGGTCGAGCCCGCGCCAGAGCACCTTGCGCGAGACGGCCACAACCGGCTCCGTGATGCCACGACGGATTGCCGTGTCCACGAAGTAGTCGTTCGCAAGCACCAACCCAATGCCATGTTCTGCCGGAGCGGCGTCCTTGGTGGTGAGTGCTTGCGGCTTGAGCAGCACGAACGCGACGGCGATGCCCGCGATGGCCACGGCCACCGCGATGCCGATGAGCAGGTATTCCGTCTCGTGTGCCAGCGTGCCGGTGCCGGTGAGCAACGTCGCGGCACGCCCGGTGATCGGCTCGAGCCATGCCGCCAGCGCACCGGTGCGACCCAGCGGCAGCACGGTTGGGAGCTGCAGCCAGCCGCCGACGAGCGTCAGCGCGCCCAGCACGACGAGCGGACCACGCAGAACCCAGGGTGCATCATGCACCTTGGTCTCGACATCGGCTCCGGAGCGAAACTGGCCATGGAAGGCATAGCGCATCAATCGCGTCATGTAGATCGCGGTGACAAATGCCGTGATGACACCGACACCATACGCGAACCAGAGCACGAGCCGACCGGGCACGGGGCCAAGTGACGCTTCCGCCAGCGGCGATTCGAGCGCGCGCTCGGCGAGTGCGCTGAGGATTGCGTCCTTCGAGAAGAAGCCGGCGAGCGGCGGGATACCCGCGATCGCGAGTGTGGCAATCCACATCAACGCACCGGTGACCGGCATGCGTCGCAGCAGGCCGCCCATGTTGCGCATATCCTGCGCGTCGTCGTGGCGGTGCGTGGCGTGCAGCGCATGGTGCATGCTGTGGATCACTGCACCGGCGCCAAGGAACAACAGCGCCTTGAAAAACGCATGTGTCACAAGGTGGAACATCGCCGCGGTGTACGCGCCCGCGCCTGCCGCCATGAACATGTAGCCGAGCTGCGACACGGTGGAATACGCGAGCACCTTCTTGATATCCCACTGCTTCAGTCCGACCATGGCCGACCAGATGGCCGTCAGCGCGCCGACCAGCACGATCACGAGACACGCGACCGGCGCCGCCGAGAACAGCGCGGCATTGCGCACGATGAGGTAGATGCCCGCAGTGACCATCGTAGCGGCGTGGATCAGCGCTGACACCGGTGTCGGGCCGGCCATGGCGTCCGGTAGCCACACGTACAGCGGCAACTGCGCGCTCTTGCCGGCGCAGCCGAGAAACATGAACAGGCAGATGCCTGTGACCAGCGGCGTCGACAGCGTCGCGTGATCACGCGCGATCGTCGCGAAATCCAGCGTGCCCATGTTCACGAAGATGATGAACATCGCGAGCAGCAGGCCGAAGTCACCGATGCGATTCACGACGAACGCCTTCTTGCCTGCCGCGGCATTCGCGGTGTCGCCGAACCAGAATCCGATCAGCAGGTACGAAGCGAGGCCCACGCCTTCCCAGCCGATGAACAGCACTGGCAGGTTCGCGCCCATCACCAGCATCAGCATGAAGCCGACGAACAGGTTCAGGTAAGCGAAGTACCGTGCGAAGCCCGCGTCGTCAGCCATGTAGCCAACGCTGTAAATGTGAATCAGCGAGCCCACGCCGGTGATGACCAGCATCATCAGCACGCTGAGCTGATCAACGCTGAGCGCCCAGTCGACATGGAACGAGCCCGCGCCTATCCACTCGCCAAGCGACGACGTGACGGCGTTCCCCGTGCCGGCGACCTGCGTGGCGAGCCAGATGCTCATCGCGAACGCGAGCACCATGACGCCGACGCCGACCGCGCTCACTGTCAGGCGGCGCGAGGCTGGTGTGGTACCGTCAGTTCCGCCGCGCCAGGCAGGCAGCAGCGAGAACAGGCCGTTCACCACGAAGCCGATGAACGGCAGCAGCGGGACGAGCCAGATGACCTGCGAAGCGGACGTGGAAGAAAGCATGCGTGGGGAGTCGCGAGACGACGCCTAGCCTCGAAGGAGTCGGATACGGCCCAGATCGACCGTGCGATAATGCCGGAACACACTGATCACGATCGCGAGCCCGACCGCCGCCTCGGCTGCAGCCACGGTCATCACGAACAACACGAAGACCTGCCCTGACACACCGTGCAGGCGTGCCAGGGCGATGAATGACAGGTTCACGGCATTCAACATCAGCTCGACGCACATGAACAAAATCAATGCGTTGCGCCGCGTAAGCACACCGAGCACGCCGATGCTGAACAGAATGGCCGAGACGTAGAGCGCCTCGCGAATCATGTGCGCGCCTCGCCTGCGACCTTGCCGCGCTTGGCCAAAACCACAGCCCCAATCACCGCGACGAGCAGTAGCACCGACGTCACCTCGAATGCCACGAGGTTCTCGGTGAAAAGCGAGTTGGCCATCGGAGCCATCGCGTCATTGTCCACTGGCTGCAGCACGCTGTCGTTCAGCGGCTGCGACCGGATGACGTACAGCAGTTCGGCCGCCAGCACGCCGCCGAGCAGCGACGATGCCGCCGCCGCGCCCATGCTCCGACGCTCCTGCACGTCGTTCTCGCCGAGGTTCAGCAGCATGACGACGAAGACGAACACCACCATGATCGCGCCGGCATACACCAACACCTGCGCCGCACCGAGGAAATGCGCACCCAGCATCACGTACAGCGCTGCCAGCGCGAACATCACATTCACGAGCCAGAGTGCTGCCGCGACGGGATTCCGACGCGTGACCATCGCCAGCGCGGCGACGATTGCGAGTGCCGAGAAAAGCCAGAAGTGTACGGTGTAGAACGTACCCACTATTCCCCGGCCGGATCGGCAGGATCCCACATCTCGCACACGGGATGCGTCTGCGACGTCAGGCGCTCGAGGTCATACACGAAGCCATCACGCGTGTACTCGGCGTTCTCGTAATGGCGGCCAAGGTGAATCGCCTCCTCCGGGCAGACTTCCTGACAATAGCCGCAGAAGATGCACCGGAACTCGTCGATCTCGAACACCAATGGAAACCGGTTGCCCTGCTCATCCTCGCCTGGCACGAGCTTGATGCAGTTTGCGGGGCAGACGGTCGGGCAGAGCCCGCACGCGACGCACTTCGCCTTGCCATCCTCGTTCGTCAGCATGCGATGCGTGCCACGCCACCGCTTCGACAAGGCTTCCGTCTCTTCTGGATACTGTGTGGTGACCTTGTGCGGATCGACCAGGTGCTTGAACGTGTGTGCGAGTCCGGAGAGCGTGGCGCGCACATAGCTGACCTGCTCCACTGGCCGGTCCATCACCTTCACTCGGATCGCCATCAGTCCCCCATACCGGATTCTGGTCGAGCGCTCGGCACCAGCGCCGAGCCAGCCCGATCCAGCGAGCGCAGGCGGAGCATTTCCGCTGCGGACATCTTCGACGTCGTCGGGCTGAGCAGGCGGCCGCGGTCGAACACCACGAACATCAGCACCAGCACGATCACGTTCAGCACGAACAGGATGCCGGTCTGCAGCACGCCGGCCTGGATGCCGAGCAGTTGCAGCACGAGCAGCGTGGTCGCAATCAAGACGATGTAGCCCAGCGACACCGGCAGCAGGAAGCGCCACCCCAGCGACATCAGCTGGTCATAACGGAAGCGCGGCAGCGTCCAGCGGATCCACATGTAAAGGAACAGGAAGAATCCGGTCTTCAGCGCGAAGCTGACCAGTGTCAGCACCGTCTTCAGCACCGACGGCTCGCCATTGTCCCAGGCCGTGAACGGGATGTCCCAGCCACCGAGGAACAGCGTGGCCATCAAACCGCTGGCGGTCAGCATGTTCGCATACTCAGCGATGAAGAACATCGAGAACTTCATTGAGCTGTACTCAGTGTGATAGCCTGCCACGAGCTCGCTCTCAGCCTCAGGCAGGTCGAACGGCAGACGGTTGGTCTCGGCGAAGGCGGAGATCAGGAAGGTCAGGAATGCGAACGTCAGGTTCAGGATGTTCCAGCCTCCCGTCACCTGCTGATTGATGATCGTTCCAAGCGTGACGTTGCCGGCCAGCAGCAGTACCGGAATGACCGACATGCCCATCGCGATCTCGTACGAGATCATCTGGGCGCTCGACCGCAACCCGCCGAGCAGCGAATACTTGTTGTTTGAGCTCCAGCCCGCGAGCGTGATGCCGAAGACGCCGAGCGATGCGATCGCGAGCGTGAAGATGAAACCGACCGGCAGATCCGCAATCGCCAGCGACATCACACCCCACGGTGTGGGTACTGGCGCCGCGAACGGGATCACGGCCCAGCTGATCATTGCCGTGGAGAACGCGATGGCAGGCGCCAGCGAGAACAGAATCGTGTTGCCGGCGCCCGGCGAAAGCTCTTCCTTCATGAAGTTCTTGAGCCCGTCAGCTGCAGGCTGCAGCAGCCCACCAGGACCGGTACGATTCGGGCCGTGTCGATCCTGGATCCACGCACTGACCTTGCGCTCGGCCAGCGTCAGCATGGCGACCGTCACCAGGTACACACCGAAGAACACCAGCACCTTGATCGCGGACGCAATGAGAAATGCGGTGGAGTTGTCGCTGATCGGAGTCATGAGCAGTGGACCCATCAGGCCGATGCCTCCACGAGCAACGGCAACGGTGCGCCCTGCAATCCCAGCGTGCGGTAGGTCATGCCCGTGAACGCGGGAAAAGTTGCCGCCATCACGGCGAAGACATCGGCCGCGAGCGGCGGGAACGATCCAGCGCCCAGTGCCGTCGCGAGCTCACCGACCACGCGATAACTCGGGCGTGCCTGCGCCGGTGCGGCCTTGGCCTGCAGGAATCGCTGCACGCGACCACGCAGATTGGTGAATGTCCCGTCCTCTTCGGCGAAGTTACAGACCGGAAGCGCCGCGACCACGTGGGGCAGCAGCGATTCGTGGAGTACGGTGCCGATCACGACCACGCGAACGCCATCGGGGATCGTCGTCACCGAAGCAGCCGCGTCGGCCACGATCAACACGTCGCCTGCCGCAAGCGATGCCAGTGGCGCGTCAGACTCGGTGGACCCGAACAGTGCCGCACCGGTGTGGTTGGCGACACGCTCGGCACGCAGCGACAGGTCCGGCACGCCGGGCAGCGGTACCTCGTCTCCGCGCTCCATCGTCATCACGCTCGACGCCCCGACATGCACTGCGATGCGACTCAGCAGAAAGAGCGTCTCGTTTGACAGCGACGGCGATGCGAGCACGGTGACATGCGTGGCACCGCCGATCGCCGCCGCCGCTTGCTGCACCGCCTCGCTCCACGAGGCAGGCGTCAGGGCATTGGCCGTGCGGGCGACGGGATACTCGAGTCGATCACGACGGTTGATCCAGCGATAATTCATGCGACCTACGTCGCAGGCGAAGTGCTGGTTCACCGCGGCGTTCGGACGGGGACGGATGCGCACCACGACGTTGTCGCGGGTCTCCAGCATCACATTGCAGCCCTGTGAACAGCTTGGGCAGACCGATGCCGCGCGATCTAGTTCCCAGGCGCGCGCGCGGTTCAAAAAATCCTTCGACAACAGGGCCCCGACCGGACAGAGGTCCACCACGTTGCCGGCCCACGCATGGGTGAGATCACGTCCCTCGAACTTGCCGATGTAGGCGCGGTCACCACGTTCGCTCACGTTCAGCACGGGGTCCTTCGCCATCACGTCCATGAAGCGCACGCATCGTGTGCACAGGATGCAGCGGTTCGGCACGTAGAGCACGTCGCCCCCGAAATCTTCCATCGGGTTGAAGCGTTTCGGCTCCATGTAACGCGAATCCTTGCGGCCCTCGGCGAACGTGTAGTCCTGCAATTCGCACTCGCCAGCCTGGTCGCAGATCGGGCAGTCGAGCGGATGGTTGATCAGCAGGAACTCCAGCACACCCTTGCGCGCCTCGCGCGCCTTGTCCGAGTGTACATGCACAACCTGCCCTTCACCAACGGACGTTGCACATGCCGGCGTCAACTTCGGAAATTTTTCCACTTCCACAAGGCACATGCGGCAGACACCCGCCACTGGAAGTGACGGGTGGTAGCAGTAGTGCGGAATGAGCACGCCCGCCGTCTTCGCAGCCTCGATCAGGTTTGTGCCGGGCGGCACGACCACGATGCGCCCTTCGATGGTCAGCGTGACCATGCCCGGATTCGCCGGCGCGACAGGTGCGGTCATGTCAGGCCGCCGCGGTCGTGAAGCTCGGCACCATGACCGAGGACCGGTTCTTCGGAATCTTCGCTTCGAATTCGTGACGGAATTTTTTCAGGCCGCTCACGACCGGCGTCGCACACGAATCACTGAGAACGCAAATCGTCTTGCCGGTCATGTTGTCGGCAATCTCGAGCAGCGTGTCGAGGTCTTTCATCGTGCCCTGCCCGTCGCGGATGCGCTCCAGGATCTTCGTCGTCCATGCAGTGCCCTCGCGGCACTGCGTGCACTGGGCACAGCTCTCGTGCGCGTAAAAGCGCGCGAGGCGCGCGATCTGTCGCACCATGTCCTGTGTGTCGTCAAAGCAGATCACGCCGCCGGAGCCGAGCAGCGAGCCTGCCGCCTGAATGCCTTCGTAGTCCATCACGGCGCCTTCGCACTCCTCGGGCGTCAGGATCGGCACCGATGAACCACCCGGAATGATCGCCTTGAACGAGCGGCCTGGCGGTGGTCCGCCGCAGACGTCCCAGAGAAACTCCTTCATCGAGAAGCCCATCCCGACCTCGTAGTTGCCCGGTCGCGCAACATTGCCGCAGACCGAGAACAGCTTCGTGCCGGTGCTCTTGGGGTTCGAGGGGCTCGACAGCGACTTATACCAATCGGCTCCGTTGCGTAGCACGTGAATCGCCGCACAGACCGTTTCGACATTGTTGATCGTCGTCGGCTGCGCGAAGAGGCCCGCGACTGCCGGGAACGGCGGCTTGATGCGCGGATTGCCACGGCGTCCCTCGAGCGAATTCATGAGGGCAGTTTCCTCCCCGCAGATGTATGCGCCCGCACCCTTGTGCACATGCACATCCACACGCTTGCCGCTGCCCATGGCGTTGGCGCCCAGGATGCCGGCGGCATACGCCTCGCGCACGGCCTCGCGCACACGGGCGATCGGCTCCGTGTATTCGCCCCGGATGTAGATGTAGGCGGTCTCCGCGTAGATGGCGTGCGCCGCGACCGCCGCACCCTCCACCAGCTGATGCGGCGTCCAGCGCATGATCTCGCGATCCTTGAACGTGCCCGGCTCCGACTCGTCAGCGTTGATGCACAGGTAATGCGTCTTGCCATCGGGCTTCATGAAGCTCCACTTCACGCCAGTCGGGAAGCCGGCACCACCGCGTCCCCGCAGACCTGAATCCTTGACGACGTTCTGCACGTCGACGGGATCGGTGGCGAGCGCCTGGCGCAGCACTTCGTAGCCACCGCGTGCCTGCCAGCCTGCCAGCGTACGCGCCTCGGCATCGCCGAAATACTTCGAGATGACGGGCGTCTCACGGCCATGGGACAGATGCGGATAGCCCATCAATCAAGTCCTGCCACAAGATCCTGCACGCTGTCCACTGACACACACTCGACGAGGGCATCGTTGACCATGACGGGCGTTGCAAAGCCGCACGCCCCGAGACACTCCACTTCCACGACCGTGAAGCGGCCATCGGCCGACGTCACGCCCAATTCACCGCACTTCGTCTCGCGCAGAAACGCATTCACCACATCTTCGGCACCGCAAACGTTGCACGGCGTCGTCGTGCAGACCTGCACGAAATGTTTCCCCACTGGATGCAGGTGGTACATCGTGTAAAACGTCACGACACCCTGCACGTATGCGGGCGTGAGCTCCAGCACCGACGCCACTTCATTCATGCCTGCAGGACTCACCCAGCCACGGTCCTCCTGCAGCATCCAGAGCGCGGGAAGTAACGCCGCCATCTTCGTCGGGTAGCGCGTGAGCAGCTCATCCAGCTCGGTGCGGCGCGCCCCGACGAACACGGGCGCATGCGCCTCGTGCGCGTCCTGCCCGTCCGGCGCGATCGCATGGAGACTCATCGGTCGATCTCCCCCATCACGATGTCGATGCTCGCGTTGATCGCGATCACATCCGACAACAGGTGACCCTCGGCCATCTTCGAAATCGCGGACAGGTTCACGAACGCAGGCGGCCGGATGCGCCAGCGTACCGGCTTGGACGTGCCATCACTCACGAGGTAGTACCCCTTCTCACCCTTCGGACTTTCCGTCGCGACGTAGCACTCGCCGATCGGAGGACGCGGGCCTTCCATCACGAGCTTGAAGTGATGGATCATCGATTCCATCTCGCTGGTAGCCTTTGTTTTCGCTGGCAGGATCACGCGCGGATCATCGACGTTGATCGGGCCGTCAGGTAAACGCTCCAGCGCCTGCTCAATGATGCGGACGCTCTGCCGCATCTCCTCCATGCGCACCAGATAACGGTCGTACACATCGCCCTTGGTGCCCACGGCGATATCGAAGTCATACGTGTCGTAATCGAGATACGGGAAGTCCTTGCGCACGTCGTACGCAACACCCGACGCGCGAAGCATCGGGCCCGACAATCCGTAGTTGATCGCTTCAGACGCCGTCATCACGCCAAGACCCACCGTACGGCCCACCCAGATGCCGTTCTTCGTCAGCATCCGGTCCGTCTCGTCGAGCGTCTTCGGCAGCGACCGCAGGAACCCCTTCAGGCCATCGATCCAGCCCTCAGGAAGGTCTGCCGCCATGCCGCCGATACGCGTCGCGCTCGTCGTCAGGCGCGCGCCGACCCAGCTCTCCCACAAGTTGTAGACCGTCTCGCGTTCCTGGAACGTCCACAGAAACGGCGTGAAGGCGCCCATGTCGATCGCCGTCGTGCCAAGCCACACCAGGTGCGAGATGATGCGCGAAAGCTCCATCGCGATCACGCGCAGCACGGTGCAGCGCGGCGTGATCTCGATGCCGAAGAGCCGCTCCGCACCCAGCACGTAGGACACGTTGTTGCCCATGGAATTCAGGTAATCCTCGCGATCCGTCCACGGGATGATCTGGTTGTACTGCCGGTACTCGCCGATCTTCTCGAAGCCGCAGTGCAGGTAGCCGATATGCGGCACGCAGCGGATCACCGTCTCGCCATCCAGTTCCAGGACCAGGCGCAGTACGCCATGTGTGGCCGGATGTTGCGGGGCGATGTTGATCAGCATGCGCTCGCTGCCCATGTCCGGCTCCGAGCCGGGCGCGAGGTCCACCGGGATCACCACGCCGTACTGGTCCGCCC
>JACMPK010000087.1 GCA_014377535.1 Gemmatimonadaceae bacterium
ATGATGTCCTTCACCGCCAGCGCCGCAATGATGTTCAGCGGAACGCCGCTGTTGTGGCCTTCGCCATGCCCCGGTGCGCCGGCGATCATCGGAATGCGTCCGCTCAGGCCCGGCTTCTGGTTGGCCTGCGGGATGCCGTCGATGTCGGACCCGAGCGCGATCACCGGTGACCCGCTGCCCCACTTCGCGACCCAGGCCGTGGGCATGCCGGCCACGCCGCGCTCCACGGTGAATCCGTTCTGCTCCAGCACACCGGTCAGGTACTTCGAGGTCTCGACTTCCTGCATGCCGAGTTCACCGAACGAAAAGACCTGGTCCACCATCTGCTGCGCGAGCTTCGCGCGGCCGTCGATGCTGCGGGCCAGCTCGGCCTTCAGCATCTCGATGCGTGCATCAGGTTTCGCCTGTGCACCCAGGAAAATGGGAAATACGGCGCATGCGATGAGGCAGCGGGCGGAAACGCGCATTCTGGTCCCGAGTTCAGGGTTTCGACACAGCTCTGCGGCATGATGACCGCCGCGCCACGTGACGCTACGCGCCGTGATGGCACGCTGCAACCCGCGCCTGAGTACACTCAGAATGGACTGCGATGCCACGGTCCGGTTCGCCAGAGTGGTATGGATGGCGCGCAGCGCATGATTGTGGTGCCATTCCCGGACACCGATGCCAATGCTGACGGGTTCATGACCACCACACTTTCCTTCACCCAACCTGTCAGGTGATGTTGCAACGAATACTGAACACCGCCCGGGTGCTGCTCGGCGGCCTGGTCATCCTCGCTCAAGGATCGTGCATGACTGGCGACAAGCCCGCATCACTGGCGACAGGGTACGCGCGCACCGTCGTCGAGCCGATCGGCGTGCTGCCCACGGGCGATACCGTGACGGCGTACACGCTCACGAATGCGAATCGCGTCGCACTGCGCGTGATGACCTACGGCGGCATCGTGATGTCGCTGCGCACTCCTGATCGCGATGGCGCGCTGGATGACATCGTGCTGGGCTACGACGACCTCGCCGGGTTCCTGAAGAGCACACCATACTTCGGTGCCATCGTGGGTCGCTACGCCAACCGCATCGCGCGCGGCCAGTTTGCGCTGGACGGTGTCACGCACCGGCTCGCGGCGAACAACGGCGTCAATTCGCTGCACGGCGGATTGAAGGGCTTCGACAAGGTGCTGTGGAAGGCAGCGCCGTTCGACAGCCTGGACCGACTTGGCCTGGTGCTCACCTACATTAGCCCCGATGGCGACGAAGGCTATCCAGGCACACTGTCGGTCACCGTCACGTACACCCTGACGGACAGGAACGAGTTTATCATCGACTACCACGCCACGACCGACAAGGCGACGCCGGTGAACCTCACGCAGCACACGTACTGGAACCTTGCTGGCGACAGTAGCGGTACGGTGCTGGATCAGCAGGTTGCGATCGATGCCGACGCGTTTACGCCCGTGGACACCACGCTGATTCCGACGGGTGTGCTGCAGCCGGTGAACGGCACCGCGTTCGACCTCCGCACGCCGCTGGCAATCGGTGCCCGCATCAACGAACCTGACGTACAGCTGAAGACGGCTGGTGGCTACGATCACAACTTCGTGCTGCGTCGCACCGCGGAAGGCATGGTGCATGCCGCGCGCGTGGTCGATTCGAAGAGCGGCCGCACACTCGATGTCACCACCACCGAGCCAGGCCTGCAGTTCTACTCCGGCAACTTTCTCGACGGCACCATCGCGGGCAAGCAGGGACACGTGTACGGCTTTCGGAACGGCTTCTGTCTCGAGACGCAGCACTTCCCCGATTCGCCGAATCAGTCGTCGTTCCCGTCAACGATCCTGCGTCCCGGAGCAACGTACATGTCGCGCACGGTCTTCACCTTCGGCGTGCTGGGTCGCTGACGACGCCTGCGCCAGCGACCGCTCGTTCCACAGCTCGTCAGCGGCGGTTCATGCGCGCAGGCCGTATCAGACCGACTTCCGGAATGCCTTCCAGTTCGCGAGACAGCGACGCGCCGTGTCCAGCTCCGGGAAGCGACTGCCTTCCTGCTCCATCAGGTAGAACTCCACGCCGCCCGTGGACTCCAGCGCCGTGACGATCCGGCGCCATGGCGCGGCGCCTTCACCGAAGAGCACGCGGAACGACTTCTCCTGCTTCTCCTCACCCGGTGCCCAGTCCTTGAGATGCACACTGCGGATGCGACCTGGATGCGCCTCGATCCAGGCCACCGGATCCGCGCCGGTCTTCACGCAGGTACCCACATCCAGCTGCAGCACGAACTCCGCCGGCGTGCCACTCGCGATGATGTCCATCGCACGCGAGCCGTCGCTCAGCTTCTCCCACTCGGCGGAATGATTGTGGAAACCGGCCACGAGACCGTGCGGTGCGAGCAGCGACGACGCCGCGGCAAGCTTCTCGGCAAAGCGCTTCCAGTCGTTAGGGCCTGACGCCTGCATGGGCGGCGAGGCGAGTACGATCTGGCGCGTGCCGAGGATCTGGTTGATCTCGATCGCCTTGGTCATCACGTCGCCCGCCGTGAGCGACGCCATGCCGTTGTGCGTGGAGTAGCACCGCAGCCCGAGATCGTCGAGCATGGTCCGCACGGTCTTGGCGTACGGAATGTTCCAGCCGAGATACGGCGCGAAGAACTCCACAGTCTCGTAGCCGTACGACTTCACCATGCGCAGCGTATTCGGCAGGTCGCGCGCGAGTTCGTTGCGAACGGCGTACAACTCGATGCCGATGGGCAAGCGCTTCGCGGCGGTTGCGATCGCGTGTGCGGTTGAAGGAACCAAGCCGCTCATGACGAGCGGAGCGCCAGCGAGCAGCGCGGCACTGGCGCCGGAGTGCGCAATGAAATCACGACGGGAGAGCGGATGGCGCGGCGTGGGTGACATGAAAATCCCGAGAAAGGCGAACGGCGATCGTAGACTGCGCCGGTGAGGCTTGCAGATTCGCGGCGTGAGGCGCGCGCGAGGCCGTGCGCGACGCGATGAACAGTACGACCACGAGCAGCGCGCAGAACAGTGGCATGACATACATGGCGTCATGCAGGCCGATCGCGCGACTTTCGACCACGGAAACTCCCGTCTCGAGCGCGCGCGCGGCCATGGCATCGCTCAGGCGGCCGAAGAACATCAGCCCCAGCGCCGTGAAGAGGTAGAAGACGAAGAAGTAAACCGACATCGCCGTCCCGCGCATGTCGTCCGGTACCAGGTCGTGAATCGCAGCGTAGACGGTGCTGTAGTACAGGTAGATGGACACGACGGCCGCAAAGAGGTAGCTGGCGAACCCCCACGCGTTGCCGCGCGGCTGTTCGATGGCCAGCCAGAGCAGCGGCGTGGCGAGCAGTGCCCCGACCATCGCGAGTTGCAACCGGCCGGCGGCCCCGCGCGTGCCGACGCGATCGCCCAGCAGGCCGCCGATCGCCATGCCCAGCCCTCCACCAAGCCCGAACACCATGGCGTTGAAGCGGTTCGCGACGCCGATGTCCAGGCCATGATACCGGATGTAGTAGGACGTCGAGAACACGCCCACGGCATACATCACGAGGTTCATCAGCGCGCCTGATGCGATGATCCACCACATGGCGGGAATGCGCAGGATGGTGCGGATGCTCTCGCTGGTATTCCTGGTTGCAGTACTGGACTCGCGTGCAGCGCGGCGTCGCACCGGTTCCGGCATGAACAGCGCGAGGATCGCCAGCACGAACCCCGGCACCGCGGCCACATACAACGCCGGGCGCCAGCCGCCGGTGGCCTGTGCAATCATGCCGCTGATCAGGTAGCTCGCGCCAAGGCCGAGCGGCAGGCCGAGCATGAAGATGCTGATTGCGCGCGCACGTCGATGCGGCGGAAAGAGATCGGCAATCAGTGCATTTGCCGTCGGCGCCAGGCTGGCCTCGCCAACGCCCACGCCCATGCGGCAGAGAAAGTGAATCGTGAAGCTGCCTGCGGCGCCCGAAAGTGCCGTGAACGCGCTCCACACCGCGACACCACGACTCAGCATCAGCCGACGATCACCCGTGTCCGCGAGGCGACCGAAGGGAATGCCGACCAGTGCGTAGAGCAGTACGAATGCGGTGGTGAGGCTGCCCAGCTGCCCGTCGCTGAGCTGCCATTCCTGCTTGATCTTCTCGCCGACCGCCCCGATCACCTGGCGATCGTAGAAGTTCATGAAGTTCAGCGCGAAGAGCACCGCCAGTGCATAGGCGAGCCGTCCCTTCGTGGGTGCCGTATCATCCATCGCAGTGGCACTCATGCGGCACTGCGTTTGCGCGCTGCGCCGTAGATTGCGCGCGTCGGCACGGAGTCGCTGCCGATCGCGGTGCCCCATTCATCTGCCCGACAGCCAACGGCCTCACCACTAAGCATGCGTCCTCATCGCCTGGGTCTCGCCATGAAACTAGCCGTCCCGCTCGCTCTCGCGGCCCTCTGCACGATGCCGCTTTCTGCGCAGAGCAGGCTCAGTGACTGGCCGCAGCATTCGGAGGAACGGCCCAAGCCGACCGTCGTGCAGCCCGGCGCCATGTATACCATCGCGCCACCAAGTGATGCGGTGGTGCTGTTCGGTGGCACATCGCTCGATCGCTGGACACAGGGCCAGGGTGCGCCGGCACTGTGGCGCGTGGCCGACGGTGCATTCCAGGTCGTGCCATCGACCGGGACGCTCAGCACCCGCGACTCGTTCGGTGACGTGCAGCTGCACCTCGAGTGGGCGGCGCCGAATCCGCCGGTCGGCACCGGTCAGGATCGCGGCAACAGCGGCGTGTTCTTCGCCGACGGTCGCTACGAGGTGCAGGTGCTGGACTCGCGCAACAACGACACCTATGCCGACGGTCAGGCTGGCGCATTGTACGGGCAGTTTCCGCCGCTGGTGAATGCCAGCCGCGCGCCCGGCGAATGGCAGGTGTACGACATCGTATACCACCGCCCTCGATTCGCCGCCGACGGCACGCTGCAGTCAGCGGCGCGTCTCACGGTGTTCCACAACGGCGTGCTGGTGCAGGACAACATGGAGCTGGTCGGACCCACCGCGAACAAGTCGCGTCCGCCGTACACCGCACATGCCGCTCGCCTGCCGATCACGCTGCAGGATCATGGCCATCCGGTGCGCTACCGCAACGTCTGGCTGCGCGACCTGGACACGGCGAAGTAGGTCGTCGTCCACGATGCGCGGCCGGCGAAACTCCGGCCAGTCACAGGCGTAGTCGGACACAGGTACACCCTGCTCGTTTCCTGGAGGACACCATGTTGTTCGGACTTCTGGCTCTTGCCGCGAGCCTGGCGGTGACGTTCGTCGGCTACACGCAGGCCCGCACGTTCATGCGCGAGCGCCTGCGCTTCACCAGTGCGGCGCAGTCGATCTGGGCCCCGATCCTCGCCGGACTCGGCGCAATGGTGGTCGCGACGCCGGTCGTGGCACTGCTGCCGCTGGTGGGCGCGGGCACGGCCGTCGCGTTCGGCGTCAGCGTCGGTTTCGGGGTGGCGAACGGTCAACGCGACATCCGCCGCAACCTTCCGTCGGCATTCTGATTTAGCGGTGAGCGCGGGCGTGACCAGCGTCTCTGTGCGGTTGAGCGACCGCTTCGCTTCACAAGCCCTGCGACGCCTCGATTCACAAAGATGCTGCGCACGCACTGGTTCAGCTGCCAGGCGTTGCGCGTGATCGACCTGGATTCGCAACATTTTACGAGGCAGACCATTTCCGGGTAACTGTCGTTCGTACAGTTTGAACTTCCGCCGGCCACCGACATTCGTGGCGCGGCGGAATCCGTGTGCCCGTCAGCGCCGACCGGACGGCGAGTCACACTCGTCACCACCCCACCACTGATGCCCCTGCGTTTCGCTCCACGTCCCACGCTGCGCGACAGCTGGAAATCCGACCTTCCGGCGTCGCTCGTCGTCGTGCTCGTGGCATTGCCGCTCTGCCTGGGCATCGCGCTGGCTTCGGGCGCTCCGCTGGCCGCGGGCATCGTCGCCGGCGTGATCGGCGCCATCCTCGTCGGCCTGTTGTCGAATTCGCAGCTCATGGTCAGCGGACCGGCAGCCGGCCTGACCGCCATCGTCTTCACCGGCATCGCGACACTCGGATCGTTCGAGGCGTTTCTGGCGGCCGTCGTGATCGGCGGCCTGCTGCAGATCGTGCTCAGCATCGCACGCGCCGGAGTGATCGGCTACTACTTCCCGAGCTGCGTCATCAAGGGCATGCTCGCGGGCATCGGCGTGATCCTGATCCTGAAGCAGATCCCGCACGCGTTCGGATACGACGCGGACTTCGAGGGTGACGAGGCATTCCAGCAGGCCGGCGACGTGAACACGTTCTCCGCCCTCGGCGAACTCACGAAGCAGGTGCAGCCAGGCGCGGTACTCATCGCGATCGCTGCGCTGAGCGTGATGGTGCTCTGGAGTCGGCCAGCACTGAAAAAGCTCAAGGCGTTCCCCGCGCCGCTGCTCGTCGTGCTCATCGGCATCGGCATGAACGCGGTGTTCGGCGCCGTCTGGCCGTCGCTCGCCATTCGCGCCACACACATGGTGCAGCTACCGATCGCCAGCTCGCCCGCCGACTGGCTCACGTTCTTCACCCTGCCCGACTGGAGCGCGCTCACGTCGCTCGCCACGTGGAAGCTGGGCGTGACGCTCGCGATCGTCGCCAGCCTCGAGACGCTGCTGAGCCTCGAGGCGACGGACAAGATGGACCCCTACAAGCGCGAGTCGGACACCAATCGCGAGCTGCTCGCGCAGGGCGTCGGTAACACCCTGTCGGGGCTGATCGGTGGCCTGCCTATCACCGGGGTGGTCGTGCGAAGCGCAGCCAACATCGATGCCGGCGCGCGTACGCGCTGGTCGGCCGTGCTGCATGGGCTGCTGCTGCTCGTGTGCGTTTTGGCGATACCCACGCTGCTCAACCAGATTCCGCTCTCCGCGCTCGCGGCACTGTTGCTCTACACCGGCTTCAAGCTGGCATCGCCTGCGCTGTTCAGGACTGCGTGGTCGCTTGGCTGGGCGCAGTTCATTCCCTTTGTGGTGACCGTGGTGGCCATCGTGCTGACCGATCTGCTGGTCGGCATCAGCATCGGGTTGTCCGTCGCATTCATGTTCATCCTCGCGCAGAACATGCGGCAGCCCGCGCTTCGCCAGGTCAGCCCGGATGGAGCCGTCCTGACGCGCTTCCAGCTCCCGGACCAGGCCACGTTCCTGAGCAAGGCGAACATCGAGCGGACGCTGAACGCGCTGCCGCAGGGGAGCCGCGTGGAGATCGACGGCACACACACGGCGCGCTTCGACCACGACGTGCTTGAGCAGCTGCACGAATTCACGCAGACGGCGAAGTTCCGCAACATCGATTATCGCATGGTGAACATTCCGCCCATTGCCACGACTCCCAGTCACTCGCACTGACCAATGCAGAACTATCACAAGATGCTGGAGAACAATCGCGCCTGGGCGGCCCGCGTCCTGAAGGACGACACGGGCTATTTCGGTCGCCACGAGGCTGGCCAGCGGCCACACTTCTTCTTCATCGGGTGCTGCGATTCCCGTGTGCCCGCGGAGCTGCTGCTGGGCGCAGGTCCAGGTGAGCTCTTCACCTATCGCAACATCGCCAACCAGGCGCACCCGAACGACCTCGGCATGCTCTCCGCGCTGGAATACGCGGTGGAGTTTCTTGACGTGAAGCATGTCATGGTCTGCGGTCACCACGGCTGCGGTGGTGTGAAGGCGGCGATGGGTCCGCATGGCCATGGTGTGGTGGATCACTGGCTGCACGTGGTGCGGGACGTCTACCGGTGGCACGAGGAGGAGCTCGAGGCACTTCCGGACGATGTGGCACGCACGCACCGGATGGTGGAGCTCAACGTCATCGAGCAGGTGTTCCAGCTGTCGCGAACGCCGGTGGTGCAGCGCGCCTGGGCCAAAGGCCAGCGACCGATCCTGCATGGACTCGTCTACGACCTGCACGACGGCCTGCTGAACGAGCTGGTGACGGGCGTCGATTCCGACGAGAAGGCGCGGCTGCTCGGCGCGCGCGTGACGAGTCGATCGATGCCACAGCGGACGTAAGCAGTCGAGGTTGCTGTACGTACTGCCGACACTGCAGGGCGAACGATCCGCGCGCCGCGCCGGAACGGCCATCAGCCGCGCCGCGCATCCAGCCGCGGCCACCGCCGCCCTGCCGCTGTCATGCATTCGTCGTGGATCGACGCACTTCCGTCACTGCTCCACACGGCCCCCGTGCGCCTGGCGCTGCTGGTCGCCGCCAGCGCCTGGGCGGCAGCCACCTGCCACGCCGCCACGCGGCATACCGCCGAGTCGAAGCCGGGCCACATGCTTCGCTTCACCCCGCGCCTCTCGTCGATCGCACTCGCCGCCAGCGGCATTGCGGTCTGGGGCGCCAACGGGCTCGAACAGCCGATGCTGGCCGCCCATGTAGCGGCAGCGTCGATCGCGTTCATGCTGGGATGGGAAGTCGGCGGCGTGCTGGAACGCTTCATCAAGCAGTGGCTCTGATTTCAGTTCGCGCTCCACTGCGCTGACGGCAGCACCGGTCCGCTCGCAGGTGTGCGTGCACGACGTCTCTCGCAGGTGTGCGTGAAAAACTCCTCTCACACGGAGACGCGGACACACGGAGACACAGCCTCGCGCACGACGGCGCCACCTTCAGGACACGAAATCACTCAACGCTGTGAGAACGGCACTCGCGAGCACGGTTACCACAGCATTTCGTGCCAGTGCCATCGCACCAATCGCCGCAGCCCGAACCCTCCGTGCCTCCGCGACTCCGCGTGCGAAGAGTTGAGGGTGCCAGAGCCTGCGCGATCGTCGCGTGAGCAGCGCCAAACAGGCCCGAACGAACTCGCGCCCTCACGCACCCGAACAGCAACTCACGACTGTGCCGCCGGCCACGCCGCGAGGCCGGCGGCGGTCACCGGGTGATTGGGCCCAAGAATGCGAGCACAGCGCGCCGCGAATGCTGCCGGGCCGCTGCAGGGCGTGCGCCAGTGCGCGGCGCGCGCAAACGAGCGGCCCAGTGCATGGTGCACCTCAGTCGTCGCGGCGGGATGGTTCGCCACGAAGGGCTGCAGATCCGGATCGGTGTAGATCGGGGCACTCTGCGCGATGGCGTGCAGTTCCGACGTCGCGATGCCGGTCTTCGACAGGCCACCAGCCAGCAGCAACAGCAGCGGATCGCGGCAGTCCTCGTCGGAACCCGACGTGAGCAGCGCGACGAGCACCGAGGCGCGCCATGCAGCCCACTGCGCCTCCAGGGCACCGGCAGCGGTCAATGCAAGCAGGCTGGCCGAGCCGGCCACGCGCGCATCGCCCGCATCCTCGAGCAGTGCGACCATGGACTTCTCGGCGATCAGCTGCCATGCGGCGTCAGTCAGTTCCACGCTGCGCGACGGACGGTTCACCATACCGAGACCATTCGTGGCGCGATCGGCGAGGCGCCAGAGCACCAGCGGACCACCTGCATCGTGCAGGGCTCGAACCATGGGTGCGTCGAACTCGTCACCCCGTTCGGCCGCAAGCATCGCATAGCCGATCCGGGCGCGTTCACGGCGACGGCGATCGGCCTTCACCGTCCGATAGGCCCGCTCCATCACCAGCAGTCCCGCCACGAACTGTGCGACCGGCTCCGGCGCCGGCATCCATGCATCGCCGCTGCCGCCGTCGGAATCCATGTTCTCGCGCACCGCCTCAGCCCAGCGAGCGGCGGCAGTCTCCGGCTCCCACTCCGTCCATGCGACGAGCGCCAGGCCACGCACCGCCTTCTGGGCGTCGGTGATCAAGGGATGTTCGGAGCGGATGATCGTCATTGGCAGCACTCGCAGCTGTCGACCGGAAACCAGGGGTCGTTCTACTACAGCGTGAGTGTCGGCCTGGCGCGGACGAAGCTGCACGGTTCGCCGCGTGTGCGATGCCGGCAGCCGTGCACCAGCAGCCCAACGCGTTACTTCGTGGCGCGATACTCGATCATCGAGAGCCCCGCATCAGCGTTGCGCGCGAACCACGCCTTGCCGTATTCCAGCACGTAGATGCGCCCGTCGGGCCCGAGCTCCATGTCGATGGGCGCCGAGAACGAGTCGCGCGGCGCAAAGCGCTCGATCGCCTGGTAATCGCCGCGCGGCGTGAGGGTCACCGCCATGATCCAGTGACGGATCCAGTCGTAGATGAACAACTTCCCATCGAAATACTGCGGCAGCGCGGTGTTGCGCGACTGTGCGAACATTGCCGCATGATAGACCGGCCCCGCCATCGCGGTGCGACCGCCCTTGCCCACGCTCGGGAAGTCGTGCGAGTCGCCATACGGATACCAGAGGAACGCGGGCTGCGCCGGCGGCAGCTCCTTCAGACCGGTCGAGTTACGCGAGTCGTTGCGCGGCTTCGTGGCATCATGCAGTGGACCGCTGGTACCGGTAGCGTAATCCCAATGGTGATAGGCGAAGTTGTCACCGACGAAGAGCGGCCAGCCGAAGTTGCCGGCGGCACGCGCCTGGTTGATCTCGTCGTAGCCGCGCGGGCCGCGAGTGGCCAGCGTGTCGTCGGCCGCATCGGGACCGACTTCGCCCCAGTACAAGAATCCGCTCTGCCGGTCCACCGAGATGCGGTACGGATTGCGGTTGCCCATCACGAAGATCTCTGGCCGCGTGTTCGCCGTGCCGGGCGCGAAGAGGTTGCCTGGCGGAATGTCGTACGTACCGTCGATCTTCACGTGCATGCGCAGGATCTTGCCGCGCAGGTCGTTCGTGTTGGCAGATGTGCGACGCGCGTCGTACGGCTCGTGTCCTGGACGATCGTCGGTCGGCGAGAAACCATGGCTTGCAAACGTCACGTTCTTCTCGTCGAACGGCGTCGAGTTGTCGCCCGTCGAGATGTAGAGCAGGCGGTTGGCGCCGAACGCCAGCGAGCCGCCGGTGTGGCAGCAGATCTCGCGTTGCGAGTAGAACTGCAGCACCACCTTTTCGCTCGCCATGCGCAACGAATCGCCGTCGAGTGTGAAGCGCGAGAGCCGATTCACCGAGGTGTCCGCAGGGCTGAAGAAGAGATACACGAAATGATTCGTTGCGAAGTCGGGATCGATGGTCAGCCCAAGCAGGCCCTCCTCCACGTTCGATCCATTCCTGGCCTTGCTGTACACGGCGACCTTGCCGACGGGCTTCACCGACCTGTCCTTCGCGCGGAACAGCACCACCTCGCCGCCGCGCTGCGCGATGAGCACGTCACCGCTCGGCAGCACCGCCATTTCGGTCGGCTCGGCCAGCGTACCCATGGTCAGTGCGACCTTGCGAAACAACGAGTCCGACGGCGTGCGCTCGGCCGTCGCTTTCGCGTAATCCAGTGCGCGACGCTCGCCGACCGCGTACCGGATGCCGCCCAGCACATGCTTCAGGAAAAGCGAATCGCTGTACGACTCCACCGTGTGACCCATGCCCGTGTACCAGGCGCGCCCACCATCGAAGGTGTGTTGCCACGAAATGGGATGCACCGCACCATTCTCGCCGCCCGTGTACGTAGACTCGTCGAGCGTGGCCAGCACATGCAGGTCTTTGCCGAGCGACTTGTAGTTGTACCACTCGTCCGTGCGTGTCCACGCGGAAGGCAGGTGCGACGCTGATGCGTCCTTCGCATCCACGATGCGCACGGTCGCCTTCTGCTGGTCGGGATGGCTGAGGAAATAGCCGCCCACCAGACTGCCGTACCAGCGCCAGTCGTACTCCGCATCGGCCGCCGCGTGAATGCCCAGATAGCCGCCGCCTGCCTGGATGAAGCGCTGCAGGTCGACCTCGGCGGCCCGCTCGAGAATGTTGCCGGTGGGACTGAGGAAGATCACGGCAGCGTACAGCTTCAGCGTGTCTTCCGTGATCTTCGCGGCGTTCTCGGTGGTGTCGACCAGAATTCCGTTCGCCACGCCCATCGCCATCAGCGCCTTCTTGCCTGCCTCGATCGACTCGTGCCGGTAGCCGACCGTCTTCGAGAAGACCAGCACGCGTGGTGGACCGGCGGGTACCGAGGGCTTGCAGGCGTGCATGGCGACGAGCGCCAGTGCGCATGCGATGAATCGGGTCACGCGCATACGTGTGGATCCGGGTGGTGTGTGTATCGTGCTTCGTGCTTCGTGCTTCGTGCTTCGTGCTTCGTGCTTCGTGCTTCGTGCAGCAGGCACGTTCGTCGCGCGTGATTTGCCGTCGACGAAAGCCCGCGCGCGGCATCAGGATGGCAGCTTCACCCAGCGTCCGCCCTTCACCGATGACGACACCACCGCCTCGACGAACGCGACGCCCTTCACGCCGTCGACGACCGTGGGAAACTGCACCGCCGTCTCCAGCTTCGGACCTTTGGGTCGGCGACTACGGATCGCGTGACCGATCTCGCTGTAGAGCGTCGCGAACGCCTCGAGATAGCCCTCGGGATGACCTGACGGGATGCGCGTGACGCGCGCGGCATCGACACCTGCCGCACCGGTGCCGCGAGAAATCACCTGCGTGGCCTGGTCGAATGGAGACCAGAGCAGCTGATTCGGCTGCTCCTGGCGCCACTCCAGTCCACCCTTGCTGCCGTAGATGCGCAAGCGAAGGTTGTTCTCGTTGCCCGGTGCAACCTGGCTGGCCCACACGGTGCCGCGTGCGCCGTTCGCATAACGCAGCATCACGTGCGCATTGTCATCCAGCCGGCGACCGGGCACGAATGCCGTGAGTTCGGCAAGCACCTCCGTCACGGCAATACCTGTCACATAGTCCGCGAGCTGGTACGCATGCGTGCCGATATCGCCGATGCAGCCACCGAGTCCCGCCTTCGCCGGATCCGTGCGCCAGCCAGCCTGTTTCTGGCCGCTCTGCTCGATGTCGTCGGTGAGCCAGTCCTGCGCATACTCGACCTGCACCACGCGAATGTCGCCAAGCAACGCCTCGCGCACCATCTGGCGCGCCTGCCGCACCATGGGGTAGCCGGTGTAGTTGTATGTCACCGCGAACAGCAGGTCGTGCTTCAGCGCGAGCGCATGCAGCCGCTTCGCATCCTTCGAGCTGGTCGCGAGCGGCTTGTCGCAGATCACGTGGATGCCGGCCTTCAGAAACGCCTCGGCCACCGGCGCATGCATGTGGTTCGGCGTCACGATCGCAACCGCCTCGATCCCATTAACGCGCGCCGCTTCTGCCGTCGCCATCGGGGCGAAGTCGGTGTAGATGCGGTCTTCCGCCAGACCCAGCGCGAGGCCCGTGCGCATCGGCTTGTCCGCACTCGACGCCAGTGCGCCGGCAACCAGTGCGTACTGGTCATCGAGGCGCGCTGCGAAGCGATGCACACCGCCAATGAACGCCCCTTCGCCGCCACCGACCATGCCGAGCCTGATGCGGCGCGCGGCACCTGCGGCTGCATCCGCCTTCGCTTCTATCGCCACGCGTCGTTCCCCGTGAATACATGTGTGCCGTGCATGATCAGAGTCCCAGCAGCCGCTTGATCTGCTTCGGGTTGGTGGCTGCGCCGGCGAAGTCGTCGAATGCCTTCTCCGTCACATGGATGATGTGATCATCGATGAACGCTGCGCCTTCGGCCGCACCCTGCTCCGGGTGCTTCAGGCAGCATTCCCATTCCAGCACCGCCCACCCGGCAAAGTCGTACTGCGCGAGCTTGGAGAAGATGGCGCGAAAGTCCACCTGCCCGTCACCCAGTGAGCGGAAGCGACCGGCGCGCTGCAGCCATGGCTGGTAACCCGAGTAGACGCCCTGGCGCCCGTTCGGCCGGAACTCCGCATCCTTCACGTGGAAGGAGCTGATGCGTTCGTGATAGATGTCGATGAACTCGAGATAGTCCAGCTGCTGCAGCAGGAAGTGCGATGGGTCGTAGTTGATGCAGCAGCGCGGATGGCTGTCCACGCGCTCCAGCAGCATCTCGAACGTGGTGCCGTCGAACAGGTCCTCACCCGGGTGCAGCTCGAACGCCACGTTGCAGCCCGCGTCATCGAATGCGTTGAAGATGGGACGCCAGCGCTTCGCGAGCTCGTCGAACGCCGCCTCGATGAGGCCTGCGGGACGCTGCGGCCACGGATAGAGATACGGCCAGGCGAGCGCGCCGGAGAACGTGGCGTTCGAGGTGAGGCCAAGGTTCCGCGATGCCTTCGCCGACCAGAGCATCTGCTGCACTGCCCACTTCTGGCGCGCCTTCGGGTTGCCCTTCACCACATCGGGCGCGAAGGCATCGAACGCCTCGTCGTACGCCGGATGCACGGCCACCAGCTGCCCTTGCAGGTGCGTGCCAAGCTCGGTGATCTCGACGCCGTTCTGTCGTGCGACGCCGGCCAGTTCGTCGCAATACGTCTTCG
>JACMPK010000088.1 GCA_014377535.1 Gemmatimonadaceae bacterium
GCAGCACCAGATCACGTGCCGACACGCCATCAGTGCCCGTCAGCCTGCCGGTGGTCTTGTCGAAGTCGCGGCCCGTCGCGATGCGCTTGCCTCCGACGGCGACGAGCTTGGCCTCGAACTGCGCGTCGAGATGTGCGAGCTGCGCGACGAGGTCCCACCAGGTGCCGCTGCGGAACGCGCGCCGTTCGCGTTCACGCACCACGACCAGGCGCACGGCGACACTCTGCACGCGGCCGGCCGAGAGTCGCGGGGCGACGGTCGTCCAGAGCAGCGGCGACACCGTGTAGCCGGTGAGCCGGTCGATGATGCGCCGCGCTTCCTGCGCCTTGACCAGGTTCTCGTCGACATCACGGAACTCCTCGAGCGACTGACGGATTGCCCGTTCCGTGATTTCGTGGAAGACCATGCGACGCACGGGCACCTTGGGCTTCAGCTCCTGCAGCAGGTGCCACGAGATGCTTTCCCCTTCGCGGTCTTCGTCAGTCGCGAGAATGAGCTGGTCCACGTCCTTCAGGGCAGCGCGCAGTTCGGCCAGCACCTTCCGTGAGCCACCCGGCACCACGTAGAGCGGCGCGAAGTCGTTGTCGACATCGACGCCGATGCGGGCCCAGGCGTCCTTCTTGTACTTCTCGGGAATCTCGCTGGCGTTCTGCGGCAGGTCACGCACGTGCCCGACGGACGCCAGCACCGTGTATCCCTGTGGCAGGAAGCGCCCGATGGTGCGGGCCTTGGTCGGCGACTCGACGATGACGAGCGAGCGCACGTTGCCGCCGGCGGCGGACGTCGCGCGGCCGGTCGATGCGCGCCCGGCGACCGTCCTGGCGGCTGACTTGGCGGCCGTCTTCTTCGCTGCCGGCTTGCGGGCGGGGGTCTTCGAGCTCGAACCAGCCATCAGGGTGTGATCAATTGCAGGAAATGGGCAGGCGTCGACATCGACGCCCGCACGAACCGTCAGTGCACAGTCATGGGCTCGGGACCGGAGCCGTGATCCTCGAGTCCCGCGCCTTCAAGCAGCGTGCGGACGTCATCGAGCGCAATGCGCCCCTCGATGTGCGCCAGCGCCCTGTCGATCACCTGCTCGAGCTCGGCCGGGCTGAGAAAGCCGGCGCCGGTCAAAGCCAGCAGGTGCCCCCACGCATCAGCCGAGAAACGGCCTCTCTCGTGCGGGCCCAGAACGCGAAAACTCATGCTGTCTCTCCACAGGTCATTCGGCCAGTGCTGGCACCCCAGTCGGACGCCGCCACTGCGGGCATACTATAACTCCATGGCCCCACCGTACCCCGTGATCGGGTCGTGTCGCGGTGCCTCCGGCTGTACCCGCAAGCCTTTGCATTGGCGACAGCCGCGCCCGGCGGGGGGTCAGATGTACGCCAGTATCGCAGCAGCAACGCCTTTCCAGTCACGCAATTCGGTGTCGATCACGACGTCAGCGGCGGCGTACCGCGGCGCGCGGTTCTCAAGCAGTTTCTCCAGCGCTGCGACGGGATCGACGTGCCGGAGCAGTGGCCGCAACCGAATACGCGGGCCCATGCGCCTGACCGCGAGCCGCGGTGACACCTGCAGCCAGATGATGATGGCGGCGGGCTTCACGAGCGCCACGTTCCCGGGGTCCATCATCCAGCCGCCGCCGGGTGCGACGATGCTCGGTGGTTCCAGCAACAGCGCTTCGGTCGCCTGCCGTTCGTACGCGCGGAATCCCGCCTCGCCATCCTCCTGGAATACCTGCGGAATGGATCGACCGGCAAGCTGCACGATCCGGCGATCGAGATCGATGAACGGACGACCCGCCTGCCGCGCGACCCGCCTGCCGTGCGTGGACTTCCCGGCACCGGGCAGGCCGATCAGGATCAGGTGCGCGGGTGTGGTAACGGGCGACTCGTTCACCCCAGTCGCTGCGCCACGTGCGCGAGATAAGCGTCGTAATTCCGACGCATCTCACCGAGCGAATCACCGCCGAACTTCTCCACCATCGCATCGGCCAGCACGAGCGCCAGCATTGCCTCGGCGATCACGCCCATGGCGGGAACTGCGGTGACGTCGCTGCGCTCGACGACGGCCGCGGCGACCTCGGACGTCGTCGTGTCGATGGTCTGCAACGGCGTCATGAGCGTCGAGATCGGCTTCATGGCGACGCGCACCACGATCGGCTCCCCGCTGGTCATGCCGCCGTCCAGGCCACCGGCGCGATTGGTGACACGCTGCACGTTGCCGGTGATGGTGCGACCGGGCGCGATGGTAATCTCGTCGTGCACATCAGCGCCGGTCATGCGTGCCGATTCGAACCCGATGCCGATTTCCACACCCTTGACCGCCGGAATGGACAGCATGGCCTGACCGATGCGGCCGTCGAGCTTGCGGTCCCAGCTCACGTGCGAGCCGAGTCCGACGGGCACGCCCCGAGCCACCACTTCGCAGATTCCGCCGAGCGTATTGCCATCGGCCTTGGCGGCATCGATGCGCTCGATGATGCGTGCTTCGGCTGCGCGATCCAGGGTGCGGACCGGGCTCGCGTCGGCGACCGCGTTGATGTCCGGCGGCAGGTCGACAACCGCGGCATCGACACCGCCGAGGTGCACGAGGTGGCTGCCGATGGTGACATCGAACGCCTTCAGCAGCGCGCGAGCGATGGCAGCGCCGGCAACGCGTGCCGTCGTCTCGCGGGCGGAGGCCCGTTCGAGGATGTCACGCGCGTCGTCGCGGTCGTACTTGAGGATGCCTGTGAGGTCGGCATGACCGGGGCGTGGTCGCGTGACCGATCGGTTGCGCAGCCCGTCGGCGTCGGCGTCGCGAGGTGCCGGGTCCATGATTTCGACCCAGTTCTTCCAATCCTTGTTGCGGATCATGAGCGCGATGGGAGATCCCAGCGTCTGGCCCGCGCGAACGCCACTGAGGAACTCCACTTCGTCGCGCTCGATCTGCATGCGTCGGCCGCGCCCGTAGCCCTGCTGCCGGCGGAACAGGTCGGCGTTGATGTCGTCCGCGCGAAGCGATATGCCGGCCGGCATGCCTTCGAGCGTACAGAGAATGGCCGGGCCGTGTGATTCACCGGCGGTCGTGAGGCGGAGGAGTCGGAGCATGATGCGAGCAATCTACCTCAGCCGGTGCCATTCACAGATGCAGAACAGTGCGACGGGTGTCAAACGCGTGCCCGATGCGCGCCGTGCGTCCAGCCTGGTCATGCCGCTGTGCGTGCGACATGGCAGATGCACGACGGCCCATTCGCGAAAGTGCGAACGGGCCGTCGATACATCGTGGTGCGCTCTCCTGCGCGGCGCGCGCTGGTCGCGACTCAGTTACAGGTCGCGCGGAAGTCGTTCGGATCCAGGTCCAGCACCACGACGCCGCGTGCCGTCGCGCCGACGGCGATGATGCGTGTGCCGCGCACGGCGGTTTTGAGCGGCCCGATGATCGGGTCCTTGATGGAAATCACGCCGACACGCTGGAAGCAGCGGGTGTCGAACACCTCGAGGATCGGTTCGCGCGACGCAGCGAATGAGAGCCGGGTGGCGGCCGTGCCGCCAGAAAGGTTCGAACCCGGTGCGTTGAGCGGATGGAAGTCGAAGCCGGCGTTCCCGCCCTTTGTCTGGAGCAGGCCATACTGGCGCAGCGTGCTGCTGAACAGGTAGGTGGAATCAGCGCGAATCGCAAACAGTTCACCATCGGCACTGACCGCCACGCCGCGCACGCCGGAGAATGCGTTGGCGATGAGGTCGGAGACGTCACTTGGCGGTGACATGCCGGCGTCGATGTAGGCGATGCTCGAGACGAATGTCCCGACCCGGCCGGTAACGGTGTCGGGCACGAACCGAGCGCTGTCGCGGCGCAGGCCGGCATCGGTGTCGTAGCTGAGCGTGCGACTGCCCTTGGCAATGCCGCCCTCGCCCATGATCACGCGCCGGAAGTTGGCCGAATTGCGCACAAAGGTGGTGTCGCGGAATCCGATATCCTGCATCGTCACGAGCTTGCCGGAGTAGCGTACCAGTCCGGCACCCCCGATTTCCGTCATGAGGATGGGGAACGGGACCAGCAAAGAATCCGCGCCGTAGTTGCCGGATTTCAAGCGCATCACCTCGAGCGTGTCGCCCTTGTTGTCCTTCAGGTTCGTGGCGTGCTCGAAGAACAGGTGCGACGCCTTGTGCCTGAGGTTTTCCGATCGGATGGTGCCCTTGTCGGCGAACCCGCTCGTCTGGCCACCGGTGGGGGTCGTGGAGTAGATCACCGTCGTTTCGGTGCAGCTCAGGTTGCAGACGGCGCCGATGAACTGCGGGCGATCGGAGAAATCGACAACGGTCCTGGTGACGAGTTTGCCGGAGACCGAGACCTTGTACGCGACGATATTCGGCAGCAGGTAGCGCTCGTTTTCGCGGCCGCTGCCATCGGCATTCAGGTCGACAAAGCTGAGATTCGTGCCGCCGGAGTTGGCGACGATGAGGCGGTTCGTGACGGGTCCGAGCGGATTGCCGCGACCGGCCGGAAACACCGTGATGCCCCAGGGACGCGAGCCGACGGCGATTGGAGTCGACTGAAAGTTCAGCGAGTCGAAGTTGAAGACCTCGAGCTGGTTGCGTTCGATATTCGTGAGGTAGAGGCGACCAGTCGGCTCATGGTAGTAGCCATCGGCGACGGCACCGCCATCGGGCAGAGCGCGCGTGGTGCCCGCGACGAGTGTGATCGTATCACGCGCCGTCGTCAGCGTGTCGTTGATGCGCCCCTCGGTATTGCGTGCGAAAACCCGGAGCACGAGACGCGTGGCCGCGCCGGCGATGGGTGCGGGCAGGCGCATCCGCAGCGTGACGGGCACTGATGTCGGGCCATTGGCGACGGCGATGGAGTCGCGTCGCATCGGAGCGCCCGCCAGGGTACGCACATCGTAGCCGACGAAGCCGACGCCGACTGGGTCCTGTGCCTCGACGAACAGCGTGTCGGTGGACTCCACACGCCCGGTGGTGCCGAATCGCGTGATCCGCGGCACGGTCGTGCCGCTACCAGAGAGCAGCACCTCGATCGGGACGGGGACGCCGGCAGTGCGCTGGCCGGCCGAGTCGACGACGAACGGCACGACCTGATAGATGCCGGCGTTGGCCGTGGCGGGAATCAGGAAGCTGAGCGTGGTCGAGAGCGAGTCGCGCAGCGGGCTGCTGTACGGGGTGGAGTCGCCAGCGATGGCGGTGCCGCCGGCTGGTGGCGTGATGCTGAAGCCGACGACGCGGACCTTGCGGATGGTGGCTGCAGCGATGCTGAGGGTGACCGATCGTCCGCGCACGGCCTGCGTGTTGCCTTGCGGGCTGGTGATGGCGACGGTGCCGGGCTGCCGGCTGCCCACCGCCATCAGCGTGGTGTCGGGCCGCGACAGGTTGCCGTTGCCGTCTTCCGCCTGTGTGACGAGGGTGACCTGCGAACCTGGCGTGACGGCTGCCGGCACTGCGATGGTGAAGTTCTTCGTGTACGCCGTGACGGCGGCGCGCACCGTGTCGGCGATGGACTTCTGCAGTGCGCCGGACAGCGTTGCACGCACGAACTTGATGCCGAGGTTGTCATTCGCCGTCACGGTGAAGGCAAAGACGGAGTCGGCGCTCGTCGCACGCACCACGCTGAGGCTCGGTGCGGTGCGGTCGAGCGTGCTCTGGTCGACCGTGGGGTCGGCGTCGCCGCAAGCCGCGAGGGCAACTGCAAGCACCAGTGGCAGGCAGCGGATCGTGCGCGAAACCAGCGTCGGTTCGGTGCGCATTGGATTATCGTCCCGGGTTTGGAGGCGTGGTGCGTGCTTCGCCGTCATCGAGGATGTGCGGAGAGACGAGAATCACGAGATCACTCTTCCGCTCGTCCTTGCGGCTGGTCGAGAAGAGGCGGCCGAGGTAGGGCACGTTCATGAGGAACGGCACGCCGCGGCGCGACTTTGTGATGGTGGTGATCGTGAGGCCGCCGATCACGGCGGTTTCGCCGTCGGGCACCATGAGGGTATTGTCGGCGCGCTGCTTGTTGAAAATGAAGCCGACGTCGGAGCTCGCGAGCGTGGCCGAGCTGTTCTCCGCATGGATCGTCATCATGATCTGGCGGTTGTTCGTGATACGCGGCGTGACCGAGAGCGAGATGCCGACTTCCTTCAGCTGGACCGTGGCGCGCGGAATGTTGATCTGCCCCGCCGCCCCACCAACCCCGGCCCCGGCATCGGGCACACGGATCGGAATTTCCTGGCCGACGAGGATTTCGGCCTTGCGGTTGTCGAGGGTGACGACCGTCGGTTCCGCCTGCACGTCGGCGAGTGTCGCTTCCTGCAGCGCCTGGATGAACGGCGTCAGCGAATACTTCCCGAGCGCGGCGCTGAAGATCAGGTTGAGCGCGGGGCTGGAAATACTGGAGTTTGCGTTGGCGATGGCGGAGATGGACCTGCCACCGAAGTCCACGCGATCGCCGATCACCGGCTGGAACACCTCACGAAATGCATCAGGAACGCCGTCGCCATTGCGGTCGATCGGGATCTGCTGCACGACTTCCTGGCGCGGGATCACGCTGTTGAAGAACTGGCGCGCCGTGCCGATGTCGTAGGTGACGCCCATCTCCTGCAGGCTGGTGCGATTGACGAAGATGATCTTCGCCTTGATCGCGACCTGTGGCGTGCGACGGTCGATGGAGCGCACGTAGCTGATGACATCTTCCATTCGGCTTTGCACTTCGCGGATCAGCAGCGAGTTGGTCGCGCTGTCGGCCTGCACGCTGCCGCGCACGACGCAGCCGGCGGGCACGGTGTTGACTGCGCCACCGCTTCCACCTGCGGCACCCGACGACGGGCTGTTGGACCCTGGCACGCAATCACGCGTCAGCAGCCCGCGCACCGTACCGGCGACCGAGCTGGCATTCGCATAATTGATGCTGACCACCTGCGTGACGAGCGGCTCGAGCGACTGCTTGTCGAGCATGTTCTTGTAGGAATCGATGATGATGATCCCGTTGGGCTCCTCGCTTGCGGCGAGTCCCTGAGCGCTGAGGATTGCGGCGAGTGCTTCGTCCCACGGCTTGTCTTTCACGTCGGCGGTGATGTTGCCGGCGACATCCTTGCCCACGATGATCGTGCGGTTCGCGAAGCTCGCGAAGGCTGCAATCACGTCGCGGATGTCCGCTTCCTGGTAGCTCACCGAGATGCGCGGCTTGGGCGGCTTGCCACGCGTGGATGCGGGCTTGCCGAGGAGGTTCGCGTCGGGGGTGTGGTAGGCATCCTGCGAGATCGTCGAGCCGACTTCGGCACGCGCCGAGGAGACCGTGGAATCCATTATGGCAGCAGCCGTGACCTGACGCGCGGCGACCTGATCAGCGCGCTCCGACGGCAGCGCGGATCCGGTGCTCCAGCCAACGACGTCGGCGCCGGCAACCATGGCGACGCGGACTTCATTGCCGCCGCTCACGGAGTACTGCGCGGCACCATCGACGTCGATCACGACGCGGACGATGCCCGGGCGGTATTGCGCCATGCGGACGTTCTGCACCGGGCCACGGACCTGACCATCGTATGCCCGGCCCCCGAGCGCGCCAAGCGTGGTGCCAGGCAGGTCGAGGACAATGCGGTTCGGTCCCGCAAGCGTGAAGGACGATCGTGCCACCGAGTCAGTGAGCATGACCGCGACCACGGTGCCGGCGCTGCCGGACTCCACGCGGACGCCCTGCACGAGCACCTGCGCCGAAAGAATGGTTGGCATTACCGACGCAGCGATGATCGCGACCCCGGCTGCGGCGGCGCGAGACGAGCTGCGTCGCGTGAAGGTGTGCGTCCGGTTCATCATGGTGCCCTCGTCGGCGTGATGGTCCTGCTGGAATCGCCCATTGCGATACTTTCTCGACGGCTGACGCCGAATTCGTCCATGCTGAAGACGACTCGACGGGGTTCGATACTGGCGACACGCATGCGGCCAAGCTGCTGCCCGACGCGTGTGCGGTACTGCTCCTTGGTCTGGCGGTCGCGGAAGATCGCGACGGACTGCACACCGCCTCCGTTTCCGCGGGGGGAATACGCAATGCCGACGAGCTGCAGGTCGGCGATCGTCGGGCGCAGCACATCGGTCGAGGCAAGCGACACGAATGGATCGCGCCGTCCTCCTGCCCCATACGCGAAGACTTCGCGCTGATACGAGAGCTGGGCCTGTCGCGTGATGGAGTCGCGCTTCGCACTCGATTGCGCGCTCGCTTGGGCCGTGCCGGCACCCACGCCAGCGGGGACGGGCGCCTGTGCCGCGAGCGGCAGTGCCAGAGCAAGCATGGCGCAGATCTGCAGCAGGCGGCGCAACGCGCGGCTCTCGCGTGTCCGGACCGTGACGAGAGGCCTCATGGTGTCGTCCCGGCCTTTCGTGACGCCGAGACTGGCTCGCCACCGCGTGCGACGTACGTCTCGATATCGAACTCCGTCACGATGGCCGCCTGATTCGCCGGATTGCGGCGGCGGGTACCGGTAAGTGCGACCGGACCGTCGGCTTTCATCTTCAGGATCATCGGCGTCACGATGCGTGGCAGGCTGCCGACGTTGGTGAGGAACTCGGCAATGCTGTTGTAGCCGCCCTTGACCACGAGGCGGTAGCGATGCGCGTCATATGCCGAACTCGCCGTCACTGGCTGCGGTGTGACGCTGGCGATGTCGAGGCCGACCCTGCGCGCCGAGTTGGAGACCTGCTCGAGCAGCCCGGGCACCTCATTGACGGTCGGCACGAGCCGACGCATCACCGCGAGGTTCTCGGCATACCGCCCGGCGTCTTCCTTGAGCTGGCGCAGGTTGCCGGCCTTGAGTTCAGTGGCAGCGGACTGGTTGGCCGTCGTGAGTCCATCAACGTGAGTTGCCTGCTCCACGATGACTTCCGCTTTCGGCGTGAACACATAGAGGAAGAAGACGACGCTCAACGCGACCGCGAACAGGATCACGGCGAGCAGGGTCTGTTCGCGCTTGGTGAAGGAGTTGAGCATCTCAGCGCACCGACAGGGTGATCGGGGCCAGCGTGACAGCCGCCGGGTCCGGGGTCTGGTACTGCACATTCAATGTGAATTCAGTGACTTCGCGCGCATCGATCACCATGACGTTCGACTTCTCGATCGTGACATTCTGGATGAATGGCGACCCTTCGAGCACACGCATGAATCGGGTGAGCGCCTGGATGTCCACCGTGTTGCCGACGATCTGGAAGCTCACCTGCGGCTCTGCTGGTGCGGAGGCGGCCTTTTTCGTACTGTCGCCGCGTGCGTGCGTGGTGTCATGCGGTGTCAGCACGGCCTTCGCGCTCAACTGGTTGACAGCCGTGATCCAGGTGAACGGCGGCAGGGCCCGACTGACTTCGTCGAGGATGTGCGGCCAGACGTACCGGCTCTCGTCGATCTGCTTGATGATGCCGAGCTGCGCGACCAGGGAGTCGCGACGTGCGATGATTGCCTTGCGCTCGCCGATCACCGACGAGAACCGAGCCGAATCAGCGAGTTCCTGCTGGAGGCGCTCGTCAAGCTGTGCGAGTTCGCGATCCTGGTACCAGAAGCCGCCGCCCACACCAAGCACCGCGACGAGCACGGCGGCGGCAGCGGCGATGGCGATTCCGCGTCGGGCCGGCAACGACGTCGGTTCCTCGAATTCGGCGGCGCCCGACGATTCCGTGCGCCGAAAGGGGGCAAGGAAGGCATTCGCAGGCTTCTTTCTCCCCGCGTTCTCGCTGGGGTTGAGCAGGTTGATTTCAATCATGTGTCTGCTCCTCAGGCCACGTGGCGCAGCGCAAGACCAACTGGGAGCACGAGCAGCGACGCGACTTCATCGGCGTTGACATCGGCGAGGGCGCCGTCGGCGACGGCAAGGTTGAGCAGTGGATTGACTGGACGAACGGGAACGCGCAGCAGCCCCGCGAGTCGTTCCGCGAGCCCGGTGATGCGTGCGCCACCACCGGCGATGTAGACCTCGCGAATGGGTCGCACAGTGCGCGAGAGCGATTGTGCGACGGTTCCCGTGCGCTCGATCTCGCGAGCAAGCTCCTCACCGCGCTTGTGCACGACGCTGTCGAGAACTGGCGTGGTGGTGGCCGCGACGAGTGCCGAGTCGGCGTCGTCGGCGGTCATGCGTGCCTCGCGCTGCAGGTCCTCGCGCAGTCGGCGCACGCCGACGGTATTGTCGCGCGTCAGGATGGGGATGCCGTCGTCGAGCACGCTGACGTTGCAGACATCGTTGCCAATGTTCACCAGCGCGACGGTGCCGCGCATGCCCTCGGGGTGATTGAACTCGAACGCGTTGTGCAGCGCGAAGGCCTCGACATCGACGATTCTCGGCTCGACGCCGGCATCGCGAAGCAGCTGGACGCGCGCATCGATCAGGTCGCGTTTGGCGACGGCAAGAAGCACCGAGAGCTCCCCGGAATCACCATCGGGATCAAGCACCTGGTAATCGAGCGCTATGGAGCTCGTATCGAACGGCACGATCTGCTCGGCCTCCCACTGCATGGCCTCCCGCAGCTCGTTCATCTTGCCTCGGTCGACGACCACCTTGCGCACGATGACATTGCCTCCGCCGACAGCGGCGACGATCTGGGCGCCCTTCGTGAGCGGGGCGACGGCGGCGAGCGCGTTCTGGACGGCGAGGATCACGAGCGCGTGATCCATCACCTCGCCTTCGACGATCGCATCTGCCGGCACGGGCTCGACAACGACCCGCTGCAGGGTCGGAACGCCCTTGCCGTGATCGATCACGGCGATCTTAACGAGACCGGAGCCGATATCGAGTCCGATCGTGACCTTGCGTCGCTTGAAGAGCGCCATTGCAGCTTGGGCGAGGTGTGACGAGACCCGTACGGGGTCACCGATGTCGGCGGTGAGCAGGGCCATACGCGCCGACGAGCGACGCACATGACATTCGACTGAGGTCGAGCTGCACACAGGGAACGAATGGCGCGCGATTAGGTAACTGCGTCGGCAGTGAAGCGGCCCATCAGAATGGGCTCATTCTCGTCCACGTCGCCGAAGGTCCGGGACGAGTCACGAGATCCACTGCGTGTCGAATCGCGCACGCGTCGTACCGCACCCGGTCGCCTGTCCCGAGCCCGGAGTTGCCGCCGAGCGAGTCACCGGCCACGATGGCGCCGGTGACATCCAGTCGACCGCCCGCGTGGCGAATGGAGCCTCGCACGAACAGCACTCCCGTGAGATGAAGGTCGGCCTGCAGCACGAGATCTGAATCGAGCGCGACCATTCCCGTGACTTGGAGTGGCGAGCGCAGGACGGCGCGCGCGAGTCGGTAGCTGCCCACGACGGGGCGCGTGACGGTATCCGCATCGAGGCCGGCGAGCGTTGCGACCTGCAGTGTGCCGCCACGAGGCGTCGTGCGGCTGGCAACGGGCGCGATGCCATCCCTGCAGCGACGCTCCATGACCGACGGCAGTGGCACGTCGACGGCCGCACCCACGGGAATCGACCAGGCACGCGCGCCCGTCAGTGCGGCGGACGGGATGTCGAGTGGCGCGAGCAGCGGAACGAGCACGCGCTCATCTCGCATTGCGTGTATCCCTGGTGCTCCGGAGACGGCATCCGAGACCGTACGGATGATGAGGGTGGACCATGTCGGTCGGCCCAGGTCTGCGCGCCATTGACCGCGGGCGACGCGTTGGACGCCTAAAGATCGGGTCGATGCGGGGATCGAGAGGGTGCGCCATGCGCCTGCGCTGACCTGCTGAAGAGCGCGTGCCGTGCCTTCGCTGGCGAGGGCATCAGCGCGGGCGCGCGCGCGTTCCAGCACCAACGACCGACTGCTGCCGGCGCTCGTTTTCCAGATGGCGAGCGTGCACAGCCCGACGACAGCGGTGACCGCGACGGCGAGCAGCAGTGCCACTCCGGATCGTGAGGCTTCAGTGGGTGCGGACATTCATCCGGACCGAGTCAGAGGCGTGGCCGATTTGCGGGTGTGTGGCGCTGCGAATGACGGCGATGATCGAGTGCGCGTCGGCGAGTGCCGTTGGTGGCAGCGTGACGCCTGTCTTCGAAATGGCGCGCACCGCGAAGCCCGGACCGGTTGGCGCGGAGGGTGAGGCGAGTGGCGACAGCAGCGGTTGCGGGGTGCCGAAGCCGGAGCGCGCGCTGTTCCAGCTCGCGAGCGCGAGGGACCACTTGCCGTCGCCGCCGCGCACGAGTGACCAGCGTCCACGCTGCAGGACGCGCACGGTGCTGCCGGCGCGGATTCCCGGCAGGCCGCTGTCGAGGACGAGACGTTGCCTGGCCCTGTCCGGCCAAGGTGACAGGCTATCGCCACATAGGCCGCTGGCTGATGACGCAAGGCGGATGCTGCGCTGCATCCAGGTTCGCGACGACTCGTGCCAGAGCCGCACTTCATCATCATCGGTGACGAGCCGTGGCAGCGTGGTGCTCCACGGCAGCGTGGCGTCTCCGGTGCTGATGACGAGTGTATCGGCCGCGGTGCGGCAGACCGACGTGATCCCGATCGCGCGGCGCAGCTGGAGTACGGTATCCCTGACGACGAACAAATCGCCTGCACCCGGATCCGCATCGATGGTGTGTCGTGCGAGCGTGTGCAGTGCGTCGCTGATCGCGACGGCGCGCGTGTCGGCAGCGCTGCTGCGTGCCTGCGTGGCCAAGGCACGCGTCGCCGTGATTGCGCCGATGCCCATCAGCAGGAGCAGGAGCGTGATCGCGACGACGAGTTCGACGATCGTGACGCCTCGTCGTGCGCGCCGGTGCGGGTGTATCAGGAATGGTGGCATCAATCGCACCAGACATCGTGGTGCAGCACGAGCGAATCGCCGCGGGTGAGGCGGAGGCGCACGTCGTCGTGGTAGGTGTTGGCGGCGACGACGCGAGTCACGGCAAGCTGCCAGCGCGGTTCCACGACCGAGCGCGTGACCGAGGTGCTGTCACACGGAAGCGCGTCGAGGTCGGCGAGTGATCGTTCGGCGCGATGCAGCGCACGTCGTGTCACGGCGGTGCGGCCCAGTGTGCGTTCAGCGGTGGCTGTTGCCTGCAGCGCCCATGCGGCGGTGGTGGACAGCAGGACCAGTGCGAAAAGCATCTCGCAGAGTGACGTGCCACTTCGGCTTTGGTGCATGGAGCGCTCCGGTGAGGGATGCGCTCATGGTGGGGGAGCGAGCATGCAATGCGTGAGGCGGAAACGTGCGTGCATGATTGAAATCAGGCAGGCAGGGGCGAGCTCACTGGGTGGTGCGCTGCCGTGCGTCAGGCAAGACGTCGTGCCGTCGAGCGCGTCGAGTCAGGTGACGGCGATTGGCAGCAGCATGTGCACGGCCGTTCCCCCTTCGCGCGAGCCTGCGATCCAGATCGTGCCCCGCGCGGCGCTGACCGTGCGGCGGATCGTGGCGAGCGTGACGCCCAGCGGGTCGCCCGGGCGGGTGATGGCGAACGGATCGAAGGCGCGCTGCTCACGATCATTCGCGATCGGCGTCCCCGCATCCGTGACGATCACCGAGAGCACTTCGGCCCCCGGCTGGGCGCGGAGCACCCAGGCGCGGAGTGCGTCGGCTGCGGCGCGTGGCACGATCGTGAGTGGCGAATCACCCGTGCGCCGAACCGGCGCCTCCTCGATGCTCGTGCGGAAGATGCGCGAGACGTGGACCGTGACAGTTGCACCCGGCGCGGACGCTTCGCGCGCCAGGTGCAGCAATTCACGGACATGGTCGCGGAGGCGTGCCTCCTCGATCAGGACCATGCCGCGGTCCGTGTCGAGCGTGAGGTGCACCGTGCCCGTGTCATTGGATGCCATGGCGGCGTGCACCGCATCGCGCACAACGTGCACCACGTCGACCGGCTCGCGAGGATCAGGCACTGCGGCCGTGACACGACGCAGTGCGTCGGCGCAGGCCATGATGGCATTGATTGCGGCGGTCGTGGTGACATGCGCCGACGATGCGTCGTGCCTACTGACCGACGCCACGTCGTGCGCGGATGCGAGTACATCGGCTGCGCTGCCGGAGCGTTGCACCGATGACTCGTGCACGACCGCTGCCGCCCGCCCGGTCGCGGTGGCGGCATCGTCGCCGAGTCGCGCGAGCAGCTCGCTCATCTCGCGCGCTGCCGAGTCGAGGGCGGCGCGTGCCCCCGCATCGGCGTAGGCCGATGCGAGCGGTATCAGGGCGCCGTCGCCCGTCGCGGTCGGCAATCCCGCGACGCCGACCAGTTGTACCTGCTGCTCTGCGACCGTCGCGAGTGCCGCCGCATGCCGGCGTAGCCAGCGCTCCACCAGTCGAGAAAGCACGGATACCAGCGAGATCGTGACGAGCGCGAAGACCGCGCCGACCGCCAGCGTGATGAACCGGGGTGGCACGACGCGCGGCAGGACGAAGACGATGGCAGCGCCGACGAGCAGCGTGATGGCGATCGGCCAGGCGAGCGCGTCCTGCAGTGCGCGTCGTTCCGGCGTTGCGGTGGCGCGGTCAGCGCGTGGAGGCAGGGGGCGAGTCACACGCGGAAACGTGTTGAACGTGCGGTATGACGCAAGGCGTCGTGTTCAGGAGCGCACATCGTGGTCAGCGGGTGGCAGGCAGGTGCCGACGACCATTCCCGGTGACGGCGCGCGCGCGCGGGAGCCGACGCGTCGATGCGTGCGTGTGTTCTATGGCCAGCAAACCGGCGTGGAGGCAGGCGTGACCGACGGCATGCCGGAAGGTCGTGCGGCCGTTCCGACGAAGACACCACACTTCTCGCTCCCGGGAATATTCAGGATGGCGCCGAAGCCGCCGATACCGGCCGGCGTGCCGGAGAGCGTGATCCCGAAACCGGAGTTGCCTTCCGTAATGCGCAGCCGCAGTGCCGCGCTGTCGGCCAGTGCACCATAGCGACCCGTCTCGGAATAAAAGCGTTCCTGCTGGATGATCAGGTTGCCCAGGTCGGCGATGCCGGCGGTGCGCAATCCACGCTGCTTTGCGCTCGCGAACTTCGGGATTGCGATTCCGGCGAGGATACCGATCATGATGACGACGATCAGCAGTTCGATGAGCGTGAAGCCGTTCGCGGAGCGGGAGGGCATTGTCGGTGTCGTGGAGAGATGCGCGCGCTGTGTTGGCCTGCGTGGCGAACGTCGCCTCGATCGTGTCGGGCCGACTGGAGGTGTCGCGCCCGACATGCGTGAGACGGTCAGCGGCTCGGCATGTCACGCATCGGCGCTACGACAGACCCAGGAACAGTCACGGTGGCCGTGCCGCACCGGCCACTCACCAGCAGGCCGGGACGCCGCTTGGCACCGTCGCCGGCATCGTGGCCGGCGGGACTGCGCTGCCGTGATAGATGCCGCACTGCTGACCACCGGCGACCGCGAGGACGCCGCTCCAGCCCGTGGCCGTGGCGGCGAGCACGAGCCCCGTATTTCCGCCGGACGGCGTGAAGTTCATCTTGCCGGTGGTGCTGCCGGTGTCCGCGAGTGCGGCGTAGCGGTTGCTGTCGACATAGAACCCCTCTTGCGACGTCGCAAGGTTTCGCATGTCGGCCATGCCTGCAGAGCGCGACGCGCGCAGCTTCGTGTTGGAGAACTTGGGAATTGCGATGGCGGCGAGGATGCCGATGATCACGACGACGATCAGGAGTTCGATGAGTGTGAAACCGTGCTGGCGTGAGGGGCGCATTGGTGCCTTTCGTCTGGGTCGGTATGGAGCGGAGCGAACCGCGTTCGCATCGGCTGTCGTGCACGACACCATCTCAAGGCAAGCGCGCTGCCACGATGGGATGATCATTGCATCTCGTTGTGCGGCAACGACTTGCGGTATAGCCATCGTATCGACGCCGTCCTGTGGCGTTGCATCTTGAGTGATCGTCGGCAATTCGCAACGGTCGTGCAGCGGTATCACGCTGCGACCGCGAGGGCGTAGGGCGCCAGCCGACGAACGGTCCGGCGTGCAACGACGAACGGTCCGGCGTGCGGATGCACGTCGGACCGTTCGGGCAGCTGGGCCTAAGCCCGCTGCGTCATGCCATTACCAGCAGACCGGTACGCCGTCCGGGTTCGTCGCCGGCATGCCCGTCGGGCGTGCGGCGGTGCCGCTGAAGATACCGCAGGCCTGAGCGCCCGGGATCGTGATGCGACCGCTCCAACCCGTTGACGTGCCGAGCAGCGTCAGCGCGGTGTTGCCGTTGGACGGGGCAAAATTCATCTTGCCGGCGCCCGAACCCGTATCACCGATCAGGGCGTAGCGATTGCTGTCGGCGAAGAAGCCTTCCTGCGCGGTGGCCAGGTTGCGCATGTCGGCGACACCGGCCGAGCGGGAGGCGCGCTGCTTGGTGTTCGAGAACTTCGGGATCGCGACGGCGGCCAGGATGCCGATGATGACGACCACGATCAAGAGTTCGATCAGGGTGAAGCCCTTCTTCATGCTGCGTCGCATGTCACAACTCCTATGGGGGAGACGAGAGCGAGCGACATCTTGCCGATCGGCTCGGTCGTATCCAAGGCAGGGGTGATGCCGCGCCGCTCGCGTTTTGCAAGTGATTGCAGCGGAACGAGTAAGCTCGTGGTATTGCCGAGTGCCTGTGGCGAGTGCCGCCGCTTTTCGCCATGCCACTGGCATTTTGCAAGATGGCAGACTGATCCATTGCTGCACGGGTGCAGATCTGCGTGCCGCATTCCGGTGCCACGCGTGCGAACCGGATTGTGACCGCGAAGTCAGGCATCAGTCAGTCCGACCGCGACAGTGCTGCGCTCACGGCCAGCAGACCGGCACGCCCTCTGGTGTGCCCGACGGCATGCCAGTCGGCGCCGGCGCCGCGCCCACGAAGATTCCGCACGCACTGCTCCCTGGCACCGTCAGACCGGCGTTCCACCCCGTCGCACCCGGCGGCGCGCCGGCGAGCGCGATCGCGAGGCCGGTGTTCCCGCGACTGAGGCTGAATCGCATGATGGCCGTGTCGGCCAGCGCGGCGTACCGGTCCGAATCAGCGTAGAAGCCCTCCTGCGCCGTCGCCAGGTTGCGCAGGTCGGCGACGCCGGCGGAGCGATTAGCGCGTCGCTTCGTGTTGGTGAACTTCGGAATCGCGATTGCGGCGAGGATGCCGATGATGACGACGACGATCAGCAGTTCGATGAGCGTGAATCCGTGGGCGATGGCCCGGTGACGTGGTGCGGGCATGCGGAACTCCGAAGCGTGGTGGCGGGGACCGTTGCGAGGGTCGCGGGTCCGGGCCGCCACAGTCACGCGAGCGCCGCGGGTGATGGTAGGCGATGTGGTGCACACGCCATCATTCTGTCGCGTCGGGACGGCATCACACGCTCACGTGACCACGGCGTCACCCGACCACGGCGTCACGCCGTCACACACTCATGCGATCACGACATCACGCGATCGACATCACGCCGTCACGCCGTCGTAGCGCGCCAGCTTCCGATACAACGTCGACGCGTCGATCCCCAGCGTCGACGCCGCGCGCGTCTTGTTCCCGCCCTCGCTCTGCAGCACCCACATGATGTACGCGCGCTCGATCGCATCGAGCGACGGATTGATGATCGCCCGCTCCGCCACCAGCGCCTCCACGCGTCGCGCGGTCACCCGCTCCGGCAGCGCGTCGGCATCGATGCTGCCGCCGCTGCTCAGGATCACCGCGCGCTCCATTGCGTTCTCCAGCTCACGCACGTTGCCCGGCCAGTCGTAGGCCTGCATGGCGTCGAGCGCGTCCTCGGTGAGACGCATCGGTGTGTCGGCACGCACCGCGGCATGCCGCGCGAGGAACTTCGCGGCAAGCACCGGCACATCGTCGCGACGATCACGCAGCGGCGGCAGGTGAATGGCAATGACGTTCAGGCGGTAGAACAGATCGCCGCGGAAACTCCCGCGCTTGATCTCCTCCTCGAGATCACGATTGGTCGCCGCGATCATGCGCACGTCGATGGGCTGCGACTCGGTGCCGCCCACGGGAATGACTTCTCGCTGTTGCAGCACACGCAGCAGCTTGACCTGCGTGGCGGCGGTGGTCTCGCCGATCTCGTCCAGGAAGAACGTGCCGCGGTTAGCTGCGGTGAACAGGCCGGCACGGTCCTTCACGGCGCCAGTGAATGCGCCCTTCACATGGCCGAACAGCTCGCTCTCGAGCAGCGATTCGGGCAGCGCACCGCAGTTGATGGAGAGAAAGCTGTTGTCGCTGCGCGGCGAGAGATCGTGCAGGTAGCGCGCAATGACCTCCTTGCCGGTCCCCGACTCGCCGGTGACGAGCACCGTGGAATCGGTGGGTGCCACGGTCTCGACCATCTCCAGCACTTTCAGCCACAATCGGCTGTTGCCGGTGGGCTTCTGCCCGGCGCTGCTCCGCTCCCGACGCTGGATTTCCTGCTTCAGCGTGACGTTCTCGAGCCTCAGCTGCCGATGCTCGGCCGCCCGCCTGAGGATCGCCACCAGCTCGTCGTTCCGGAACGGCTTCTGGACATAATGAAACGCCCCTTCGTTCACGGCCTGGATGGCGCTCTGCATGGACGCCTGTGCGGTCATCAGCACCACGGGCAGCAACGGGTCACGTGCCTTCGCGGCTGCAAGCACCTCGATGCCCGAGACGGTGGGCATCCGGATGTCAGTGAGAACGATGTCGGGCGACGAGGTGAGCAGCGCATCGAGCCCTGCCTTGCCGCCTAGCGCGGTGATGGGCGTGAAGCCCTCCGTCCTGAGCAGGATGCGAAGGGTTTCAAGGATGCCGGCCTCGTCGTCGACGACGAGCACGACTGGCGAGGTGCGGTGGGTCACACGGAAGCTCCGGTCTCGGACTGAATGCGCGGCAGGATGATCGTGAAACGCGTGCCATGCCCCGGTGCGGAGTCCACGAGGACCACACCCCGGTGGGCCTCGATGGCGCGATGCACCACGGGCAGTCCCAATCCGGTACCGCGCGGCTTGGTGGTGAAGAACGGCGTGAAGATCCGGTCCCGCACATCCGCGGGCATGCCGGGTCCATCATCTTCGATCACCACCCGCACGGCGCCAGTCTCAGGCACGACGCCACCCGGGACAGTATCGGACGTCGCCTCGCGAATCGTGACCCGCACGGTGCCGGAGTTCCCCACGGCCTGCGCGGCATTGAGCACGAGATTGAAGAACGCACGGTGCAGCAGGTCGGCATCGCCCTGCACGGGCTGCTCGGCGATATCGGTTGCGAGCAGGATCCGGGTGGCAGGCGCCCGATCGGGGTGCGCCAGCACAAGGTCGATGGTGTCGCGAAGGAGCGCCGCAAAGTCCAACGGCTCGACCTGCCGCACACGCACCCTGGCAAAATCGAGGAACTCGCTCAGCAGTCGCGCCAGCCGGTCACTCTCGCGCACCACGAGCCCCGTGAGCACGATGGCATCATCCGTGGCGGTGGGCATGCGACCGAGCTGCTCGACGGCGCTCCGGATGGAGGCGAGTGGATTCCTGATCTCGTGCGCAAGACTGGCGGCGAGCTCGGAAACGGCCTCGAGCTGGCCGGCCCGCAGATGCAGGTCCTCCAGCCGCTTCTGGTCCGAGATGTCCGAGAAGATCGCCGTCGCACTGCCTGGCCCCGCCGAGCGGTCGGCGTGGAGATACGTGATCGTGATCCCGATCTGCGCCAGACTGCCGTCGTGCCCCACCACAGCCTCGGCGCGCGAGGTGCGCGTCCGCGTGCGGATGGCTCGCTCCAGCGGCTCGAGAAGTCCGGGTGCAGCCCGCTCGAGCTCGGCTCGAACGGACAGGCCCGTGAACTCCGAGAGCTGCACGCCGAGCAGCGTACTGGCGGCCTCGTTCGAATACTGCAGGATGCCATCACCATTCACGGTCAGCACGCCGCTCCGGATGTTGTCCAGCACGTCGGACGCCTGCAACCGCTCCCGCCGCAGCGTCTCCGCCAGCACCTCGGACCCCGAACCCACTTCGCGCAAGCGAGCGCTGACGTAGCCCGTGCCGACCGCAACCGTGGCAAAGTTCGCCATCTGCAACCAGGCCGTGGAGTCCAGCACGAAATCGCGAGTGACGACGATGTCCGTGAAGTAGAAGGCGCACGTCATCACGGCGGCGACCAGGCCGCCGCTGCGCGGAATCAGCAGCGCCGCATACGCGATCACGAGGATGTACAGCGCCGCGAACTGCGAATCACTGCCGTTGGTGACGTGCACCAGCGCCGTGATCAGCGCGATGTCGCAGACCGCCTGCGCAAGCAGGAAGACGCGAGTGGTCGTGACGCGGTACATTTCGACCGCAATGAGCGAGATTCCCGTGACGGCGAATGCCAGTATGGCCGCGGCCTGTACCAGACCAACGGCAGTCGCCGTCTGTGCCACCGCGAGCTGCGGCAGCACCACGATCAGCGCCACCGATACCACGGTGCGTATCGCGTACACCCACAGCAGCGCACGCCGCGGATCGAGGATGGCGCGCATGCGCGCGATCGGCGTCAGCGCCTGCGCCGTGGTGCGTTTCGGGTTCGGCATGAGTGTCGACAATGTGCAACCGCCGTCGGCAGCGCAGGGAGTGCCCTCGTGAACCTGCCCGAAGCGGGTGTGGGACTGCGGCTGCTCGCCGTGCTGTTCCTGGTGCTGATGAACGCGTTCTTCGTGGCAGCGGAGTTTGCGCTCGTGGGTTCGCGGCGCAGTCGGATCGACCAGTTGGCAGAAGCCGGTGAGGCCGGTGCAAAAGCGGTGCAGGACGCGCTCACGAATCTCGATCGCTACATCTCGGGCACACAGCTGGGCATCACGCTGGCGTCACTGGCATTGGGCTGGATCGGCGAGCCGGCGCTGGCGACGGTGGTCGACGGCGCGCTCGCGCTGGTGGGCATCGAGGCGCATCCCGGCGTGGCCCACAGCACCGCCGGTGTGGCGACGGCGTTCCTGGTCATCACGTTCCTGCACATCGTGCTTGGCGAGCTCGCGCCCAAGTCCATCGCGCTGGTCGCACCGGAACGCGTCAGCATATACCTCGCACGACCGCTGATGCTGTTCTCGCGGGTGATGAGCCCATTCATCACGCTGCTCAATGGTGTGGCGAACGCGCTGCTCAAACTCGTCGGCGTGAACCCTGTCGGCGGCGGCCACCAGAACGTGCACAGCGCCGACGAGCTGCGGCTGCTCGTCATGCAAGCCCGCGCGCAAGGTACGCTGAACGAGAACGACAGCATGATGCTGGCCGGCGTGTTCGACTTTCACGAAAAGAAGGCGCGCGACGTGATGCGCCCCCGCACCGAAGTGGCCGCGATTCCGCTCGATGCCACCGAGGCCGAGGTGTGGGCAATCCTGCGCGCGGAACGGTATTCGCGCTATCCCGTGATCGGTGACTCGCTGGACGACATCGTCGGCGTGTTTTTGGCCAAGGACCTGTGGTTACATCAGGGATCGTTCACGCTGAAGCAGTTCCTGCGCGACCCGCTCTTCATCCCGGACTCGCGCCCCGCAGAACGGGTGCTGGACGACCTGCGGAAGACGCGTGCGCATATGGCCGTGGTGCTCGACGAATACGGCGGCACCGCCGGCATCATCACCATGGAGGACCTGGTTGAGGAGGTGGTCGGTGACATCGCCGACGAGTACGACGCCGCGGCGCGCGAGGCACTGGAGACCGACGGCATTCTGGAACTTACGGGATCCATGTCGCTCATCGATGTGCGCTCGGACTACAAGGTGCCGGTGCCCGACGGCGATTGGACGACGATCGGCGGGTATGTATTCAATGCCCTGGGTCGACTGCCGCGCGTGGGCGATCGCGTCACGATCCCGGGATGCGACCTCGAGGTGGTGGCGATGGATGGTCGACGTGTCGCCGCGATCCGCGTGAACCGCATTCCGGCGCACACGTGATCAGACAGTATCACTGCCTGATCGCCATTCAATCACTATTTGATCGCTATTTGATCTCCACTTGATCACCGCCTGATCATCATGTCTGTCTCTCCCATGCCCGCCGTTCGTCGCATCCGCCTGCTACCGTTCGTCTCGATGATCCTGCTGGTGGCAGGCTGCGCGCGCACCGACCGCTCCGGCGAGGCGAGCGCCGCCATCATCGCCGATGACACGCTCACGCATGTCAGCACCGCGGCGCGCTGGCCTCGCGACACTGGTGCCGTGGGCCCACTCGCTCCTGCGGGGCAGCCAGCATCTGCGTTCCCCGCACCGCGCCGCCCGATCTCCAGCATCGTGTCGCCGCAGTGGAGCGACGAAGACACTCGTGATGCGGCCCACGAAGCAGACACGGTCATGGCGCTGCTTGGTGTGCGCGCGGGCATCGCGGTGGCAGACATCGGCGCAGGCAGCGGCTACTACGTTGCCCGCATGGCGCGACGCGTGGGCGCCACGGGACTGGTCTATGGTCAGGACATCATGCCACGCTACCTCCGCTACCTGCGTGAACGCGTCGACCGCGACGAGCTGACGAACGTCCGCCTCGCACTGGGCGAACCACACGATCCGCGACTGCCGCGCAACTCGCTCGATCTGGTGACGATGATTCACATGTACCACGAGATCGAGCAGCCGTTCGGCCTGCTCACCAATCTCGTGCCATCGTTGCGCCCGGGCGCGCGGATCGCGATCCTGGACATGAACCGACGCACGGACCAGCATGGCACACCGCCGGCACTGCTGCGCTGCGAGATGGAAGCGGTCGGGTACCGGCAGCAGAGTTTTCACGACCTGGGCGTGGACGGCTACGTGTCGATCTTCACGGCCCCGGCCTCGGTGGAGCTGACACGCATTGCAGCGGCGGTGCGTCGCTGCGACACGGTGGCTGAACGTGGCCAGTGAGCCGGATCAAGGTCCGCGCGATGTGCTGATCGTCACCAGTTCCGTGCGGATTCCGCGGACGGAGCTGGAGATGCGCGCCACGCGCAGCGGCGGTCCGGGTGGTCAGCACGTGAACACGAGTTCCACCAAGATCGAGCTGCGTTGGCAGCCCGCCATGTCGGTCGCGCTGTCGGACATTCAGCGCGCGCGAGTCCTCACCGCGCTCGCATCGAAGCTGGACACCGAAGGCTGGCTCCGGCTCACCGCAAGCGAGTATCGCAGCCAGCTGCAGAACAAGGAAGCAGCCGAGGCACGACTCGTCGGGCTGCTCAAGGGTGCGCTGGTGATACCCAAGGTGCGGCGTGCCACCAAGCCGACCTACACCTCAAAGGTGAAGCGCCTCGAGTCGAAGTCGCAGCGCAGCGACGTGAAGCAGCAGCGCAAGCGCATCACGCGCGACGAGTGACTGAAACGCAGGCCGGGCGCGCGGCACGTGGCCAACTTACTCCGTGACGCACGTCGCCATGCGCTGACGCTCAGCGAAGCTCGGGCAGTCGGCCTGGCGCACCAGCTGCGACCGCCAACGCGGGGCGTGACGCCAGGTACTTGGCCTGCAGAGCCACATACTTGAGCTCTTCGTCCAGCACCTGACGTTCACGCGTGTTCACCAGAAACAGGTTGCTTTCGCCGGCGTCGAACTTCGCCTGCTCGCCGGCACTCAGGATGCGGAACAGTCGCACGGCATCGCGCTGCAATGCGAGCTGCGCCTCGAACAGTGACAGGTCGTTGATCGCGGTGCGCACCAGCAGCGTCACGTCGCGGCGCGTCTCGCGCACCTGCAGGTCGGCACCGTCGGCCTTTGCGTCGGTGCTCTGGAACTTGCCCCGCTCCTTGAAGAACAGCAGCGGCGACGAGACGTTGATCGCGCCCTTGAAGTTGCCGTCGCGGTTCAAGGCACCGCCAGCATCGAAGCCATTGCCGCTGCCTGGACTCAATGCATACAGGTCGGCACTGGCCAGCGGAATCATGGCCTGCCGTGCAAGCGATCGCTCGGCCCCTGCCTGCGTTGCCTTGCCCTCGGCCTTTCGCACGTCGGGATGCAGCGCGAGCACACGTGCAAGCAGCTGCGGCACCGACGCGGAGTCGAGCACCACGCGGCCCAGTCCCGAGTCGCTTGGCACGCTGCCGCTGATCAGGTCGCGCGGCTGTCCGCGTGCATCCCACAGGTACGACGTGAGGTCCATCGATGCGCCGAAATACGCCTGCTCAGCGCCTTGCAGCTGCGCACGTCGACGATTGAGTTCCGCGGCCGCCTCGATGCTGTCGATACCTGCCGCGTCACCAGCGCGTACACGACCCGCGATCGCGTTGAAGCGCACGTCGGCCAGGCGCACACCATCGCGGATCACCTGTAGCTGCAGCGCCGACGAGAACCACTCCGCATACGACTTCGCGGCCTCGAAGAGCAGCTTGTTCGTCATGGCGATGCGCTCCGCCTGCGCCACTACGCGCAGTGCGCGCGCCACACTTAGCTGGGTGCGACGTTCGTCGGTCAGGATGCGCTGGCCCAGCGGCAGCGAGAAGCCGGCCAAGAACAGGCCATTGTTCGGCGTCGCAAACTGTGGATTGATGAACCGGCCCGACGCGCGCTCGTAGCCAACCTTGAAATCGGCGCCGAAGGGTGTGGGAATCTTCAGCGAGACGTCCGCATAGTTGTAGTACAGCGACTGTGTGCTGGTGGGCGACGTGCCGAAACGTTTCGCCTGCCACGACGCCTCGAATTTCGGCTCGAAGTTGCCGAACGCAGCGGTCACGTCACCGTCGGCGCCATCCTCGATCAGCCGCGCCTGGCGCACCACCGGGTGATAGCGGCTGACGAGATCGTAGAAGGCGTCGAAAGTCAGCGGCGTACCGGGCAGCATTCGAACGCTGTCAGTCACGGCGGGCAAACCACGGCGTGGTGCAGTCGGCGCAACCTGCGCCGCCGCCGTGGCAATGCACGCACACAGCAGCCCAAGTACACGCCCCGCGTTCACTGCCGCGGCACGCGTGCGCACTGCACGACCACTCACTTCGTAGCCGCCTTGCTCTCGCCCCCGAAGCCTTCATCGCTGGCTTCGCGCAACGACGGCGGAAACCCGTTGATGCGACGCCAGATCTCGAAGCCCACTCGCACCTCGTCCAGCATTGCCCAGCCCAGCACGCCGGACCCCAGGCGCAGCTGCCGCGGCCACTTCTCGTCGACGGAGTCCGGCTTGACGAGCACGCGGAAATCGCCGTTCTGGCCCGGCACACGATCGATCACGGCCACCGTGCCACCGAACGTGCCGACGCTCACGCTCGGCCAGCCGGCGAACTGCAGTGCGGGCCAGCCATCAAACTGCAGGCGCACCTTGCGGCCGACGCTCAGCAGCGGAACATCCATCGGCTTCACCATCAGTGCCACGGCCTGCTGCGCGTCGGCGGGCATGATGGTGACCACGCTCCCACCTTCCTTCAGCTGCTCGCCGATGCCGGAGCGCGTGGCGCGCACGATGGTGCCGTTCTGCGGCGCACGGATGATGTAGAAGCCGTTACGGATTTCCAGGTTCTGCACGTTCTGGCGCAGCTTCGCCACGTCGGCCGAGCCTTCGCCGATTTCCGCCTGCGTCGCCGCCTGGTCGGACCGTGCCTTTGCGATCTTCTCGCCGTAGTCCAGCGCCACGGCATTCAGCTCGATCTGCGCGGCCTGCAGGGTCTGCCGCTTCTCCTGCAGCTTCGCGATGGTGTTCTGGTAGCGCACGCGCGCATTCTCGAGGTCCGTGAGGCGCGTGAGCTCCTGATCGAACAACGCCTGCTGACGCTGCAGTTGGATCAGCGACGTGGACGAGTCGATCACGGCCGCGCGCACCTCCGCCTCGTACTGGGCGACCTTCGTGCGCGCCTTCTGCTCGCTGAGGCGCAGGTTCTGCTCCATCAGCGACACCTGCGTCTGCAGCTGGCGCACCTTGTCACGCTTCGACGACACCGCCGCGGTCTTGCCCGCGAGCTGGTCGTTGTAGCGATCGATGGTGCGGGGATCCAGATAGTCGTCCTTCACCTCCGCGATGCGCAGCAGCGGCTGTCCCTTCGTCACGGCCTGCCCTTCCTGCACGTACCACTCCACGATCCTGCCACCGATGGTCGATGGCACCTCCTGCGGACGATCGCTGGGCGAGAAGGCCGTGACCTCACCCTTGCCTTCGATGAACTGCTGCCATGGCAGAAACATCGCCAGCACGGTCGCGACCAGCGTGCCGAGCACGATGTAGAAAAAAAGTCGATGCGACTTGGGCGAGACGAGCAGCTTCGCCGATTCGAGATGCCCATGGTCGGAGAGCACGTCAACGGGTGGGGTGGGCGCGGTTGCCATGATCAAGGCACCGGCTCGGAGACCCCGCGCACGCTGGCCTTGCCCAGGCGCGCCGCCAGTTCGCCGTA
>JACMPK010000089.1 GCA_014377535.1 Gemmatimonadaceae bacterium
AAGACGAACGACTCGGCGAACTGCTGATGCAGCGGGCAATTGGTGCGTTGAGTGCACCCGAGGCCGATGCGCTGTCGCAGGCTCTGGCGCGGCTGCCGCAGGGCGAAGTCGCGCGATGGGAAGCAGCGGCGGCGGAACTCACGGCGGCGCTGGCCGCAACCGATGCGGAGACACACGATCCGCTGCCGGTCACACTGGCGGAGCGTGTCATCAGCAACGGTGAGGCCCACGTGCGGCCACAGCCGCGCTCCACGGCTGCGCCCGTGGGGGCACCGGTGGTGGCATTGCCTGCGCGACGGACGTCCGGCGTGGCGGCATGGAGCGGCTGGCTGGCCGCGGCAGCACTCGCACTGTGGGTCGCAGTGCCTCGCGAGGCGAGATCACCCGACGTGGCGAACCGTGAGGCACCCGTCGCGGTGGACAGCGTCGCACTGCTGCGTGATTCGCTGCTCACGCGCGACGGGGCCAGCGAGCGACTTGCCTGGACTGCCACCGCCGACAGCACCGCGCTGGGCGCGAGCGGCGACGTGGTGTGGAGTAGCCGCGCGCAGCGCGGTGTGATGCGCATCGCAGGGCTGCAAGCCAACGACCGTCGCCGGTGGCAGTATCAGCTCTGGATCTTCGATAAGTCGCGCGACCAGAAATATCCGGTCGACGGTGGCGTGTTCGACGTGCCGCAGGGCACTGGCGAAGTCCTGGTGCCAATCGACGCGCGCGTGCCGGTGAGCGATGCGGTGATGTTCGCGATCACGGTGGAACCGGCTGGCGGAGTTGTCGTCTCCACTCGTGAGCGCGTCGCGTTGCTGGCGCAGCGAAAAATCTGACCGGGTCAGGCCACGGTGAACGGCTGTTCCAGGCTGCGTGACTGCGGCGTGAACAGGCGGGCGCCGTTCTCGGTGATCACCATGTCGTCTTCGAGGCGAATGCCGAACTCGCCTGGGATGTAGATGCCCGGTTCGTCGGAGAACACCATGCCTGTCGCCAGCGGCATGGTGTTGCCCTTCACGAGATACGGCCACTCGTGACCGTCCATGCCCATGCCATGGCCGACGCGATGCGTGAAGTACTTGTAGCCGGGGCCGAAGCCTGCATCCGCAATCACCGTGCGTGCCGCCGCATCGACCGTTTCTGCCGCGACCCCAGGTCGTGCGGCGGCCAGTGCTGCCGACTGCGCGCGCAACTCGATCTCGAACACATCCTTCATGCGCTGCGTCGCACGACCCAGCACGAACGTGCGCGAGATGTCGGACACGTACCCCTCCACCTCGCAGCCGCCATCGATCAGCACGATGGAGCCTTCGCGGATGACCTGCGGTGTCACGGAACCATGCGGCAGCGCCGAGAACCCGCCGACCTGCGCGCCGGCGCTGCCTGCGTAGCCAAGCTGCTTGTGCGCGGCGCGGACGAGTTCCTGGAACTGCCCCTGCGTCATGCCGTCGGTGAGGCCCTTCCATGCCACTTCGTATGCGGCGAGCGTGACGTTGCTGGCATGCTGCATCAGCTCGATCTCGTGCGCATCCTTCACCATGCGGCAGCCCGCGGTGATCGGCGTGCCCAGCGTGAAGCGCGCCGTCTGCAGCGCCCGCCCCATGCCGTGCCCGTACATGAAGCGCGTGGTTTCCTCGCAGCCGATGGTGCCGGGCGCCAGGCCACGATCACGCAGCCCTCTGGCGACCAGCGCATACGGATCCTCGTCCTCCTCCCACGCATGGACCTGTGCGTCGGCGCCGAGCGGGCCGGTGCGCGCCTGCTCCATCGCGCGGCTCTCCTCGAACTTCGGCGTGAC
>JACMPK010000090.1 GCA_014377535.1 Gemmatimonadaceae bacterium
CCCACCCCCGTGCCGGTGCCGCCGCCGGTGCCACCGAGTCCGCCCGCGGCCTCTGGAATGCGGGTGGGGACGGTGGTCGGCGCGACGAGCGCGTACGACGGTGCTGGCGCGGACGGCCTGACCGTCACGTTGACCGGCGCGCCGCCCCCTGCCTCACTCCGTGGGGGTCTGACCGTCACCATCGCGACCCGCTGCGGCTGCTGCTGCCCCTGCGAGCCGATCAGCCATTCCGCGATGCCGTCAGAGCCCACCACGATTCGCAGCAGCGCGGCACCGAGGGCCACGTGCACCACGACCGAGATCGCGATCGCGCCGGGCGACCGCCGCTCCGGCGGACGCTGCGTGAAACGCATCAGACCACCGCCTCGAACGACGCGAGCACGCGACCGGCACGCACCGCCGCCTCGCGCAGTCGATCCGGCGGCGCAATGAAGCTGATGCGGAAGAACCCTTCGCCACTCGCTCCGAATCCCGTGCCGGGCATCACGATCACGCCTTCATCATCCATCAGGCGGTCAGCGAAGACCTGCGACGTGATGCCGTCCGGCAACGGGATCCACAGGTACATCGAGGCCTTCGGCACCTGGCAGGTAAAGCCGGCCGCGCGAAACGCCTCGACTGCCGCATCACGTCGCGCCTGGAACACCGCCACGTTTGCCGGCACGAACTCGGCCCAGCTCTCGATGGCAGCCACACCGGCCTGCTGCACGGCCATGAATGCGCCCGTGTCCACGTAGCTCTTCACCTTCGCGAGCGTCGAGATGAACGCAGGCTTGCCGCATGCCCAGGCGCAGCGCCATCCGGTCATGTTGTAGGTCTTCGACAGCGAATGAAACTCGATCGCCACATCGCGCGCACCATCGATCTCGAAAATGCTTGGCGGCACGTACCCGTCGAATCCCATTTCGGAGTAGGCGTTGTCGTACACCAGCAGGATGTCGTGCTCGCGACAGCGGCGTACCACCTGCTCCAGGTACTCACGCGGCGCGATGGCGGCCGTCGGGTTGTTCGGGTAATTCAGGTACAGGATCTTCGCACGCGTCAGCACGTCATCCGGGATCTCGTCGAGATTCACCAGGAAGTCATTATCCGCACGGAGCGGATAAAAATATGGTGCGCCGCTGCTGAGGAGCGTACCGCCCTTGTACGCGTTGTAGCCCGGCTCCGGCACGATGGTCACGTCGGCGTCATTGACGTAGCCGAGTGCCAGATGCGACAAGCCTTCCTTGCTGCCGAGCAGTGGCACCAGTTCGGTGAGGGGATCGAAGTGCACACCGAAGCGGCGCTGCATCCACGCACTCACCGCCTCGCGATACGCCGGATTGCCCAGCCCGAAGCCATACCGGTTCATCGCCGGGATCCGTGACGCTGCCGCCAAGGCCTCCACCGCAGCAATCGGAGGCGCGAGATCCGCATCACCCGCGCCCAGATCGATCACGTCCACGCCACGAGCAATCATCGCGCGCTTCTTCACCGGAATCAGCGCCAGCGGATAATCGGGCAGTGTCTCGAATCGATCGGAACGCGCAGGCATCAGGCTTCAGCGATGACAGGATTGGAAACAGAGCTGCACCCGACGACTTCCACCTCGACGGTATCACCGGGGATCAGCGGACCGACGCCAGCCGGCGTTCCCGTGGCCACGATGTCCCCGGGCTCGAGCGTCATGACCTGAGAAATGTAGGCCAGCAGCGCGGGGACGGAGAACACCATTTCTGCACCCGTCCCCCGCTGCCGCACCACGCCGTTGACGCGCGTCACTACCTCGAGCGATGCGAAATCAGGGATACCCGACCATTCCGGCCCGATGGGGCAGAAGGTGTCGAACCCCTTGCCCCGCGTCCACTGGGCATCCGATTTCTGGAGGTCGCGTGCCGTGATGTCGTTCAATGCCACGACACCCCGGATCGCCGCTCTGGCCTGCGCTTCCGTGGCGCGTCGGATGGGCATCCCGATCACGACCCCGATTTCACCCTCGTGTTCCAGCTGGCGCGTCAGCCGCGGCGAGACGACAGCCTGGCCCGAGTGAATGATGGCGCTGGACGGCTTGAGGAACAGCAGCGGCTCGACCGGCACTGCGTTGCCCATTTCCTTCGCGTGTTCACGGTAGTTGCGGCCAACGCAGACGATCTTGCCGGGACGGTCGGTCATGACGGGCATGGTCAGAGAATTGTGGTCAGAGTCTCCGCGGATCGCGCGGCATAGAACTCGGCAATGCGCCGCTCCGCCAGCGCCCAGGGCTGCAGCACGCGAGGCGCGGGCGGCAGCGCATCGAGCAAGTCGCGACCGTAACGCTTGGTCACCACACGCACGTCGTCCAGCACGATCACGCCATGGTCGGTGGCGGTCCGGATCAGCCGGCCGACGCCCTGCTTCAGGCGGGGCGTTGCGTGCGGCAGCATGTACTCCATGAATGGATCGCCGCCCCGTGCCTCGATCGCGTCGCATTGCGCGGCGACCATCGGCTCGGTGGGCACCCGGAAGGGCAGCTTGTTGATGATCAGCCCGCGCAACGCATGGCCGGGCACGTCGACCCCTTCCCAGAACGTCGCCGTGCCGATCAGGATCGCGCGCCCACTGTCGCGAAAGCGACGGAGCAGCGTATCACGGCCATCCTCGCCATGCACCAGCAACGGCCAACCGCCATGCAGCGCAGGCCCGCGCAACGCCGCGGCGAGCGCGCGCACATCGCGATGACTGGTCGCCAGCACGAACAACCCGCCATCACTGGCATTGGCCACGTCCAGCACATGCGTCACCACGGCACGCTGATGCCCGATGGGATCGATGTTCGGCGCCGGCGTGTCGCTTGGTACCACCAGCATCGCGTGTTGCGTGTAGTCGAATGGCGACGGAAACTGCGCCGTCTCGACATTGGCGTCGGCGTGATCCAGACCAAGGCGGCCGAGCAGGAATCCGAAGTTTGCGTCGGCGGTGAGCGTCGCACTGGTGACGACCGTGCTGCTCAAGCGACCGAAGAGATCCTCGCGCAGGATCGGCGCAAGATCCAGCGGCACACTGTAAAGCAGCACCGTGGGCGTGCTGTTGCCGCGCACTGGCCCGCTGTCGGATCGCCCGCGCAGCTCGGCCCAGCGCACGAAACCGTTCGCCTCGTCCGGTGGATCCAGCGTCGCGCGCAGCGCATCGAGTTGCGATGACGTGCGCGAGCCCACGCCGCGCAGTTCCTGCAGCAGCGACAGCAGTGCTTCGTCGCGCTCGTCCTCCGTCTCGAGTCGCTCGCGGATCAGCCGCAGGTTCTCGCCGATGGTTTCCAGCGCGGTCATCAGGTTCTTCACGCCTGCCTGCAGGCCGTCGCGCCACACCGCCTCCTTGTGCAGGGCGGGCGTGATGCGGATGGTGGCCTGCTTGCTGTCCTGGAGCCAGGTCGCGAGGCGCTCAAAAAGCTGCGCCGCATCTCCGCGTGCATTCTCCACCGACGGGCGAAGACGCGCGCGCAGCAGATCGAGGCTGGCAATGCTGAGCAGGTCGCCGCGCGCCATCAGGCGCGTCTCGAGCGTCGGCAGCAGGCCCTTCGCCTCACGACCGCCACGTCGCTCCAACCGGTTGAGCAGTTTGGACACCGCGCGGTTCGACACGCTGCTGCCCAGGTGATTGGCGGCGGCGTCTTCCAGGTGATGGCCCTCGTCCACCACGAGATGCGAGTAGGCGGGCAGCACTGCCGCCTCAGCCCAGTCCTGCGACGCGCGACGCACGGCGATGTCGGCCAGCAGCAGCGAGTGGTTCACCACCACCACATCCGCCGTCGCGGCATGTCGACGCGCCTTGAACACGAAGCAGGCATCGAAGTGGCTGCACTTCAGGCGTGTGCACAGGTCGCCCTCGGCCGCAATCTCGTCCCACACATCAGGGCGCGGCGGCGCGGCGAGGTCGCTGAGCGAGCCGTCGTTCGTCGCCTTCGCCCATTCGCCGAGCATCGCGAGCTCCTCGCGCTGCGGCGCCTCGAACAGCGACGCACTCGCGGCCTGCGCCTGCGTCAGCCGCGAGAGGCAGAGGTAGTTGCGCCAGCCCTTCAGCAATGCAAAGCGGACCGGCTGGTCGCTGAGCAGGTCCGCGAGCAGCGGTAGATCCTTGCCGACGAGCTGTTCCTGCAGCGTGATCGTGTTGGTGCTGACGACCGTCCGTTCCTTGTTCGCAGCCGCCCATCGCAACGCGGGCACGAGGTACGCCATCGACTTGCCGACGCCGGTGCCCGCTTCCAGCAGTGCAATGCCGCCGTCCGCGTACGTGCGCGCGATCGTGGTCGCCATGTCACGCTGACCGTCACGCGATTCGTATGCGACGAAGCCGCGGGCAAGCGGACCGTCAGCACCGAAGTCGCGTTCGATGGACGACGCTGGCACCACGACCTTCGGCGTCACGCGCGGCACCTCCACCACGACATACAAATCGGTGACATCGTTGTCGATGATGCCAAATCCGATGCCGTCGTCGTGCATCCGGGCTGCGATCGACAGGTCGGCATTGCTGGGCTCCAGCCATCCCGAGGGATGATTGTGCACGAGCATCTCGCCACGCTGTGCCACGCCGGGCAGCGCCAGCACCTGGCCCGAGGTGCCACGCGCCACGGCGCGCGCCGCCATCAGCCTGCCCTCGGCATCCACGGCACAAACGAAGCAGACCTCGCGCCCGCCCGCGAGCCGAATCGCGACGCGCATTGCCGCAGCGGCTGGCGTCGCGATCCGGAACTCGGGCGGGGTATCGTCTGCCCCTGCTGCCTTGGCGCGGCGCGTCATCTGCGCAATCTACGCGGTCGAGCCAGCCGGCAGGTCACGTCTTGCGCGGCTTCTTCTGGGCAGCGGGAAAGAGCACGTTGTTGAGGATCAGCCGGTAGCCCGGTGACGACGGATGCAGCGACAGGTCCGTCGGTGCCGCCCCCACCTCGTGCTGCGGATCTTCCGGATCGTGACCGCCCAGGAATGTCCACGCGCCCTTGCCTGAGCTGCCGTGGATGTATTTCGCGAATGGCATGCCGTCGGAATATGCCAGAACGCGTGTACCCGGCTTGAGGGTGGCCTTGGTGAAGCTCGTCGTCACGCCATAGTAATCCTGCAGCACCGACCGATGATCCTGCGTCAGCATCGTCGGCACCGGATCGAGCTTGGCGGAGAAGGCGAACAGGCTGAAGGTGCCCAGTGCACGACGACGGCCCGGCACGTTCACCTGGTGCCCATCGATGTCACTCATGCTGTTGATCAGCGGACTCGGTTCCAGGTGCGCGTTCTGCACGCCGAAGGCACGCGTCCAGTCCATCTTCTGGTCGGCATCCGGATCCATCGGCGTACCATCGGCGAAGCTGTTCGCGATGTCCACGTTCAGGCCGGCCATCGCGAGTTCCAGCGTCTCGGTCGCGCCGCACATCGCAAACAGGAATCCGCCATTCTCGACGTACGTGCGCATCTTGTCGGCGACAGCTTTTTTCAATGCGGGCACGTTGTTGAAGCCGAGCTGCTTCGCCGTGCCGATGGTGCGGGTCACCTGGTTGATGAACCACGGGCTCCCGCGGTACGAGATGTAGAACTTGTTGTACTGACCAGTGAAATCCTCGTGGTGCAAGTGCAGCCACTCGTACTTGGTCAGGTCACCGGCCATCACCTCCGGGTCCCACACCTTCGTGTACGGGATGCCGGCGTAATCCAGCGCGATCGTCACCGCGTCGTCCCACGGATTCGCGTTCGGCGGCGAGTAGATCGCCACTTTCGGCGCACGCTCCAGCGGCACGGCGTCCATGTTGCCGCCCGCCATTTCGGTGCGCAGCGCGGCGATCGCGGCATCGTCGAGCGGCGTCACGGACACGCCATCGAGTCCGGCGCGGCGACGCGTGGCCGGCGTGTCGAGCAGCAGAAATGCGCCGCCGCGATAATTCAGCAGCCACTCTGCCTTCTCGGTGCGCTGCAGCGCGCTGTATGTCAGCCCATATGCCTTCAGGTGGTTCCGCTGGTTGTCGTCCATCGGCACCAGCAGATGCTGCCCGTACAGATGTGGCGCCGCAACCAGCGCCATCAGCACCAGTCGCATGCAGCGTGTGATCACGTAGTCCCCGCCATGCGGCGTGCAGCGTCCAGTTCACGTCGCGCTTGCGGAGCCAGCGCGCTCGTGGGATAGGTCAGGAGCAGGTGTTCCAGTCGTGCAATGGCCATGGTGCCGTCGCGTGCGCGCAACGCCGCACGCGCCCATTCCAGGTCACCTTCCGGTGCCTCGGGGCTCGTGCTGTATTCCGTCACGATGCGCGTCCAGATCGGCACGGCGCGCGCATCGTTCGCGGCGGCCGTCAACAGCCGCGCCGCCATCGCCAGCACCAGCGGCGCGGCGCCACCCACGTCGTTCACGGTGCCCAGCAGCTGCGTCAGCGCCGCGGCCGTATCGCGCCGCGCGAGCGCCGTGAACGCCGCGCCAAGCGGCGTGGACGTCGGCATCGTGGTGCGTGACAGCAGCGCACGTGGCAGCAGCAGCAGCGTGTTCGACGCATCGGCATTCCGGAGCGCGAGGCGCGCCTTCTCCAGATCACCGTCGTAGATCGCCAGCAGGGCGGTCGCCTCATCCTCGTCGAGCCGCACGACGAAGGGTCGCGCACGCGCCGCGTCACCGACGCGCAGCCAGGCCCACATCAGCTCGCGTTCCAGCATCTGCAGCTGGATGGGCACCACTTTCTGACGCACCGAATCCACCAGCGCCAACGCCTCCTCGGCGTTGCCCAGTGCCGCCATCGCACGCAATCGCACCGGCACTGCATCACGCAGGCCGAGGTGCGGCGTGAGCGACGCCTGCGCAGCCGACGCGAGTCGCAGCGCCGACGCTGCCTCGCCGCTGAGCAACGCAGCATCGGCCGCACGCAGCGCACTCGCCGGGTCGCGCGTCTGCCGATGGATTGCAGCCCACGCCTCACGCGACGCCACCGGCATGGACCGCGCGTCGGCTTCATCGGCGAACTCTCGCCACGCCACCACGGCATCGGCGTCGGCGCGTATACCGGTGAACGCCAGCCAGGCCTCGCGCGGCTTGGACCACGCCAATTCCAGGGACGCCAGCGCGCGCCGTGCCGGCAACCAGATCGGCGCCGCCAGCAGGACGGCGCGCACCGAGTCGCGACCTGCCGCATTTGCCAGCGTCAGTGAGAAGACCGCCGCCTGGTACAGCTGCGGTGTCTGCGTGAGCGTCTCGCGCCAGCGCCGCGCCGCCTCGTGCCACATGCGCTGCGCCGAGGCGACCTGCGCCAGCTCGGCGCTGAAATCGCGCGGGTCGCGCACCATGCGCGCGGCGACCGTCAGCACCGAATCCGCGGCGCTCGAGCGACCATTTTCCAGCAGCAGTCGTGCGTACTCCTTGAACGGCGCCGCCTCACCCGGCGCGGCGCGCACCCAGTCGCGAAACGCAGCACTGAGCTCGTCATCGCGCTGCAGCGCCGTCAGCGTGCGCAGCTGCACCGAGCGCACCACACCGCTGCGCGGATCTTGGCGCACCGCACCCTGAATCAACGGCAGCAGCGAGTCCACCATGCCCAGCGCCGTGTACACGCGCTCCAACCCGAGCAGCGCGGGCATCATCCCAGCGCCGGCAAAAGCGCGACGGTACAACGCTGCCGCCTCGCGTGGCTTGCGCTCCTCGAGGTCCAGGGCACGCAGCACCAGCGTATCACTGGTGCCCGCGCCCGACTCCTGTGCGCGCGCAGGTGTGTTTAGCCCGCCGAGCGCCAGCAGTGCCGCGCACATCATGCGCACGGAGCACACATGTCGCATGCCACGCACGGAATTCACGGCTTCGCTCCCGTGTTGTTCAATCGCTCGAAGTACTGCAGCACCGCGCGACGCTCGTCATCGCGCAGTCCGCGCAGTTCTTCCCACGAGGGTGGTGCCACGCGTGATGCCGGTGCGCCGGTGACCGGGATCGCGCTCGGCGTGAACACCGTCGTACCGATGCCCGGCTTCGACTCGCGCGGACCCTGCTTGTCCTCGTCCTCACGCCGCAGCGTGCGGCCCGCGTCCAGCAATCGCTGCAGGAACTGCTCGCGACGTGCCGCCGTCTCCGGATCGCTCGCTGCACGCTCCATCGCATCGGCGAGGCGCTTTGCTTCCTTCGCCAGCGCATCGGCGCGACCACTCGCGTCGCCACTGCCCACGTCGTCCAGGCGCTGCGCAATCTGCCGCTGCCGACGCGCGATCTGCTGCGCCATCTGCTGCGCCTGCGATCCGCTCTCGCCGCCCGGCATCATCGACATGCCCTGCGCCTGCCCGTTCACCTGCTGCTGCTGCTTGGCCAGCTGCTGCATCTCCTCCATCATCTCGGGCAGTCCGGAGGCAGAGCGTGCGCGTGTGGCGCGCTCCCGATCGCGCACCAGGCTCGAGGCAGCACGCTCCATCGCGGCAGCGGCGTCGCGCATCGCGGCGGCGGCGGCATCGCCGTTCTGCTGTCCCTGCTGTCCCCCCTTCTGCATCTGCTGCGTCGCTTCCTGCGCACGCTGCAACGCTTCCTGCATCGCGCGCTGCGAGCCCTGCGAGACATGCTGCGACCGGCGCGCCGCCTCCTGAAGCCGCTGGGCGGCCTGCTGCACGCCGTTCTGCACACTGGCCTGGTCGGCGGCCATCTGCTTCTGGCCTTCGGACTGCTCGCCCCCAGGCTGCCCTTCACCGGCCTGCCCATCCTGACCCGGCTGTCCCTGCTGGCCGGGCTGCTTCTGGCCCTGCTGCCCTGGCTTCTGCTGCCCCGACTTGCCCTGCTGTCCGGGCTGCTGCTGCCCCTGCTCGCCCTCCTGCGGCTCACCAGGCTTCTGCTCACCGGGCTTCGGCGCGCCCGCGTTCTGCTGCTGACGATTCTGCTGCGCCTGCTTCTGCTGCGCCTCGGCCATCTGCCGCTCCTGCTGACTCAGCTGCATCATTTCCTGGATCGACTGGTCGAGCTCCGACGTCGTCTCCTTCTTCCAGTCGTTCACTTGTTCCTGCCGCGCCTGCGCGAGCTGGTCGGCGGCCTGCTGCATGGACTGTGCAGCGCGCTGTGCGGCCTGCTGCGCAGCCTGTGGATCGCGCGCGGCGTCCTGCATCTGCTTCGTCGCGGCCTCGCTGTTCTGGCGGGCCTGCTCGCTGCGCTGCGCGCCACGCTGCGCATCGGAGTCGCGCAGTCGTTTCGTCAGGTCGTTGATGTCGCGCGTGAGCGCCTCGTTCTGCCGCGCCAGCCGGTCGGCAGCCTGCGCCTTCTGCGCTGCGGTGGCCTGACCTGATGAATCGGCAAGCTGGCGCTGCGCCTTCGCCATGTCCTGCGCTTCGTCACGCAGCGTCTGCATGCTGCCTTCCAGCGCAGCACGCTTCAGCATCTCGGCATTGCGCTCGAGCTGTTCGCGCAGCGCCTGCTGCTGCTTCGACAAATCGTCGAGTGACTGACGCGTGGCCTGCTGGTCCAGCCGCTGCGCCGACTGCTCCAGCTGCTGCAGCTTCTGCATCATCTGAGGCGCCATCGCCTCCTGCATCAGCTTCTGCGCGTCGGCGAGGCGACCCGCGAGTGCGGAGTCCAGCGCGCCGGCGCCTTTCAGCTGGTCATTCAGCTGCCTGGCCTGCTGCTGCAGCTGCTGCGCCTGTTGCTGCAGTGCACGCTGCTGCTGCGCCATCTGCGCAGCCTTCTCCCGCGCATCGAACGACATCGGCTGGCCATTCTCGCCGCCGGCCTTCGCACCGCGCGCCGCGTCGCTCGTCTGCTGCGCGAGTGCCTGCTGCTGGCGCGCCAGCGACGCGGCACCGGCGGCCACGCTGTCGGCCGTCGCACGCACCTGCTCACGACGTTCCGAGACGCCGGCACGGCGCAGCACCAGCGTGCGGCTGCGACCGACCTGGCGCCATGGCGAAGCATCAGTCGCCGTCACGTCGATGCGCAGCGCGCCATCCTCGCCCTTGAGCCCCAGCGCCTCGAGGTCCAGCGGCACGGTGCCCTCGAACGACGATGCACGATTCGTCAGCACTTCACGTCGCGCCACGACCTTGTCACCGGCGCGAACGGTCATCAGCACGCTCGCCAATGCATGATCATCGGTCGCCATCACGGTAATGGAGGCCGTGGCGCCCGACAGCAGCAGTGTGTCGCTGGTGCTCGCGATCTGGACCTGCGGCGCAGAATCCGCGCGAATGTCCAGCGCGAAGGCCGGTGGCAATTCCTGCAGCGGGGTCGTGGCATCGGCACTCCACTGCCAGCGCGCGCTGCGTTCCGCGATGAGACGTCCGTCCACCGTTCCGCCTGTCACATCGAGCACCACGCGTCCGCCCGCATCGCTGGTGAGCGCCGCAGACGTCAGCGGCACCGAGGCACGACCGCGCAGCGTGAGCACCGTACCGCGCGGCAACACCAGGACACCGGCCAGCGCCACATCCTCATCCACGCGGCCCAGATACGCCGGATAGCTCGCCCGCGCCACCACATCGCCCAGATACGGCTTGTCGGTCACGCGGATGCGATGCGCTGCACTCGTCGCGCGGCCATCGCTGATCGTGAGCACCACGTCGTTATCGAGCACCGGCAGCGTGCGCGTCCCTTCCGACGCCTGCAGTGCGACGTCCTGCGTGACGACGGTGCCATTGCTCTTGCGCATCTCGAGCGTGAGGTGCGCGCGGCCCTCGCCACGCATCGTGATCACGGGCGCCGCGCCGCGCAGCACGAGACTGGGGGCTTTCAGCACGAGCTCGGGCAGCAGCGTACCCCGCCAGGCTCCGACCGGATTCGCCAGTGCCACGGCGCCGTCAGACCAGATGCCGGCCGCCGCGATCATGGCGACCAACGCTCCACCGGCCCAGAGCAGCGCACGCTGTCGCACGTCGCGAAGCTGTGCGTACGTCTGCGGCGCGCGCGGCGCTTTCGTACCGGCCAGCGCACGGGAGGCATGCGCCGCGGCATGCGCGCCAAGCGGACCGCTCTCCGCGGCTTCCGTGGCCACACGGAGCGAGCCGCGGCGCATCTGCTGCTCATGCTCGATCGCTTCTGCGACGGCGTCAGGCGTGGTGCGATGCGCATCCACCAAACGACGCAGGCGCCACACCGAGACCGCACCGGCGATCGCCGCGATCCAGAACAGAAACGGGGCGACGCGTGGCAGTGCCAGCCACCGGCCACCACCGAGCAGCGCGATGCCCACCGCACCCGCCGCGAAGATGGGCAGCACGACGGTTGCAAATCGTGTGTGGCGCGAGAGCCTGAGCAGCGCCGAACGCTCGTCACGGACGATGGCCTGCAGCTGACCGAACGCGCCCTGCGGAATTACTGGAGACGTCATGGCTGCAGGCGACTGGTGACGGCGTAGGTGACGAGATTCACTCCCATGCGGAGCGCCTGCTCATGCAGATCCGGCGGATCGGTGGGATACGTGCCGACATCTTCCCATCCGTTGCCCAGGTCCGACTGGTACGTGTAATACAGCGCGAGCCGGTCGCCGATGAAGATGCCCATGCCGCGCGCCGGCTTGGCATCATGTTCGTGAATCTTCGGCACGCCGCGGGGAAATGGGTACACTACGCGATAAATTGGATGATTCAGCGGTACGTCGACCAGCGGCCGGTCAGGAAAGAGCTGCTTCACGACGAGGCGGAAGCTGCTGTCCAGCCCATAGTTGTCATCCACATGCAGAAACCCGCCGCGCAGCAGGTAGGCGCGCACGCGAGTGACTTCGTCCGGTTCCATCGTCATCGTGCCGTGTCCGGTCACGTGAAGAAACTGGTAATCGAAGAGATTCGGGTCGCGGAACGTGACCGTATGCTCGTCCCGATCGACGGGCAGCGACGTGCGCTCGGCCACCGCCTTGATCAGGTTCTTGAGCGAGGACGGATTCGCGTACCAGTCACCACCACCGTTGTAGTGCACGCGCGCCAGCATCACACCCGCACGGGCAGCGGGCGCCGCATCGACGGATGGCGCGGTGACGCCGGCCATTCCGAGGGTAACGACCCCGAGGCCGCCCACCATCCAGCGTCGCACCCGCGTCATGTGCCCTGGGCCAATCGGTACGCCTCATTTCGCGCCACGCCAAACTCCTCCTGCAGGTGACGGACCGTGTCGCGGACCGATGTGCCCTCGGCGCGCAGCGCGCTGGCGCGCCGCGCAGCCGCCTCATGGTCGGGCACCGTGGGCGGCGCACCGTCGATGAGCACCACCACCTCGCCCCGAGGCGCGGTTGTCCCGTAGTACGCAGCAAGTTCCACCACCGTTCCGCGACGGAACTCCTCGTGGAGCTTGGTCAGCTCACGGGCGACGACGGCGCGACGTTCCGCCCCGCCGGCGGCAGCCAGCGTCTGAAGCAGGTCAGCCACTCGTGGCGGCGCCTCGTACAGCACCACCGTGTGTGGCGACGCCAGCACCCACTGCGCCGCCGCACGCCGCTCCGTGGCCGCACGCGGCAGGAAGCCGAGGAAGGTGAAGGCCGTTGCCGAGAGCCCGCTGGCGACGAGCGCCGCGAGGATCGCCGACGCGCCGGGAATCGGCGTCACGGTGATGCCGGCCGCGATGGCCGCGTCGACGAGCCGCGCACCCGGATCCGACACCAATGGCGTGCCGGCGTCACTGATCAACGCCACATCACTGCCTTCGAGCAGCCGCTCGACGAGCCGCGGCGACTGCTCGGCTTCGTTGTGCGCGTGATAACTGCGCACCGGTGTGCTGATGCCGGCCCAGGCCAGCAGCGGTGCACTGTGCCGGGTGTCCTCGGCCACAATCAACGCCACCCCGCGCAGGGTCTCGATGGCGCGAGGCGTGAGATCGGCCCGATTGCCGATTGGTGTTGCAACGACGTAGAGCGTGCCAGCCATGATGATCGGAAAAGGCGCGACGGGTGGTGGCTTGCCACCGGGAGAGGGCTGCACCCGCATACGACGACGGGGTGCACATGCCGTGCACCCCGTCCATGCCACGCCAGCCAGGCCGGCGAGCACCGAGTTAGACGTGCTTCTCGAAGTACGTCTGCAGCTGCGCCTTCGGCATCGCGCCGACCACCTGATCGACCACCTTGCCATCCTTGATGAACAGCAGTGTCGGGATGGAGCGCACATTGAACGTGGCCGCCGTCTTCTGGTTGGCGTCCACATCCAGTTTCGTGATCTTCACCTTGCCATCGTACTCGGTCGCCAGCTGGTCCAGGATCGGTGCAACCATGCGGCACGGTCCGCACCATGTCGCCCAGAAATCGACGACGGCCAGGCCCTTGTGATCCAGCACTTCGTTCTGAAAATCGCCGTCGGTGACGGCCGTCACGTTCGCCATGTCTCTCACCTGTCGTGGGCAGCCGATCGCGCAGCCGCCCCGCTAAAGTTCTTCGCATCATGACAGATCCCGCACCGCGCGGCACCCGCATCGCACACATCGGTCTCGCCGTATCGGACCTGGACCAAATTCTCCCGTTCTACCGAGACATCCTCGGCATGCCGGAAGTCCCGCTCGATGACGCCGATGGTGCGCGCATCGCCGGCCTCGCGGCCGGGAACTCCCTCGTGGAGCTGCTTGAAGCCAAATCATCCGAGTCACCGATAGGCAAGTATGTCGCCAAGCGGGGTCCCGGCATTCATCACATCTGTTTTTCAGTCGACGATCTTGACGGCACCCTCGCGCGCTGCAAGGCGTTCGGCATCCGTGTCATCGATGAAACTCCCCGACTGGGCGCGGAAGGCAAGCGCATCGCCTTCCTGCACCCGGCGAGTACCGCCGGAGTGCTCGTCGAACTATCTGAATACTAGCGCTTTTGTTCCTGCGGCTGATTGGAACAGAAGCCGCGCATCGGGGCGAGATCGGTGTTCTCGATGAACCAGCGCTGGTTGGGCCCGGGCGTCGCGACCATCATCGTCTGCGCCACGAGCTGTCCGCGCCGGAGCTCCACCTTGAGGTTCCGCTTCACCCCGTCCGTCGGAACATCGCTCACGATGCGGAAGCTGTCATGATTCAGGTTGCACTGCATTACCAGAATACGCTTTTCCAGCTCGTTCCGATTGCGGATGAGCTCGCGCGCAGGCCCCTTGGAACTGCCCCAGATGATCGAGGTCGCCTGCACGTCTTCACGCCGGATGGACGCCAGGAACTGTTCGGCCGCCTGCTTCGGCCCAATCGCACCGACCACGCCAGCTGGTGTGCCGGCACGGCTTCCTGAGCGGCAGGCGCCAAGGACAAGCATCAGTGCCACTGCGGTCCGTCGCATCACGATTTCCACTCCATGAGTCCGATTGAACATGTCGAGCGAAGGTAATTCGGGTCCGGGAACCTCACCACGCGTTCCCCGCCACCAGCGGCTGTATGTAAACATCGACCACGTGGCGACCCTGCGACAGGCACGCGGAGGATTCAGCCCCGATCCAGTCGAGGCCGCGCGGTGGTGTGAGGACGCGGGGGCCGACGGCATCACCGTCCATCTCCGCGAGGATCGGCGCCACATCCAGGATGCAGACGTGGAGACACTGTCGCGGACGGTGCGTTCCTATCTGAACCTGGAGATGGCCTGCTCGGACGAAATGCTGGCCATCGCGCTGCGCCTCCGCCCGCAGCAGGTGACCATTGTGCCCGAGCGACGGGCGGAGGTGACGACCGAGGGCGGGCTGGACGTCAAGCGCAATCCGGCCGGGTTGCGTCGTACCATCGCGGCGCTCGACGCGGCCGGCATCCGCACCGCATTGTTCATTGATCCCGACCTGGACGTGGTGCATGCCTCGCACGAACTCGGCGCCACGGCGATCGAGCTGCATACGGGGCAGTACGCCCATCATCCCGATGGCCCGGGCCCCCTGCTCGCGCTGTCGGCCGCAGCCGAGGAGGGCGCGCGCCTTGGACTTGGCGTGCATGCCGGCCACGGGCTCAATGTCGCCAACGTGGCACGGGTTGCCGGCATCGAGTCGATCGAGGAGCTGAACATCGGGCACGCGCTCATCGGGCGGAGCATCCTGATCGGCATCGCGGGTGCCGTGCACGAGTTGCGGGCCGTCATGAACGCAGCCCGAAGCGCCGGGTTGCGCGCCGGATGATGGAGGCACGGACCGGCGTCATGTAGCTTGCACCGCGTGCGGGTCGTCCCTGCATGATGCCGTCTTCCACTCCTGCGCCCATGTCAGTCGGTCTGCTCGATTTCTTCGTGCTCGAAGCCAGCGACATCGTCGATCGCCTGCAGCGCGTGACGTCGACCCCTGAGCCGCATGGCCCGGACGGCGCCATGCTGTTGAAGCTGGCGCGCGAGCTGCACGGAAGTGGGACCATGGCGCGCCTCACCAGTTTCGCGGAGGCGGCCGCAGGTTTCGAGCGGTGTGCCCGGCTGCTGCACGAGGGGCGCATTGCGTGGACGCCGGCTCTTGGCATCGTCGTCACCAATTCCGTGACGGAGTTGCGAGCGCTCATTCCCATGGCGCGGTTGTGGGGCGAGAGTCATGATCAGCGCGCACGGACCGCGGGCGATCGCCTCATGTCGATGCTCGATGCCGTGGAACGTCACGGCGCCCTGATGCAGAGTGGTGCCGGCGCGACGCCGGCCCGTGTGACACCCGCGGAGGCGTCGACCCGCGCCATCGTGGCCTTCCCCGATTCGGTTCATCACGGCGCGATCGCGCCCGACGTCCCCCCTCCAATGAGTTCGCCAGTGCCGCCGACGCCGGTGGCGATGCGCTCAGTCGAGTCCGCTTCGGTGGTCACGCCCACTTCGGGAATGGCCGCCATGTCCGACGCACACATGCCCATCGTCCCGATCGCGTCTCTCGCCTCGCGCAGTGATGTCAATGCCGTGGTGTACCGCGCCCCCGATCCTGCGATCAGCTTCGAGCAGCGATTCATTGCCGACATCTCGCCCCTCGTTGGCTCGCTGCGCGCGCGGTTGGCACCGCTGCGCGGCGGCGCAGCGTCGCAGGCGCGCGCCGACATCGTGGCCGCCTTCCGTCCGGTGCTGCTGTCGCTGCGCGACACGGCGGCGAGTTACGAGCATGCCGACATCCACCACTTCTGTGACGCGGTCCTCACGGCACAGGCACCCTTGCCCGCCGCAGCGGCCGGTGCGATCGACACCGCGCTCACGGTCATGATGCAGCAGGACCTGGTCGTGCACGTCCGCGCGCAGAAGCTGGCCGAACTGCAACGCGTGGTGTTCGCCGCCACGCCGCTCAGCGCCGGCGTGCAGTCGGAGCCGTCTTCTCGACGTGATTTCTCGTTCACGCCGCACACGCGCGCCCCGATCGTCGCCGCGCCACTTGCGCCCCTCCCGGTGCCGACGACGGCGCGTCCGACACCGGCGGCCCCGAGCGGGCGCGAACTCCGCTCGCTGCTCAGCAGCAGCCTGCAGAAGGTGCGCGAGCTCGATGAAACGCCACTGGACCTGATTCCGATCACAGAGTCGGCGAGCACTCGCGCGCTCGCAACGCCCGATGGCGAGCCGGATGTGATACCGATCGATGCGTTGCTCTATCGAGGCCCGCGCGCACTGTCGCGCGCACGACACATCGTGGGCCAGCTGCGGACCGGCCGCGACGCGCACGACCCTGCCTTGATCGACGAATTATTCGATCTCGTCGAGCTGGCCGGGAGTGCGAGCTGACCGGCTCCGCGCAATGAACCGCACGCGATGGCAGACCGTCATCGGCGCGGTCCTCACGCTGCTGCTTCTTGCATGGACGCTTCGCGACGTGCAACCCCAGGCACTTTTGCAGCAGCTGCGCGGGGCAAACATCGGCCTCCTCCTGCTCGCGGCCCTCGTTGCGACGGCGATCTTTCCGCTCCGCGCGCTGCGCTGGGTGGTGCTGCTCGAGCCGATTGCGCCGACGCTGCGCTTCATGGACGCCTGGCGCGCCGTGGCCATCGGCATGATGATCAACAACGTGCTGCCCGCACGCGCCGGCGAGTTTGCGCGCGCTTACGCGCTCACGCGGGAGACGGCCACCGTGCCGTTCGCGAGCGCGCTCGCGTCGATCGCGCTCGATCGCATGTTCGACGCACTGATCGTGTTCGCGCTGATGTTCGGCGCAATGCTGGCGCCAGGCTTTCCGGCCGGTGCGATGATTGCCGGCCAACCTGCCACCGCGTTGGTCGGCACGTGGGGCGTGGCGGTGCTGCTCGTCGTCTTCGGCGGCGCGATGCTGGTCGCGTTCCGGCCGGAAATCTTCCGCGCCATCGCCACGCGGCTCGTGCGCGCGGCGCGGCCGCGATGGGAGCCGCGTGTGGCGGGGTTCGTGCAGCAGGCCACCGAAGGGCTGGCCGTGCTGCGCAGTCCATCACGATTCGCGCGCGTCGTGTTCTGGTCGGTCCTGCACTGGCTCACGAATGCGCTGGCCTTCTGGCTCGCGTTCCGGGCCGTCGGCATCACCGCCCCGTTCTCTGCCGCGCTCTTCCTGCAGGGGCTCGTCTCGATCGGTGTCGCGATTCCATCGTCGCCCGGCTTCTTCGGACCGTTCGAGGCGTTCGCCAAGGCGGGCCTGCAGATCTACGCCGTGCCGGTGACATTGGCCGTGACATGGGCCGTCGGCTTTCACCTGCTGTCATTCATCCCGATCACCGCACTCGGCGCGTTCTATTTCTCTCGCCTCGG
>JACMPK010000091.1 GCA_014377535.1 Gemmatimonadaceae bacterium
GCCGGACCCGCCGCGAATGCAGGCAACTCGGCAAGCGTGCGCATCGTGCCGCGCTGCAATGAGCGCACGATGTAAGCCACCGGCAGCAGCGTCACCGTGACGATCAGCGCGAGACCGTATCCGATGTCTCCGATCGACGGTGCCTGACCTGCCAGTGCAGGGGCAAGAAGCGACACCGTGAGCAGTCCGGTGACACCAATGCCAACGCCGCGCCGACCCGTGGCGATTGTCGCACCAAGTGCGCCGATGCATGCCGCGATGAAGGCGACCGAGTGCGTGCCGCCGGTCTGCACGGCAACCAGCGCCGCGAACGGTGCAATCAGGCTGGATGCGAGGCCGATGGACCGGCGCTGCACGCTGCTCGTGCGGCGCAGCACGAATGTCGCCGCGCCAGCTCCGATGATCACCGCAAACGCCATCAGTGTCGACGCGATGCGCTGACCCGGGGACTGCGCGATCGGTGTGCCGGCCACCAGCGTCGCCACCACGGCTGCAACAAGCCACGGAATGACGAGCAGCGCGTACAGGATCGGTGAGCGAGCGGTAGGTTGAGTCACGAGTGTGGTTCTTGAGCGACGGGCTTCATGTGCGCTGCCAGGCGAGGATCGGCCGAGCCGTACTGGACAGCAAGAGACTCGGCGCGGCGGACGGCACGATGGAGTATCGTCGCGTGCGCGAGTCCGCTGCTGCACCCAGACGATCGACGTGGTTTATCGGCACGGCGCAGGGCGACGCCGGCAGCCGTCGCGCGTGACGCTAGCCCTGCTCCTGCATCTGTTCCGCAGCCGTCGCCGGCCCGTCGATCTCCGGCAGCGGCGCCTCGAGATAGCGCTGCCGGTTGTGCAGGTAATCCGCGAAGATGTCCTCGACCTGCGCGAGCGAGTCCACCTGGTGCAGGCGCTCGCGCAGCTTCGCGGATCCAGGCAGACCTTTGCAGTACCACCCCAAATGCTTGCGAAACTCGATGGCCGCACCGCGCCGATCGACCTCGTACACATCGGCCATGCGCGCGTGTGTGATCGCGATCTCGAACCGCGTCTCGACCGACGGCGTGGCTGGCGGCGTGCGGCCCTCGAGCAGCGCGCGGGCCTGGGCGAAGATCCACGGCTGGCCGAACGAGCCCCGCGCGATCATCACGGCATCGCAGCCCGTCTCCATGCGCATGCGATACGCGTCCTGCGGCGTCTTGATGTCCCCGTTCCCGATGACCGGGATCGACAGGGCCGCTTTCACGGCCGCAATCTCGTCCCAGTGTGCATGGCCGGAATACATCTGCGTGCGTGTCCGCGGGTGCAGCGCCAGGACGCGCGCGCCGGCGTCCTGGCAACGCAGCGCGATCGTGACCGGGTCTCGCATCTCCTCGTTCCAGCCACTGCGGATCTTCACGGTCACCGGCAGGTGCGTGCTGCGTGACACGGCCCGGATCACCGACTGTACCAGGTCCAGGTCACGCAGGCACCCGGATCCGCCGTTGCGACGCACGACCTTCTTTACCGGACAGCCGAAGTTGATGTCCACGAAATCCGGCAGGAAGATGTCCGTCACCAGCTTCGCCGCCTCGCCCATCGCTTCCGGGTCCGCGCCGAAGATCTGCACGCCGATCGGGTGCTCCTCGGGCTCGAAACGCAGCTTGGCGATGGTCGCCTCGTTCTCGCGCCGGATTCCTTCTGCCGAGAGGAATTCCGTGACTACGACGTCGGCACCGTGCGCTCGACAGAGTCGGCGGAACGGGGACTCGGAGACCCCGGCCATGGGCGCGAGGATCAGCGGAACGGCATGTGCGGCGGGATACGGAAATTCCATGTCGTGAAGATACCCGGAACCTGATTCACGGTGCACTTCGTCTGTTTGACACCCCTCCGGCGGAGGGGTACCTTCGCCTGCTCCCCGGGGCCGGATGACTCATCCCCTGACACCTGTTCGACGCGGCTCGGCGCCGACTGCCGGATCAAGGAACCTGATGGAATTGCGCGAGTTCTTCTCCCTCGATGCGGTACAGCTCGACTTGCAGGGCACCACGAAGGATGACGTGCTCAAGGAGTTGATCGGACTTCTGAAGCTTGACGAGAAGTCTGAAGGGATGCTCTTCAAGATGCTGAAGCGCCGCGAGAACCTGGGGTCCACCGGAATCGGTCGTGGTATCGCCATTCCGCATTGCCGCTCGCTGGTCGTGAACAAGCTGCGGGTGGCGTTCGGCAGGAAGCCTGCGGGTGTCGACTTCAAGGCGATGGACGACAAGCCCGTTCACTTCCTGTTCCTGATCGTCGCGCCTCCGCTCGAGGTGTCGAACCAGTACCTCCCGGTGCTGGGCAAGATCGCGCAGTTCGGCAAGGAGCCTGACGTCCCCGAAAAGCTGTCTGCGCTGACGTCGCCAACCGACTTCATGAACCTGCTCGCCGAGAAGGATCTGTAGCCGTTCGCGCTGCCGCACGTGCCTCCACCTGGCGCCCCCGCATCGTGAGGGCAGGCGCCCGTGCCGCTGGGGCTGCAATGGCGCCGGATCAGGTGCCATCGCCGCTGACGTGACGCTCAGTCGAGGCGCAGCGTCCCTGAACAGATGCTGCGATCTCCACATCCGTACAGGCAGGATATCGACGGGTTGCGAGCCGTAGCCGTCCTGCTCGTGATCATGCACCACGTCGCACCCGACCTGCTGCCGGGCGGTTTCGTCGGCGTGGACGTGTTCTTCGTGATCTCCGGCTTTCTCGTCACGCGGCTCATCGATGACGCGATGCAGTCCGGCAGCTTCTCGTATCTCGACTTCATCGTCAGGCGCTGCCGCCGCATCGTACCGGGGCTCGTCACGGTGCTCACCGGCACGATGCTGCTCGGTGCATGCATGCTCACCGGCCCTGAACTGTCGGGGCTCGCGCGACATGTCGCCGCGGCCAGTCTCGGCGCAGCGAACCTGCTGCTCTGGCACGAAGTCGGGTATTTTGATACGAGCGCCGCACTCAAGCCCCTGCTGCATCTCTGGTCGCTTGGCGTGGAGGAACAGTTCTATCTGCTCTGGCCCGTGCTGCTCGGATTCCTTCCCATGCAGCGGCGCACGCGATTCCTCGGCATCTGCGCCGCGGTAATGTTCTCGTTGCTCCTCAGCGAGAACCTGGCGTACGCGGACCCTGCGCAGGCATTCTACATGCTGCACGCACGTGCCTGGGAACTGGGAGCCGGCGGCATGCTGGCGCTGGGATTGCCCGTGCTTCGCACATGCTCACTGCGCCCCTGTCTCGCCCCCCGCGTCATGGCGAACGGAATGAGCATCATTGGCATGCTGCTCGTCGTGGGCGCGGCGTGGCGTGTCACCAGCAGCACGACGTGGCCGGGTATTGCCGCACTCGCACCAGTGCTCGGCGCCGCGCTGATGATTGCGTCTGGACCAAAGGCATGGCTCAACCGCGTGGTCCTGTCAGCGTCACCGGCGCAGTGGATCGGGCAGCGCAGTTACTCGCTCTATCTCTGGCATTGGCCGCCATTGGCGTTCCTGCACATCCTCGCACAGGAGCGGCAGCTGGACGCCAATACGACGCACGCCATTGCGCTGTGCCTGATGCTGCCCGTCGCCGTGCTCGCGCACCTCACGTTGCAGTTCGTCGAGCAGCCATTCCGAAGGCCGCGACACATGCTGGCCCCACACGATATGCGCGTGCGGCAGCTCATCCCATTCGGCATGGCGCTGAGCACGATGCTCGTTGCCGCAGTGGCCATCGTGTCGCAGCACGGATTTCCGTCTCGCTACGGCACGAGCGCCGGCAGCGACGCGACAGCCATGTTGCGAAATGCCTCGGCCGATTCCATCACGGCGTACCGTCGCATCGCAGACCGTTGTCAGCTGCCTGACAAGGGACACGCCACGTGGTGCTGGCGTGTGCCAGGAACAGGCAGGGGAATCGCCGTCATCGGTGACAGTCATGCGGAGGTGATCTTCGCAGGGCTTGCATCATCGCTGCAGCGTGCCCCGCTGTTCCTGACGGGTCGCAAGGGCTGCGCGCCGATTCTTTCCGAGCACGAGATCCGTGAGCGCACCGGTGAAATCTGCCGTCGAGCGTCGCGACTTGCGCATGACGCCATCAATCGCGACACGACCATCGGAACGGTACTCATCGTGGCGCGAGGTCCCGCCTATCTCTCTGGCGCGGGCTTCGGTGTCGATTCGCAGCGCGCGGTCGTTCCGGTTACGGATATCCCCACAGCGGCCGACTCGCTGATGCTTCGCGAGGCATTCACGCGCGGTCTCGAACGATCAGTGCACGCGTTCACGAGCGCGGGCAAGCGCGTGATCCTGGTGTACGGCGTGCCGGAAATGGGCTTCCTGCCTGAAGAGTGCGTGATTGGACGGCCGTTCGGTCTCCGCGTGCCGCGGCAGCCATGTTCAATCACGCGCGCCGCATACGACAGGCGGAACCGGGCATTCCGTTGGCTCGTGGCGGATGTCGCCGTACGCAATCCCGCGCTCGAGACGTTCGATGCCGCGCCACTGTTCTGCGATTCGCTCTGGTGCAGTGCACAGCGACACGACCGCCTGCTCTACCAGGACGGCAATCACCTTACCATCGACGGCAGCAGGCTCGTGACAGCAAGCCTGCTACCGTTCACGGTTGGACGACCGGCATCCGCACTGGCC
>JACMPK010000092.1 GCA_014377535.1 Gemmatimonadaceae bacterium
CCGCCGGGGCGGGGCCGGGGGGTCGCGCGGGTCCCGCGGGGGCCGGGGGTGCCGGGGGTGCCTGGGGTGCCGCGGGTGCCGGTGCCGCGGGTGCCGGTGCTGCAGGTGCCGGCGCCGGGGCTGCTGCCGGTGCCGAAGCTGCGGGTGCCGGTACCGCCGGTGCGGCACTCGCGAGCATGGCCGCAATGTCTTCGTCGGCTGCGGCAATCACGCCGATCAGCTGACCCACGGGCGTCGTCGAGTTCTCGGGCACGAGGCGCGCACGCAGCACGCCGTCGCCACGCGCGACGAGCTCCATGATCGCCTTGTCCGTCTCGACTTCCGCGAGTACGTCGCCGCTCTTCACGACGTCGCCCTCGTTCTTGTTCCATTTCACCAGGCGCCCCTCTTCCATGGTCGGAGAGAGCGCTTCCATCATCACCTTGGTAGCCATCGTCAGGATTCCGGCGGAGTGGAGATCAATCGAGATAGAGTGCGCGGCGGACCGCGGCGATGGTCTTCGGCATGTCGGCCTTTGCTGCCTTCTCCAGCCCCTTCGCGTACGGCATCGGTGCGTCAGCCTGCGTGACGCGGATCACCGGTGAATCGAGGTCGTCGAAGCATTCGCGCTGTACGAGGTCCGTGATCTGCGCACCGACACCGGCGAAGTACCAGCCTTCCTCCAGCACGACACAGCGATTCGTCTTGCGCACGCTGTCGATGATCGCACGCTCATCGAGCGGACGGATGCTGCGCAGGTCCACCACGTCCACCGTGATGCCGTCCTTTGCCAGCTGGTCGGCCGCAGCCATCGCGACGAGCACCTGCTTGCCCCACGTCACGATCGTGCAGTGTTCGCCCACGCGCTTCAGGTCCGCGACGCCGAGCGGCACGATGTACTCGCCATCCGGCACTTCGCCCTTGTTGTTGTAAAGCATTTCGCCTTCCAGCACGCAGACCGGGTTGTCGTCACGGATCGCGGCCTTCAGCAACCCCTTTGCATCGTACGGCGTGCCCGGTGCCACGACCTTCAGCCCCGGAATGTGTGCAAGCCAGCTTTCCCATGCCTGCGAGTGCTGCGCGCCCAGCTGCAGCGCGGCGCCGTTGGGTCCGCGGAACACCATCGGGATGTTGAACTGGCCACCCGACATGTAAAGCATCTTCGCGGCAGCGTTCACGACCTGGTCCATTGCAAGCAGCGCGAAGTTCCACGTCATGAACTCGATGATCGGGCGCAGGCCCACCATGGCGGCGCCGACACCCACGCCGGCGAAACCCAGTTCGGTGATCGGCGTGTCCACCACGCGCATTTCGCCGAATTCCTGCAACAAACCCTTGGACACCTTGTAGGCGCCCTGATACACGCCGACTTCCTCACCCATCAGGAAGACGCGTGCATCGCGCTGCATCTCTTCACGGAGCGCCTGGTTCAGCGCGTCACGATATGTGATGATGGCCATGGGTCAGCTCCACGCCCCGGCAGTGTTGCCGGTATCGCTGGTGGTATCCACGTACACATGCTCCATCAATGCTTCCAGTGGCGGTTCCGGGCTGGCCTCGGCGAAGTCCCAGGCATCCTGCACGATGGCCTTGATCTCGGTGTCCATGTCCTGCATGACCTGCTCGGTCAGCGTGCCACGCGCTTCCATGTGCGCGCGCAGCAGTGCGATGGGGTCGCGCTTGAGGTACTCGTCCAGCTCCGCCTTGCTGCGGTAGGTGCCGCTCGCGGCATCCGACATGGAGTGGCCCATGAAGCGATAGGTGCGCATCTCCAGCAGCGTCGGACTCTGATCGGTGCGCGCGCGCCCCACAGCCTCCTCGATCGCGCTTCGCACGGCCAGCACGTCCTGACCGTCCACCATTGCGCGATGCATGCTGTAGCTCGCAGCACGCTCGTAAATGTCGTTGATCGCCGAGGCGCGTTCGACAGACGTGCCCATGCCGTACCGGTTGTTCTCGATGATGAACAGCACCGGCAGCTTCCAGAGCGCCGCCATGTTCAGGGCTTCGTGAAACGCGCCGTTGTTCACCGCCGCTTCACCGAAGAAGCAGCAGATCACCTGGTCGCCACCACGATACTTGATCGCGAAGCCCACGCCGGTCGCAATTGGCAGGTGCCCGCCGACGATGCCATGCCCGCCGAGAAAGCCGGTTGCCTTGTCGAACATGTGCATGGAGCCGCCCTTGCCGCCAGCGCAGCCATCGATGCGCCCGAACAGCTCGGCCATCACCGCGCGTGGCGTGATGCCGCGGGCCAGTGCCTGGCCGTGATCGCGGTAGGTCGTGATCATGTAGTCATCGGGACGCAGGTGGCTCAGCGTGCCGGTGCTGACTGCCTCCTGCCCGATGTACAAATGGCAGAATCCGCCGATGCGACCGATGGCATAGGCCTCGGCGCAGCGCTCCTCGAAACGACGCTGCAGCAGCATCGAGCGAAGGAGTGTGAGATGAAGCGTGCGCTCGGCGTCGCCGGCGGGGGCGGATGCGGCGGGTTTCGGCGAAGTCTTCGCCGCGGGAGTGCGCTTGGCCATGATGGAAGGCGACAGTGGGTTGAACGACGGAGTCACGATGCCCGCCGAATGGAGCGGCGGTTCGTGATGTCTGGACGCCCCCTACTGTGAGCGACGCAATGCACCAAGAGCGATTCGACACCGCGACTACTCCGCGATGTCGACCGGACCTGCCAATCAGTTGACTGCTGCGGCCTGCACCTGTTCCCAGGCATGATACGACGACCGCACCAGCGGGCCGCTCTCGACATGACGGAAGCCGAGCGACATGCCCACGTCATACAGGTGGCGGAATTCGTCGGGCGTGTAGTAGCGATCGAGCGCGATGTGACTGTCGGACGGCTTCAGGTACTGGCCGAGCGTCAGGATGTCCACGTCCACCGTACGCAGATCCTTCATGACCTCGATCACTTCCTCGATCGTCTCGCTCATGCCGAGAATGATCCCGGTTTTGGTGAGGATGTCCGGGGCGTGCGCCTTTGCGATGCGGAAGATGTTCAGGACCCGCTCGTAACGTCCGCCCGGACGCGCTTTCTTGTACAGGCGGGGCACGGTCTCGGTGTTGTGGTTGTAGATCTCGGGACGCGCATCCAGCACATGTTCAATGCATTCCTTCCTGCCCTGAAAATCGGGGACGAGCACTTCCACCGAGCAACCCGGCACCTTCTCGTGGATCAGCCGGATCACCTCATGGAAATGGTTCGAGCCGAAGTCGGGAAGGTCGTCGCGGTCGACTGACGTGATCACCGCATGCTTCAGGCTCATTGCAGCCACGGCGCTGGCGACCTTCTCGGGTTCGGCCAAATCAAAGCTCGGCGGACGGCCATGCGACACGGCGCAATAGGCGCAGTTTCGCGTGCAGACGTCGCCCAGAATCATGAACGTGGCGGTGCCCTGATCCCAGCATTCGCCGATGTTCGGGCAATGCGCTTCCTCGCAGACCGTATGGAGGCCCAACTCGCGCATCATGCCTTTAATGCGCATGTAATTCTCGCCGCCGGGCGCCTTCACCTTCAGCCAGCTCGGCTTGCGCTCAGGCAACGGCTCGGCACGATGGCGACCGAGGATCTGGTACAGATGATCTTCCATGACCCGACGTCCTTGGGACATCGCTCTGGTGCAGGCGGGAGCGCCGAGGCTGCGACGCTCTACCGCCGACGCTCCGAGGCGCAGTCCGGTGTAGGGGAGAAGGTAGGGGAGCCGGGAGGGCAGCGGAAGGCTTGTAACTGTCTAAAACGCGAAGCGCAGTTACAGCCCAGAATGGCACGTGAAACAGGGATCCCGTCAGGTAAAGCGTAACGGGCTGAATGGGGTTGCATCGGTTGTCTGTTGCGTGCCCGCAACGGTCGCCGCGACCAGGGCGCCGGTCAGCGGTGTCAGCAGGGTGCCATTCCGGCCATGACCGCAGGCGTAGATCACGCTAGGCACTTCGGCGTCCGCACCGATGATCGGCAGTCCGTCGCGCGTCATGGGGCGCAGACCGGCCCAGGTGCTCAACATGCCGGCGGTGCCCAGTGCCGGCAGGATTGCTGCCGCGAGTGCGCGCACGCGCTGCGCCCCTTCTTCGGTGTGCCGCACGTCGAAGCCCATGTGCTCCTCGGTGCCACCGATGATGGTCCGTCCGTCGCCCCGCGGGATCACGTAGCCATCGCCGAGCATCACGACGTGGCGCAGTGCCTTGCTGGCGACCGACATCAGCTGGCCGCGCACCGGCGAGATCGGGAGGTGCATCGGTACGCCCGGCAGGGAGCCCGACCACGCTCCGCAGGCCACGACCACCCGCATCGCCGTCAATGTAGTTCCGTCGATCATCTTCACAGTCACACCTTCTGCCGCGCTCCCGGGGTCGATCGAGGCGACTGTCTGCGAAATCACGCGCGCATGCACATGCCGCCCAATGGCCTGCTTGAGCGCCTTCAGCAGCACGAGCGGATTCACCGCCCCGTCGTGCCTGAACCTGAGCGCGCCCTGCGCGTGCGCCAGATTCGGTTCCAGTGCCGCGAGTGCAACTGCGTCCAGCCACTCTGCTTCATCCGTGGCGAGGGCACTGAGCCGCTCGGCCTCGTGGATCGATGTGGCGAGCTCGAGTACGCCATCCCGATTGAGCGGAATCTGGACACCCGTGCGTTCCGTCAGCATGGCGCTGAACGCCGGCCAGAGATCGCGGGCGCCGCGCATCATTTCGCGGTGCGCGGGGAGGATGAAGCCGTGCCCGGTGTCCAGAATGCCGCCTGCTGCGGGCGATGCTTCGCCGGCTCGGGCATCGGTGATCAATGCGACGTCGAGGCCCGCGTCAGCGAGTGCCAGCGCAGAGGAGAGGCCGGCGACACCCGCGCCGACGACGGCGATATCTGCGGTGGTGTGGCTCACGAAATGTCTGGGGTGTGGTGCATCCGGTACAATATCGGGTGGTCCGAAACTCCCGGCGAGCGGGCTGCGTACGCGAGGCAGGAACTCCGGGAGGAAGACGAAATGCTGAAGACGATTTTCACGATCGGCGTGGTTGCGCTGCTTGGCCTGTTCGCCCTGAAGTTGATCGGCGTGCTGTTCTTTCCGCTGATCGGACTCGCGGTGAAGATATTGGTCATCGGGGCCGTGGTGTACGGCGTGATGCTGGTGGTGGCGCCAGGTGCGGCGCGTGCGCTGCGCGACAAGGTGAACTCGCCGCGCCGCTACTGAGCGCGCTGGTGGCATGAAAACACGAGGGCGGACCGGTCAGGTCCGCCCTCGTATTTTCATGTGCGCTCAATTCGTCAAGGTCGCCTGGTTGCCAGGATGCCGCGATCGATGGCCTCAAGCGTGCCGCGTGCGGAGCGTTGCCACGAGTAGTGCGCGGCCTGCATCGCGCCGGCTCGCACGAGGGTGCCGTGCAGCTGGTCGTCATCCAGCAGGCGCAGCACCTGCGCCGCCAGCGTCTCTGCGTCGTCCGGCGGAAAGTAGAGCACCGCGTCGCCGCCGACTTCGGACATCGTGCTCGCGTCGGAACAGATCACGACGCCGCCGGCGGTCATCGCCTCGAGCACGGGCAACCCGAACCCTTCGTATCGCGACGGAAACACCAGCGCCGTCGCGCGCGCGTAAAGTGCGGCCAGCTCAGCGTCGCTCACGAATCCGGCATGCCGCAACCACCTGGGCACTGCGTCGCCGGGCTTGAAGCCGTGGATGCCGCGCGGCCCGCACAGCACCAGCGGAATCGCGCGACCTCGCGCCTCCAGCCACTGCATCGCTTCATAGAGGACGCCGAGATTCTTGCGCGGTTCCTGCGAACCCACGGCGAGCAGGAATGGCCCGCACACGTCGAGCCGGGCCAGCAGCGCATCCACCAGCGATGCATCCGCAGTGCGGAAATCGTCAGCCGCGTGCGGCACGACCGAGATGGACCCGGCGGGCAACCCGAACGTGGCGCGCAGTTCTGCTGCGGCCTTCGTGGCACCGGTGATCACATGATCGGCCGCAGACAACGTACGGCCGTAGCGGATGCGTGCGCGCGTGCGCTTGTAGTATTTCCACCAGCGGCCGTCCAGCTGCAGCATCGGGAAGAGGTCGTGCACGGTGGGCACGATCGCGCCCGACAGCGGACGATGCGTCACGAAGTTGCACGGGTACCACGCAGCATCGCAGTGCACGCGCGACATCTCGCCGGCGGGCAAGATCGTCGCGCGTTCCATGATGCGCGCGAACGCGGCGAGCTGCTCCTGCAGCGGTGGCACATCGGCCGCGTTCCGTGCGAAGATCGAATACCGAAGCTCCGGGCGCAGCACGGGCATCTCCGACAGCAGCCGGCGCGCATATCGACCCATGCCGCGCAGGTTGCGTGTCAGCGACACGGCTTCGACGGCGAGATGCATGCGCCTCACATTCCTTGATCGGTGTTCACTGAGGGATCGTCAACGCTTTTCACGCAGAGGCGCGAAGCAACGGAGGAGGCGAGGACTCTGCGCATGTCATGGCAGAACGAACAGCGAACAGCAAACAGCAAACAGCAAACAGCAAACAGCAAACAGCAAACAGCAAACAGCACACAGCACACAGCACACAGCAAACTCCCCTCACACGGAGACGCGGAATCACGGAGGAACTGCCAACGGCTTTGGGAACAGCCGTTCGCGAGTGCAGTTCCTGAAGCATTGAAATGCTGCTGTCCATCACGGACCATCACCGGGCTATAGAGCCCTCCGCGATTCCGCGTCTCCGTGTGAGAGGAGTTGCAGTTTGCCGTTCAATATCGCGCGCAGAGCCCTCGCATCCTCCGCTCCTTCGTGCCTCTGCGTGAACAGAGTTGCAGTTCACGATGCACCAAACCCTCAGTTGCCGCGCACGAGTGCGGCTCCTGTGGCTGGTCGGTATTCGCGAAGGTAGAGGTTGAGGGAGCCGATCGGGAGTGAGGACTTCATCTGCACCATGGCGCGCGCAGAGTCGTCCGTCAGCCAGACCTGCGCCTTGCCGCCCTCGCTGAACAGCCCTTTGGCCTTGATGATGGGCTGAATCACGATGGTGTTGAATTCGCCGGCCGGCACCCTGATGCGCTCCTTCCGCAGCACGATGATGCGCACCGGATTCCGGTCTGGCCGGAAGTAGCGATGGAATTCGTACGTTCGGCCCACCACCAGCGGCACCCGACGCACGAAGTACAGAAAGCTGCCATCGTCGAGCGGCTCGGCCACGCCCGGTTCTTCGGCTCCGCCGTTGAGCGAAAAGGTGCGACGTTCGGGAAAGAACTCGAACTGACGCTCACGATCGCGCGAACCTTCGGAGAGCGTCTGGTTGTGGCGGAGCGACATGAAGCGGGTTGTATCGATCCAGCTTTCGAGAATGTCGTTCACCTTGTAAAAAAACGTGCCACCCTTGACCACGAAGCGTACCCGCAGTGCCGAGACACCGCGCACGTTTTCGTATCCGGTGGCCTCCATAGAGCCGCTGCCGACCTTCACGGCGCTGAACTTCACGTCGTACGACAGGCGCTCACCAACCATCGGAACACGCGGCGATTCGTCGAGCATCACGTCGTGGACATCCTGCACGGGCAACGCCACCGGTTCGGCGGAAATTGTCGCGGCAGAGGCCGAGACACCGAGAATCAGGGCGGCAAGTGGAGCGATGCGAGTGAGCAGCAGCACGAGCGCGACCCTTGAACGAGTGACCGGGGTGTCACGCCGCCGGTCACTCGGCAGCGGGAGGAGAGGTGTCGCCGTGCTCGGCGGCATCGGAGCCGGGCTTGCGCCCGCGTCGCCGGCGCCGCGGACGGCGCTTGCGAGGCGCGTCGTCGCCGCTCATGTCAGAGCCGTCGTTGTCCGATGCGTCAACAGCTGCATCGTCTGCGTCCTGATCCTGCTCACCCGCAGATGCGCGAGACGTTCCCGCCAGGTGGCCGCCAACCGCGTGCGACACCGGCAGGTCATCCCCATCATCCGGCGCACCCTCGTCGCCTTCCGCCTCGCCCGCGGAACGCACCCCACGCTCGCGGCGTGACCGGCGCCGCCGCCGGCGGGTCCGCTTTTCTCCCGCTGGCGCATCACCGGATTCATCAATCGCCGCGGGCGCGTCGTCGACAAGCGGCTCCACCTCGACAGGATCGGGCGCGTCGAGCGCCGCGGCAACACTTTGGCCGGCTTCGGCGTCGGTGCGAGCAGGCCGCTCCGTGCGAGGCTTCCGTGGCGGGCGCGGCGCACGGGGGACTGGCTCCTCCTGCGGCGTAGCCTCGGCGTGCACGGCAGCGCGTTCCGCCTTCGGCGCGCGCGCGGCACGCACCATTTGCTCCTCGCCGCGCAGCGCCCGCTCCTCACGGGCACCACGGGCCTCGCGCGGCGCGCGCTCCTCGCCGTGCGGACGCGACTCGGCGGTGACGGTCGGCGCATCGGGCTTGTCGCGTTCGCCGCGGTCGCGATCACGGAACGGGCGCGTGCCCCGTTCCGGGCGTGACTCGCCGTCGGTGCGAGCGGCCGGCACCGCGCGGGCACCGCGTTCGGGCGGTGCGGACACCGTGGCGGCGAGCTCGAAGCGCGCGACAGCGTCGGCCATCGGCTTGCCACCCGGCGACGGGCGAGCGGTGCGGCGAGCAGCGCGCGCCCAATGAAACAACGCAAGAACGTCGGCCCAGCCGCGCCGGCGCGACGCACGCTGGCGCACGTCGTATCGCGGTGCGAACTGGACGTTCTCGATGCGACGGGCGAACGGCGCCACATTCATGGCGAAGTCGATGTTTGCTGCCCAGCCTTCACCTTCGCAAACCGGCCGGTTGCCAAGCGCCTTCAGCAGCTCGCGCAGTACCGAGATCCGCACCAACCGGAAACCGGTGAACGGATCGGAGATGGCGGGGAGCTGCACAAACGGCCGCACGGCCCAGCGACCCCAGCGACGCAGGCGACGCTCGTCAGCGGGCGTCGCGCTCGACACCGTCCGTTCGACGGCGACCAGGTCTGCCCCGCCCTCGAACCGCTTCACGAGCTCCGGCAGGTGCTCCGGATTCTCCGTGAAGTCTCCCTGCAGCAGCACCATTGCGTCGCGGCGGGCGTACTCGTCATCGGCCGCCACATGGCGGACCAGCGCATCAATGCTGGCGGAGTAGCCACGGTGCGTCGTGCTGCGGAGCACGGTCAGCGGCATCACGGATTGATACGGCTCCAGCACCTCGGCGGTCCCGTCGGTGCTTGCATCGTCGTAGACCACGACGTCGTACTCGCGCGAAAAACCCTGAAAGACCGACCGCAGGCGCCAGAGAAGGACGCCGATTGTGGTGGCTTCGTTATGAACCGGGATGCAGATGCGAAGCACGTCGGACGGGTAAGCGGGAATGCGAAGGATCAACAGAAAACCTAACCTCCGGGGGCGGGCCGGTGCACCTGTCGATACTCGATGGTCAAGAGGGCCGGTGCATTTGGCGCGGCGCACCGTTGCGGGTGCCGGCACCACGCGTCGATCCAGTGCAGGGCGGGAAGCGCAGCCGCAGCGCGCAGGAACGGATTGCAGTCGACCAGTGGAACGTCCATCACGCTTGCATGGAGTACGCGACGCATGATTCAGGCAGACCTTCGGCACACGCTCACCCGGGATGACGCACAGCTGGCACTGCATCTCGTCGCACGCGACTCGTCGCGCGACTTCGACGCGGCCGAGGAAATGCTGCGACACGACGGCATCGACGCGCTACTGGACGACACGCGATTACACGACGCGCTGACCGCCGATTCGCGCGCCTCGCGCGCGTCACTGCCGATGTTCGTGTACGTCGTGGTCCGGCACTCGCTGTGTGAGCTTGGCGAAGCGGAGCGTGCCGTGGCCGACTACGTCGCCAGCGTGGTGGTGCACTTCGCCGATCATGATCGCGCCTGGCGTGTGGCCGTGCATGACGACGCCACCTACGACACGCTCACCGCCCTGCTGGCCGACGGCGAACATGGTGACCCGAAGCGCACGTTTCTCGTGCGGCAGCACATGGCAAACTACGCGCTCTGGCTGTCAGGGCTGTTTCCCGACCACGTCATGCTGCGCAAGTGGCGTCGCGGCGGTCCTGATCTTTCGTATTACGACGAGATGGGCCGGCAGGGTTTCCTGCTCGCGGCGGAACATGGCATGGCGGACAGCACCGGCCTTCGCCCGCTGTTTGCACGGGCTGCGGGCGAGTTCCCGCTGATCCGGCAGGCACTGAACCGCGTCAGTGATCGCCTGCTTTTTCCCGGGCAGCATTCGCCGGAGCGCCTGATGCGCCAGGTGTCGGACGAGGCGCGCTGGCGGCTTGCGTCATGACCCGCTGCATCGATTCGCGCCGCGTGGCGTGATGCGGGACCCGCCGCGTCGTCAATGGCCGTTGCGGACGCGAGGCGCGCTGGGGTACTCTGGCCTGTCGCCGTTCTGATCCGCAACCCGCAACCGTGCTGCCGGTGTCGTCGTTCAGCAATTCCTCCACACGCCGCCAGCTGGCGGAGATGAAGCACACGCTGTCGCTGGCGCGCATCGCCCGCGACGATGTGCGCGCCGCCCATGCGGCCTCGGTACAGCGGCTGGAGTCGGCGCGGGCGGGACTCGCCACGATCCTGCGCCGCGGTGAACTCGCGCGCGGCATCGATGACGATGAGACGGTCGCCGTGGCGGCACGATTTGCCGCCGCGCAGCGCAGCACCATCGAGGTGCTCGAACGGAAGGTCGACGTGCAGCACGACGAGCTGCTCCTGACGGAACGGACCGTCGCTGACATGGAGCTGGAGTTGCGTTCCGTGACCGGCATCGGCCCAATGCCAGCAGCGACACCGGGTGACGCTGCAGCCGGAAGCGACCCGACGGTGGATGCGTCGGACTACCGTGTGCTGGACCATGCGGCGCGCGCACAGTCCGCGGACGAGCGTCTGGCTGAGCTGAAGCGCCGGATGGGGCGCGCCTGATGCACCGGCTGCTGTGCGCGGCGTCGCTTTGCGTCGCGGTGCGTGGCGCGGCGCAGCGACCGACACCGGCGCCGGCACCTGCACCTGCACCTGCACCTGCACGTGCACCTGCTCGTGCACCTGCGTCGGCACCGGCAGACACGGCGCTCGCGCGATGCATTGGACAGCGCATCACTCGAATCTCGATCGAACCGATCGGACCGGAGTTCGGTGGCCGGTCGGCGGCGTCACGCCGGGCGACGAATCTGGTGCGCAAGTTCCACGTCAACAGCCGCGCACGCGTCATCCGCGAGTTCGTGCAGATGAAAGAGGGCGACATATGCACCGAGATCGACCGGCGTGAAACGGAGCGACTGCTGCGTACGCAATGGTTCATCCAGGATGCGAAGGTGCTGGTCTATCCCGACAACGATGGCGTGCAGCTCATCGTGACGACCGTGGACGACGTGTCGATGATCGCAGGCGCGAACGTGAGCGGCACCACCCTCCGCGGGTTGACGATTGGAAACGCGAACCTGATGGGCCGCGGCCTGCTGATTCAGGCGGGGTGGCGCGACAATGGCCGTCTGCGCGATGGCCGCACACTGCGCATGCGGTCGGCGATCACCTTCGGCCGGCCAATCCAGACGAACCTGCGATGGGACCGCTTCGGACTCGGAAATCACTCCGATCTGGAGCTGCGGCTGCCATTCCTGAGTGACCTGCAGCGTTATGGCTTTCGCGGCATCGTGGGCCGCGACGACGATTATGTGCGATTCATCCGCTCGGAGGGCATCACACCGCTCCAGCGTGTCTCGCGCACATTCTCGTCGCTCGGCGGCGTGTTCCGCATCGGCAGGCCGGGTGCGCTCCTGCTCGCCGGTGGATCGCTGTGCTACGATGACGAGAACATCGGCAGCGCCGTAGTCGTGACCGACTCTGGCGCGTTCCCGTTCATGGAGCGCCTGCCGGTTCTGCCGGCACCGCCGCAGAGTGCGACACGAATGAACGTGCTGTTCGGTGGCCGCATCATGCGGTTTCTTCCGGTCCAGGGTTTCGACGCGCTGACGGGCGTGCAGGACCTGCGCATCGGCGTGCAGTTCGGTGGTCAGGTGGGCCGTCCGCTCAAGCTGAGCGGGCTGACGAGCGACGAATTCTTCACCACCGGTGACATTTACGCCGGCTGGGGCAATCAGAAGACGTTCGTGGGCACGGAGTGGATCTTCTCGGGCCGCAAATCGCGTGCAGCGTGGGATGGTCGGCTGATCAGCGGTCGCACCGCCGCGTACTACAAGATCGCGCGAAGCGTGACGAGCATCGTGTCGCTGGAGTTCACCGGCGGCAAGGATGTGCGCGTGCCGTTCCAGGTGCCACTTGGCGCGTCGCGAACGGGCGTGGATGGATTTCGTCGCTCACTCGACGCGGGTGAAAGTCGCGCGGTCTTCCGTGCCGAGCAGCGGCAGGCGCTGGGGCGACCATTCGGCTTCACCGATGTCGGCATCGCCGGGTTTGCGGAGTCCGGCAAGGTCTGGGCGGGCCGCGTGCCATATGGCGTGAACACGCCATGGCGCTCGGCTGTTGGCGGCAGCCTGCTGTTCGCGGTGCCCCCACGCTCGCGCCGCATGTATCGCGCAGACCTCGCGTACGGTCTCAATCCCGACCTGCGCTCGCGGAAGTGGGAGTTCCGCATCTCGTCCGGCAACGCCACGCGCACGTTTTGGGACGACCCGGACGAAGCGCGCCGCGCCCGTGAGCGCTCGCTGATCACGAACTTGTTCTCGTTCTAATGCCGATGGCCCGCTGACGGGCGTCGCATCACGGTGCGCCCGTCAGGTGTCGCGGCTGCAGGTCAGGCGTCGGGCACGCTGCGAGTGAGCCGGCGAAGCAGCGGCACGCAGAGCAGCATCACGAAGCCGGCGCCCCACGCCGTCGCGGTCGGGATGCTGAAGAACGTGGCGCGACTGGGTACCGTCTCGATCAGGCCTGCCATGTAGCCACCAAGAAAACTCGCGGCGCCGATGGACAGGAACCAGGCGCCCATGAGCAGCGACACGAACTGCGCGGGCGCAACCTTGGTGACGTAGCTCAGGCCGACGGGCGAGAGGAACAGTTCGCCGACGGTATGGCAGAAATAGGCGCCGACGAGAAACCATGGCCCGACCTTCAGACCCGCATCCACACTGCGTCCCGCGAAGATCAGCAGGAAGAATCCAAGCCCGCCGAAGAAGAGACCCCAGACCATCTTCATGCTCGTCGATGGTTCGGCCTTCCGACGCTGCAGCATGGACCAGAACACCGCGGCAACCGGCGACAGCAGGATGATGAACATCGGCTGAATGCTCTGGAACCAGCTCGTCGGAATGAGCTCCATGCCGAACAGCCCCGCGCCGATGGTGCGATCGGTGTCCTTGTCGGCGAAGATGGTGAGCGAACTGCCTGCCTGCTCGAAAACGAGCCAGAAGAACACCACGAAGAAGCAGACTGTGACCAGCGCATAGACGCGTTGGCGTTCCTCGCCTTGCGTGCCGAGGATCGCGACCGCGAAGGCGCCGCCGATGACGATGCCGAAGAGCAGCGTCATCAACCCGCTCAGCGACAGGATCCAGGCGGGCAGCCCCGAACTGCTCCAGGCCGGGCTGCCCACCATCACGGCGACGGCGACACCGGCGAACGCACCGAACGCGGCGTTGCGCGCATTGGACTGCGACCCGAGCTCGCCGATTTCGGCCGCGACTTCGGAGTCGCGTGCATGTGATGGTGCCAGGCCGATGCCCGGCAGGTAGCGATCCCTGCCCCACAGGAACAGGAGCACGCCGAGCGTCATACCGACACCGGCCGCGGCAAAGCCGTAGTGCCAGCCGTACTTCGGGCTCTCGGCCAGGTAGCCGCAGATCAGCGGCGCGATGAATGCGCCGGTGTTGATTCCCGTGTAGAAGATCGTGAAGCCGACATCGCGGCGCACGTCGCCGGGCGCATACATCTGACCGACCATCGTGGACACGTTCGGCTTGAAGAAGCCGGTGCCGATCACGATCAGCGCCAGGCCGGAATAGAAGAACGGCATGGTCTGGAACGCGAGCAGGAAATGTCCTGCCGCGATGGTGAGGCCGCCGATCACGAGTGATCGACGGGTGCCGAGCACGCGGTCAGCGAGGTAGCCGCCAATCAGTGGCGTGAGCCAGACCAGTCCCGTGTACGTGCCGTAGAGCCGTGACGCATCCTGTGCCGACCAGCCGATTCCGTTGATGAGGTAGAGCACGAGGATCGCGCGCATGCCGTAGTACGAGAACCGTTCCCACATCTCGCACAGAAAAAGCAGGCCAAGCCCTCGCGGATGCCCGAAGAAGGCGCGGTCGTCGAGTGCCGCGGTGACGCGGGGGGAAGCAGCGGCAGGGGATGGCATGCGATCAGGTCGCGGGGGAGACGGCGGTCCGCCGGCTGCGCAGTGCAGCGGCCGGCAGGAAAAAGTCGGATGTGCCGGCTGGTTGCTTGATGCAGGCCGCCCAGTGTCCCGGCCCCTTTTCCTCGAGCGGCGGGATCACCTGCGTGCATGCAACATCCTTGTCGGGATGAAAGCAGCGCGGGTGAAAGACGCAGCCGCTGGGCGGATCGGCTGGTGACGGCGGATCACCGTCCAGCACGATGCGATCGCGCGGGGCGAGCGGATCGGGCAAGGGAATCGCCGACAGCAGTGCCTGCGTGTACGGCATGATCGGCTCACTGAACAGCACGTCGGCCGTGGCCATCTCCACGATGCGGCCCAGGTACATCACGACGACGCGCGTGGCGAGATGCTCCACGACGCCGAGGTCGTGCGCAATGAACAGGTAGGTGAGACCACGATCCCGCTGCAGGTCCTGCAGCAGGTTGATCACCTGCGCCTGCACTGACACGTCGAGCGCGGAGACCGGCTCGTCGAGCACGATGAACTTCGGTTCCACGGCCAGCGCGCGCGCGATGCCCACGCGCTGGCGCTGGCCACCGGAGAACTCGTGCGGATAGCGCGTCGCCCACTCGCGGCGCAGGCCGACTTCCTCCATCAGCGACTGTACACGCCTGTCCGCGGCGGCACCTTCGGCCAGCTTGTGGATCGTGAGTCCTTCCTTCACCGTGTCACCGATCGTCATGCGCGGATTGAGCGACGCGTACGGATCCTGGAACACGAGCTGGATGTGTCGCCGCATGGCGCGCAACGCGGCGCCACGCAGCGAGAGCAGGTCCACGCCGTCGAAGGTGACACTGCCTGCGGTGGGCTCGATCAGGCGCAGGATGCAACGACCGGTGGTGGTCTTGCCGCATCCTGATTCGCCGACGACCGCGAGGGTCTCGCCCGCGGCGACGTCGAACGAGACATCAGTCACGGCGCGCACGCTGCCGGTCACGCGGTTGAGGATGCCGCCACGGATCGGGAACGTCTTCGACAGCCCGCGGACACTGAGCAGCGGATCCGTCGCGCCGTCACCAAGGCCGCCGGTGGGGCGGCTGCTCACGACGGTGTTCACGACGCTGCCCCGGCCGTCGCCTGTGCAGCCACGCGCCGCGCGGGTTCCTCCACCAGGTGACAGCGCGACGTCCGGCCGTGCCCGAGCTGGTGCAACGGCGGTGCCTCGATGGTGCAGCGACTCCACGCATAGGCGCACCGATCGGCAAAGCGGCAGGCCAGCGGCCACGCCCCCGGCGGAGGCACCGTGCCTGGAATGGTCGTGAGACGTTCGCGGCGCGAACCTGCGCGCGGCATCGCGGCCATCAGGCCTTCAGTGTACGGATGCTGCGGCGCGGCGAAGAGCGCCGTGACCGGAGCCTCCTCCACGATCTGGCCCGCGTACATCACGGCGACGCGCTGCGCCGACTCCGCGACGACACCAAGATCGTGCGTGATCAGCAGCATGGAGGCACCACGCGCCTGCTGTGCCTCGCGCAGCAGGTCGAGCAGCTGTGCCTGGATGGTCACGACGAGCGCGGTCGTGGGCTCGTCGGCGATGAGCAGTGATGGACCGAGCACCAGTGCCATTGCAATCATCACCCGCTGCCGCATGCCGCCGGAAAGCTGGTGCGGGAACTGCTTCGCGCGAATGTCCGGCGACGAGATGCCCACGGCGCCGAGCATTGCGACGGCCCGCGTCCACGCCTCGCTCCGGCTGGCCTTCGTGTGGGTGCGCACGACCTCCGCAATCTGCTCGCCGGCGGAATACACGGGGTTCAGCGCGGTCATCGGTTCCTGGAAGATCATCGCCGCCTGGCGACCACGGATGCTGCGGAGCTCCTTGTCGGGCAGCGTCAGCACGTCGCGTCCCTCGAACAGGATGCGGCTGCCGGCCTCGATGCGTCCGGGCGCGTCGATGAGACGCAGGATCGTGAGTGCGGTAAGCGACTTTCCGCAGCCACTCTCGCCGACCAGCGCGAGCGTCTCGCCGCGTGCGATGTCGAACGACACACCGTCGACGGGGGTGATCACGCCATCGGCCGTACGGAACGTGACGCGCACATCACGCAGCGAGAGCAGGGCATCGGTCGGTGGCGTGTGAGTCGCGGTCATGTGCGGGCAAGCTGCCCGGGAGCGAGCGCGTCGCGCAACCCGTCGCCAAATGCGCTCGCGGCAAGGACGACTGCCACGAGGCAGAATCCCGGCGCCAGCGAAACCCACGGCGCGATGGACAGGAACTCGGTGCCGTCAGCGATGATGTTGCCCCAGCTGGCCTGCGGCGCCTGTACGCCGACGCCCAGCCAGCTCAGGCCCGCCTCCAGCACGATCACGTGGCCCACCGCCAGCGTGGATGTCACGAGCACAGGTCCGAGCACGTGCGGCAGCAGATGCCGCATCGCGATCCGCAGACGCGATGCGCCGAGCGCGTGCGCGGCATGCACGAACTCCGTCGTGCGGATGGCGCGAACCTCGCCGCGGACGAGTCGCGCCGTGACGAACCAGCCGGTGAATGCCACCGTAAGCACCAGCATCCAGAGCGGTACGTGAGGCAGCGGCGCCAGCAGCGCCAGCAGAAACAGCACGCGCGGTACGCTGGCGCCTGCATCGACGCCGCGCATCACGATGGCGTCGATGCGGTGCCCCGCGAGGCCGGCGAACAGGCCGACGCAGGTGCCGACGATGGTCTGCACCAGCACGGCACTGGTGGCGAACAGCAGCGAGATGCGACCGCCGCTCAATACCCGGGCCAGCACGTCGCGCGAGTACACATCGGTGCCGAGCAGGTGTGCGCGTGACGGCGGCACATGCACGAGCTTCGTAATGTCGAGTTGCGCATTCGGCGCGTGCGGCGCGAGCATCGGGCCAACAGCGACGAGCAATGCCAGCCCCAGCAGCACCGATGCTGCCACGACACTGCGCGGATCGGCGCTGAGGCGCTGCACGGCGCCGCGCCAGTCGCTGCGATACCGGCGCGGCTCACTCACGCGAGGCCTCGTCCTGGCTCGAATCCGTCCTGTGTCAGGCGCGGGTCAAGCCACGCCGACACATGATCGGCGAGCATCGACCCGATGACGACCATCACCGTGCCCACCAGCACGCAGCCGACTACCAGGTGATAGTCGCGCGCCGCAACGGCTTCGGCGGCCAGCCGTCCCATGCCTGGCCATGCGAAGACACGCTCGATGAACACGGCGCCGCCGAACAGCGACGGCAGCGCAATACCCCCCATCGTGACCACGGGACCCAGTGCGGTGCGCCACGCGTGCCGACGGAACACCGTACGCCGCGCCACACCCTTCGCCGTGGCGGTGCGCACCCACTCGGCGCCAAGCCGATCCAGCAGTGCGGTGCGCTGCAGTCGCGCGATGGGCGCAACAAGCAAGATCACCATCGTCAGCACCGGCAGGACGAGATGACGCGCACGATCCAACAGCAGAACAGGCCACGATGCGCCGAGCGGCAGCAGCAGGTCAGCCACGCCGCCGACCGGAAAGAGCCGCAGCCAATATGAGCCCGCCAGCAACATCACCAGCGCCAACCAGAAGTCCGGCACGGCGTTGCCGATGAGCGTGATGGCACCGATGCAGCGATCGACGATGCCGCCTCGCCCTGCCGCCTGCACTGCGCCAAGCCAGATGCCGAGCATGAAGGCGATCACGATCGATGTGCCGATCAGCAGGAGCGTGTTCGGCAGTGCGGCGGCAATGGCGCGTGACACGGGTTGGTTGGTGCTGGTGGAAAACCCCAGGTCACCACGCGCGAGTGACGCGATCCAGTGCGCGAACTGGGTGCCGATGCTGCCATCGAGGCCGTATGCGGCGCGCCATTGCTCACGAAGCGCCGGCGTGAGTCGCGCGTTCTCCAGCGCGGCAGCGAACGGATCGCCGGGCGCGAGTCGCACGAGCACGAACGTGGCCGTCGCGACCAGTGCGATGACGACGAAGCCGTGCCAGATTCGCTGGATCAGCGCGTGCACGCGCTGCGGTGGCGTGCCGGACGTCTCAGCGCGACGCTCCCGCTGGTGCGAGCGCGGCGGCGTGTGCCGGTGCCGGTGCGTCACGCGCGATGCGACGGTCGGGTGGGATGCTCCACTTCGCAACGCCGGCCCACCACGCATCGGGACGCATGCCGCTGGTGACGAAACGCGAATGCACCGCCATCACGCGAAGTGGCTCGGCGAGCCAGATGGCCGGCGCATCGTCAGCGATGATGCGCCACGCCGCGGCGAAGTGCGCGCGCATCGCGGTAGGCGCAAATGCCGCGACCCCGCTGTCCACGTGTGCGTCGAACTGCGGGCTACGATAGGCACCCGCGTTGTTGCCGCCGGCCGTGGCCGCAGCGCTGGTCCATGCGGCACGCACGTCGGCTGGTCCTGCGTCCTGGCTCCAGGCGCCGACCATCGTGTCGAAGCGGCGCGCACTGATGCGTGACACGAAGCCGCCCATGTCTACACCCTCGATGCGCACATCGGCGCCGACACGCCGGAACTGCTCCTGCAGCAGGACAGCGGCCCGCATGCGTGCCACGCTGGTCGATGGCACGAGCATGCCGAAGGCCAGCAGCATACCGTTGCGACGACGCAGCGAGTCGGCGCCTCGCATCCAGCCTGCGGCATCGAGCAGGGCGTTCGCGCTGTCCGGTGCGAAGGGCAGCGGCACATGCGCCGTGTCGGCCGTCGATTGTGCCGCCGTGAACGGGCCGCGCGCCTGCACGGCCAGCGAGTCGTACACGTTCATCACGATGCTGCGACGATCCGTGGCCATGGTGAGCGCGCGCCGCACCATGCGATCGCCGAACAGGGAATGCGGACGACCGGTCTTCTGGTCAACGAGATTGAATCCGAGGTAGCTGTAGTCCAGTGTGGGCGTGAGCACGAGATGCAGCTGCGGGTGGCTGGTCACTTCCGCCACCTTGTCGGGTCGCACCGCTTCGAAGAGGTCGGCCTCACCGGTGACTACGCGTGTGAACGCGGTCACCGGGTCCGGAGCGACGGCGAACACCACGCGATCGAGTTGCGCGCGGCGCCGGCCACCGGTGGTGTCGGCCACGAGTTCCAGCAGCTGCTTCGGAACCCAGCGTGCCACGCGGAAGGGACCGCTGCCGATCGGCATCATCGCGATGGGTGCGGCGGCGAGCCTGCGGCGATCCGCCGTGCGCAGCAGGTGCTCCGGCAGCACGTAGAGCTGGTGGACGATCTCGAAGAACTGGTCGGGCCTGCGCTGCTTGAACCAGACGACGGCCGTGAGCGAATCGCGCGCGCTGATGGAGTCCACGTTCGCAAGCAGCAGCGCCGTGGGTGACGCGACGCGCGGATCCGTGACGAGCGCGAGGCTGAAGCGGACGTCGGCGGCGCGAACCGGCACACCGTCATGCCAGCGCGCTGCCGAATCGAGGGTGAACGCGATCGAGAGCGAGTCCGGCGACCACTGCCAGCGGGTGGCGAGGTTCGGCGTGAACCCGGCGTCGCCCACGGTATTCAACGACGCGCCGATATCGGCCAGCCGCTGGAAGATCAGGTCCTCCACCTGCCGACCCGAGATCGACGTCGTGATCGGCGGCAGCAAGTTGTCTGGTTCCGCCGGTGTCGAGATCACGAGCGTGCCGCCAGTCGCGGAGACCGCCGCAGCCGGGGTGCCATCAGGCGTGGCGCCACATGCAGCGAGCGCGCACAGTGACAGGAATCGAAGATCGCGCAGATTCGGCATCGAAAAGTGCGTGGGTTGCGGGGAGCACGAGGCAGCGATCATCGACGCCACGTCCAACGGGGATCACGATAGCGACTCGCCGCCATCAGCACATGAGTGTCGGCCATGAGCCCGTCCGTCGAGAGCACCATGTCGCCACGACTCGCGGCACGCACCGCGTCGGTGATGGCATCGGCCACGTTGTCGTGCGTGACGTTGCCCAGGCACCCCCGCAGTGTGGCAGGTGTCGGCACCTGCGGCAACGCGACCAGCGCGAGGTCGTGCAGCAGGCCCTGGTCGTCGTCGAGCAGGATGGAGCCGTGCTGCAGGAACGCCGCGGCCTCGCGATGCTGCGCCGAGCCGACGAGCTTCTGCGTGCCGACGACCAGTTCGCCGGCGGACGGTGTCTCGAAGCACGGGGCGAGCCCTGGACTGGAGGTCCGACCCCCCGGCACGGCGACCGTGGCATTCACGCCAAGCCGGTGGAGCGCGTCCAGCAGGATGGCATTGATGGAGTCGTAACCGCCGCGGAGCGTGTTCGCGGCCCTCGTCGGTGCCGCCACGCAGTAGGTCACCTCGCGCCCGTGGAGCAAGGCACGACCACCAGTCAGGCGGCGAACGGCAGGTATGCCAAGCGTTTCGCAGCGATGGGCAGAATAGACGCCCTCGCACCGCTGGTTCCGTCCAAAGGAAACCGAAGGGCGCTCCCAGCTGTAGATCCGCAGCAAGGTGGCGCCGGTGTCTGCCGCCGTGTGCAGCATCGCATCGTCGAGGGCCATGTTCGTGACGGCATCACGGGGCGGGCTGCGCATCAGTCGAACGTCGCCGCTCCACAACGTCACGTGGTGCACCGGGGTAGCAGTGTCGAAAGCGAAGGCGACCGCTGTGGTCGCCGTCCGGGATTATGTTTCGCAGGTGCCCGCCGGAGTTTCCGAGCGCGGTCCCGCCATCCGATATCAATCTGACGATCGGGCGCGCGCTTCGGGCGCCCTGTGGAGTTTAGCTGCATGGCCGTTCCAGTCCGCACCGCCACTTCCGCCCCGGCCGCGCTCGACGATTCGGGCAGCTTCATTCAGCGGCATGTCGGCCCGACTCCTCACGAGGTCCGGTCGATGCTCGATACGCTCGGCTATCCGACACTCGATGCGCTGATCGACGCGACGATCCCGGAGTCGATCCGCTTCCGCCGCCTGCTGGACCTGCCACCGGCCGAAAGCGAGCACGAGGCACTTGTGCGGCTCAAGGGCATCGCGTCGCAGAACAAGGTGTTCAGGTCGTATCTGGGCCAGGGTTACTACGGCACCATCGTGCCGGCGGTGATCCAGCGCACGGTGCTGGAGAATCCGGGCTGGTACACGGCCTACACGCCGTACCAGGCCGAGATCGCGCAGGGCCGACTGGAGGCGCTGCTGAATTTCCAGACGATGGTGATCGACCTCACGGGTCTCCCCATCGCGAACGCCTCCCTGCTGGACGAGGCCACCTCGGCCGCCGAGGCGATGGCGCTGTCGCATGGCGCCGTGAGCGGCAACCGCACGAAGTTCTTCGTCGCCTCCGACTGCCACCCGCAGACCATCGCCGTGGTGCAGACGCGCGCCGAGTCACGCGGCTGGACGGTCGTGACGGGTGAGGCGACGAGTGCCGAACTGACCGACGAGTTCTTCGGCGCGCTGATCCAGTATCCGACCACCGACGGTGCCGTGGTGGACTACTCCGCGTTCTGCGAGCGCGCACATGCCGTGGGCGCGCTGGTCACCGCCGCGACCGACCTGATGGCGCTCACGCTGCTGGCACCGCCGGGCGAGTGGGGCGCCGACATCGCCGTGGGCAGCGCACAGCGCTTCGGCGTGCCGATGGGCTACGGTGGGCCGCATGCCGCTTTCTTCGCAACGCGCGACGAGTTCAAGCGCCTGCTGCCGGGCCGCATCATCGGCGTGAGCCGCGACAGCCACGGTGCACCGGCGCTGCGCATGGCGCTGCAGACTCGCGAGCAGCACATCCGCCGCGAGAAGGCCACCAGCAACGTCTGCACCGCGCAGGTGTTGCTGTCGGTGATGGCGAGCATGTACGGCGTGTTCCACGGACCGGCCGGCCTGACTCGTATCTCGCGCCGCATTCAGCGCCTGACGTCGATCTTCGTGGCAGGGCTCGAGCAGCTCGGGTTGCAGGTGCTGCACGAGCATTACTTCGACACGGTCCGGGTGGAAGTCGGCGTGCACGGGGTGCAGGACATCATGGCCGCTGCGCTGCAGCACGAGGTGAACCTGCGTCAGCTGAGCGAGGGATCGATCGGCGTGTCGTTCGATGAGACCACATCGCTGCACGACGTGTCCACGCTGCTCACGATCTTCAACGGTGGCGAGTCGCACGGCCTGGACATCGATGCGCTGGCGGCCGAAAGCAACCCGCGCTACGACGAGCGTTTCACACGCACGTCGCCGTTCATGACGCACCCGGTGTTCAACACGCACCACAGCGAGACCGCCATGCTGCGCTACATCAAGCAGCTCGAGGCAAAGGACCTGTCGCTCTGCCACTCGATGATCGCGCTGGGCAGCTGCACCATGAAGCTGAACGCCGCGACCGAGATGGTTCCGGTGACGTGGGCGGAGTTTGGCGCGCTGCATCCGTTCGCACCGCGCGACCAGGCGGCGGGCTATGCGCAGATGTTCACGGAACTCGAAGCGGCACTGGCCGACGTCACGGGCTTCGCTGCCGTGTCGCTGCAGCCGAACGCCGGGTCACAGGGCGAATACGCGGGCCTGCTCACCATCCGTCGCTATCACCAGGCGCGGGGCGATGCGCATCGAACCGTCTGCCTGATCCCGGCCAGCGCGCACGGCACCAATCCGGCCAGCGCCGTCATGTGCGGCATGACGATCGTGCCGGTGAAGACCGCCGCGAACGGCAACATCGACGCGGACGACCTGAAGGCGAAGGCCCTCGAGCACTCGGCCAATCTGGCGGCGCTGATGGTCACCTATCCCAGCACGCACGGTGTGTTCGAGGCCGACATCGCCGACATCTGCGCCACGATCCATTCGTATGGCGGGCAGGTCTACATGGACGGCGCGAACATGAACGCGATGGTCGGCGTCTGCCGCCCCGGCGACTTCGGCGCGGACGTCTGCCACCTGAACCTGCACAAGACGTTCTGCATCCCGCATGGCGGCGGCGGGCCGGGCATGGGCCCGATCGGTGTCGCGGCGCATCTCGCTCCGCACCTGCCGGGCCATGCGCCGGCGGGCCTCGGCACCAAGATGAGCTCGGGCGCCGTGAGCGCCGCACCATTCGGCAGCGCCAGCATCCTGCCCATCAGCTACCTCTACATCCGGATGATGGGTGCCGAGGGACTCGCGTACGCCACCAAGGTCGCGATCCTGAACGCGAACTACGTCGCGAAGCGTCTGCAGCATGCCTACCCGGTGCTGTACCAGGGCCCGAACGGCACGGTGGCTCACGAGTGCATCGTGGACCCGCGTCCGCTGAAGGCAAGCGCCGGCATCGCGGTCGAGGACATCACCAAGCGCCTGATGGACTACGGCTTCCATGCACCGACCGTCAGCTTCCCCGTGGCCGGCACGCTGATGATCGAGCCCACGGAAAGCGAGAACAAGGCGGAGCTGGACCGCTTCTGCGACGCGATGCTCGCGATTCGCGAGGAAGTGGCGCAGGTGGAGCGTGGCGAGCTGCCGCGTGACGACAACCCGCTGAAGCATGCGCCGCACACCGCCAGCGCGGTGATCAGCGACGCGTGGACACACGCCTACTCGCGCGAGCAGGCGGCGTTCCCGACGGCGGGTGCGCGTGCACACAAGTTCTGGCCGACGGTGGGACGCATCGAGAGTGCATTCGGCGACCGTAACCTGGTCTGCAGCTGCCTGCCCATGGAGGCGTACGTCGAGGAATGAGGCGACGGACGTCGCACATGACGAAGGCCGGCCCTGAAACGGGGGCCGGCCTTCGTGGTTCACTGCATCACGCGGGGAGCTGAGCGCACCAGTCAGGCCGGCGCATGCATCACCCAATCGTTATTCGCCAAGGAGAGCCTTGTAAGCGTCGGCGGTCATGAGGGCGGCGCGGGCGTTCGTGTCGGCGACCTTCATCCTGATCATCCAGCCGTCGCCGAAGGGGTCCGAATTCACCAGCGCCGGCTCGCCATCGAGACGGGCGTTGACCTCGACCACTTCGCCAGCCAGCGGCGAAAACAGCTCGCTCACGGCCTTCACGGCCTCGATCGTCCCGAACACCGCATGCTCGGCAAACGTGCTGCCCACCTTGGGCAGGTCCAGGTACACGATGTCGCCCAGTTCCCCCTGTGCAAAATCGGTGATGCCGATGGTCACGATGTCTGCATCGGCGGCGCCGGCGACGTACTCGTGATCCTTCGTGTACTGAAGATTGGCGGGGATCTGCGACACTGAGTGCTCCGAAAAAAAGCGTGTTGGTGCGTGGTGCCGCGTGTTTGTGCGACAGAAGGTGAGTCTAGGCCGCGCGATGGCACTCGGCAACCGCTGCCCATGACAGAAGTCGGTCCCAGACGTTGTGAATTCGGTGCTGCAATGCCTCGGGCGAACCTGCATTGTCGATCACCAGGTCGGCCCGCGGCCGCTTGAGCGCTGCCGGCAGCTGCACGAGAATCCGAATCAGCGCCTCGTGCTGCGAGAGACCGCGGGCGTTCATCATGCGCGCCACGCGCACCGGCTCCGGCGCATCGACGAGCAGGATGCGCGGGAAGTGCCAGGCGAGGCGTGCTTCGAAAAGAAGCGGGATGTCGCACACCACGATCGCGGCGCCCGCCGCGCGTGCGTCGGCAACGGCCGCCTGTCGCGCCGACTCCACGGCGGGGTGCACCATCTGCTCGAGGTCAGCGCGTGCCGCAGCGTCGGCGAAGACGAGCGCGCCCAGCTTCGTGCGGTCAAGCGAGCCGTCGTGCCGAAGCATGTCCGCACCGAAACGGTCGGCGATCGCTTCGAGCGCCGGTGTGCCCGGGGCGACGGCCGTACGGGCCGCGATGTCACTGTCCACCAGCGTCGCACCGCGACGCGCCAGTTCGGCCGCCACGGTGGATTTGCCCGCCGCCACATTCCCGGTAAGGGCGATCAGCAGCATCTACTCCTCCGGAATTTCGCGCGTCATCGTGAGCACCGTCCGGGCGGCGGCGAGCGCGCTGGATGGCACCATCAGGGAGACGCCCATCGCGGTGAAACCCTGGAACGCGGAGCCGAACAGCCCCACCGAGTCGTTGCTGCGGACGATCGCCGGAATACCGGAGCCGTCGAGAATGGCGACGGCGATGCTCGCCTCGAGCTCATTGCCGTAGTCCTGGCACTTGACCCACGTGATCGGGGAGGAGGCTGGCACAGCAAGGCGGATGCGGGAGATGACGTCGGGGTAGCCTCGCGAACGTAGCCATGTCAGCGCGCGATCGCACAGGCGAGGGTCGTGGCGTGCTGCGGATCCGGAACACGTAACGTCGCACCGACCCGCTCGTCTGAGGGATGGTATCCGGCACGACGACCTTCCGCCACGAAACCTTGCCCATGTCTCTCCGATCGTTGCGCCGCGGACAGTCCCTGACCGGCCTGCTGGTGGTGCTGCTGGTCCTGACGCTGCTGACCGCGCTGGCCGCCACGAAGGTGGACCTGACGCGGTACCGGTCGGACGCAGTGGCGCGGCGCGTCACGCTGGTGTTCGTGGCAGCGAGCCGCGCGGCCCGACAGCAGCGGCATGCCGTGCTGGTCGTAGTGGACTCGGCCGGGAAACGCCTTGGCACCGTGCACGATCGCAATGGCAATGGTCGGCGCGACCCGTCCGAAACGGTCGCCTGGACGTTGCTCGACGCCACGGCCAGCATCCTCGATCCTCCGCGTCAACTGGCTGGACCTGCGGCGCATTCTGACGTCGTGGTGTTCCGCCCCGTGGGAGGAGCCGCGAACGACTTCGTCTTGTATGTGACCACCGATCCCGGCGCGCCGCAGGCCTGGCGGGCCGTGCAGATCAGTCGACGAGGGGCCCTTGTGAAGTTCTGGCGGTTCGACGGGACCCACTGGGCGCGCGGCCGGTCCTGAGGCCGCGCGAGCGTCTCAGCGCAGGCGATCCCTGAAGCCGGGATCAGCTCGGTGTCGCCTTACGTGTCCGGCCGGCACCTCGCTACACGTGGCTCGTCTGGATACCATCAGTCAGATCATCACGCTCTTCGTGCCGGCGCAGCGCCACGCTGATGTCCCAGCTCATGCCGGCGCCCTGAATGCACCGACAGCACACGCCCCGCCGACCATCACGGATCGGCGGGGCGTTCTGCATGCATGCCATCCGCGGTCGCGCGTTACAGCAGCGACACCTGCGCCGCGTCATCACGGATCACGCGATGACAGGCGCGACAGCGCGCCTCGTACGCCTGCGCCGAACCGACCATGATTGTCGGTGAATCCCATCGCGCGGGCTTGCCGTCGATCAGGCGCTGGTTGCGACTCGCCGGATTGCCGCACAGCACGCAGATCGCATGCAGCTTGGTCACCAGCTCGGCCACCGCCATCAACTGCGGCATCGCGCCGAACGGCTCGCCGCGGAAATCGGTGTCGACGCCAGCAAGAATCACGCGTCGGCCACGTTCAGCCAGCGCGGTCGCCAGCGCGATGATGCCGGCGTCGAGGAACTGCACCTCGTCCACAGCCACTACCTGCGCCGTCGGCTCCAGCTGCTGCGCGATCTGCCACGACGAATCGACTGGGGTCGCCTCCAGGTCACGACCGTCGTGGCTGGAGACGTTGTACAACCCGGCATAGCGATCGTCGAGATGGCTCTTGAACACGTGGACGCGCTTGCGGGCGATGGTCGCCCGCCGCACACGTCGCATCAGCTCCTCGCTCTTGCCGCTGAACATCACTCCGGCAATCACCTCGATCCAGCCGCCGGAGGATGTGACGAAGCCATCGCTCAATTACTCGGTCCCTTCGCCGCGAGAAGGCTTGCGGGAATTGCGCAGGCGCTCGGCACGCTCGGCAAAATCGTTGCCTTCCGTCCGCGGACCCGACGGACGCTCACTGGCGTCACGCGTGAAGCCGCGCCCAGTCGGTGCACCGCCGTCACGCGGCGCGCGCGCAAATCCACCACTCGCCGGACGGGCCGGACGATCGCTGAATGCGCCGGAACGGGGCGGTCGCGCCGACGAACGATCGTCGCGCGAGAATCCACCTTCCCGGGGAGGACGGGCCGGCCGGTCATCCCGGCTGAACCCACCCTCGCGGGGCGGACGGGCCGGACGGTCATCGCGGCTGAACCCACCCTCACGCGGCGGACGGGCCGGACGGTCATCGCGGCTGAACCCACCCTCACGCGGCGGACGGGCCGGACGGTCATCGCGGCTGAACCC
>JACMPK010000009.1 GCA_014377535.1 Gemmatimonadaceae bacterium
AATCTCAAAACGGTTATACCGACACATCTCCCAGAGCTGCTGCCCATGGAATGTGAAGTTCTCGCAGGCGCTGGCTGAGGCGTCGCCGTTCCGGGCGCGGGAATTCATCGCGGGGAAGGATGCGGTGACGCTGGCGACGGACCTTTTGGCCTTGGATCAGGAGGCGTTCACCGCGGCATTCCGGAGGTCGCCGATGAAGCGGGCGAAGCTGGCGGGGCTCAGGCGGAATGCGGCGGTGTGCTTAAAAACGCGTTTTGAGGTCAGAGTCCACGAACACGAATGGACTCTGCGTCGGCAACGAACGCGCATTGACTCTGACCCCATGAACCGATCGGGATCACGAGATCGATCGACGCTGGAACGTAGGCAATCCGTCGCGCCACCAGTGTGGCCAACTCGCAATAGTTCCTGCGCAGCACAAATCGGCCGAGGCTGTCGGTCATCGCCTGCTCCGGTGCCTCGAGCAGTGCCACACGAACATCGCGCGCTGGCTTGCCGTTGGGCAACAGGACGATTCCATGCATCGACGCCTCAGCGACCGGCTGCGCAAGCGAGGATGCCGGGCAGACTGCGAGGAATACACAGAATGCCGTTCCGATCAGGCGTACGGCAGTACGTGTGATCGTGCGTGCACTGTGTGAGACGTGAAAGACCGGGCGCATGTGCTGCAGCCTACGCTGCCCGATCCAGGTCAGTCACGCCGACTCGGCGAATCGACATCCCGGATCGGTGAACAGTGGCTGATCCAGTCTGCGCTCCGCACGGCCGGCGCACTCCCGACTGGCGCGAACAACCGACGATGGCACTCGAACGCCTGCACGAATCGACCGCAGATCGCAGCACCGACGGTGCCAGTCGTACTAAAACGTTCCGCAGCTCGCCGGTGGTGTGGAATCGTTGGGGAATCGCGCGAGGCATGCACTGATGTCTCGCGCCACGCGCGACAGCGCCGCATCGAGGCCGGTCACGAGACCGGCATAGTCACCCACGCGAAACGCGCCGCCACGATCGTCAGTGCTGCCCCGCACCATCACGGTACCGTCGAAGGGACGAATGATGTCCCATCCAGCCATCACGTGGACGCGACCATCGCGCGCTGCGGAGTCGGCGACGACGCCCTCGAAGCGCGTGACGTACAGCTGCACCAGCAGGTCGTGCCGCGCGCGCGCTGTCCATGGCGCGACGTCCACGGAGCGTATCCGTGGCGATCCCGCGAGGTACGCGCCGACCGCGCGGTTGACGCCCTGATCGAGATCCCCGCCCCATCGGTGAAACTCCGAGACCATCAGCTCATTTGCGCCGCGCCGCATCATGACGGTGGGCACGGACAGATACGACGCCATCTCGACGCGGCGCAGGCCGATACGGAATGCCCCGCGCCCTGCCGACGGCACGCCGGCTGGTGGTGTCGGCAGTCCGCTCGCTGACCCGTCGCCGAGTACGTACAACCGCAGCGTCGGCGACTCGCGCGCGAGCTTGAAACATCCGCTGAGCGCGACGGGAACAAGCATCGTCAGCAAGCAGGCAACACGGGCGTGAGTTCGCATGGTCATCTCCGGCTCATCGGTTCTGCGGCGGCTTCTTGCCGCGCACCAGCATATCGGGATTCTGTTCAAGCGCGGTGATCAGGACCTTCAGTGCATCCGCGGCCTCGCGCAGACTCTTCAGCGCGCCGGTGAGCTCATAGCCAGGCCCGGTGTCGGCCGAGAGCAGTCCGTGTGTCTCGTCGAGCGTCTTGCGCAGCGCTTGCAGCGTGGAGATCGCCTCCGTGGACACACCCGTGACCTGGGTCTGCATCGGGTCGATCGCCCGCGTGGCGCGCTCGGCCAACTTCTGCGCCTCGGCCATCGTGCTGTTGAGCTGCGCCGTGGCGCCGGGCATCTGCCTGAGCGTTGCGCGGAGCTCGGGCGATTCGACCAGCTGCTGAACAGCTTTCGCCGATAGTACCACCGCCGCGTTGACCTCGCGCACGTTCACGTCACCGAGCATGCCATTGACCCGGTTCATGATCTTCATCACTTCGCCCAGAAGGCTGCCGGCACCGCCTCCGATCGACGCCATGAGCGACGGAGTGATCGGAATCTCTGGCCACGCGGTATGTCGTTTCTCGAGCTTGGGCGGCGTGGAATCACTCCGATAGCTGAGCTCGAGGTACAGCACGCCGGTCACGAAGCTCTCCATCTGCAACTGTGCGCGGAGCCCCTTTGCGACCTGTTGCCGAAGCACCAGCGTGTCGGAGAGATTCACGAACGTGCCGCGCGGCGTCGTGAGACGCGGCAGGTCGATTTCGTACTCGACGGGCACCTGAAACGAGTCGTCGACCCGGTCGATCTCGATGTTGATCGCCGTCACGCGACCGACCGGCACCCCCTGGAACTTCACGGGCGCACCGTTCGCGAGTCCGTTCACCGACTCGGGGAAGAAACTGATGAACGTCGTGCGATCCTGAAACCAGGTCGGCGACGCGAGCACGAACGTACTGGCGATCGCGATCACCAGCCCACCAAGCAGAAAGAATCCGATGGCGGTCGGGTTGGCACGCATGCTCATGAAGCACCTTCGCTGCTGCGGGTGAGAAACTGGTGCACCTGCGGGTTGGGCGGATGATCGCGCAGCTCCGCCGGCGGGCCGAGAGCCGTCGCGGTTTTCGTGTCGATATCGAGAAACAGCGCCCGGTCGGCGACGCGAAAGATGCTGTCGAGATCGTGGGTCACGATCACGATGGTCGTGCCAAAGCTTGCCTTGAGCTCCAGAATCAGGTCGTCCAGCCGACTCGCGCTGATCGGGTCGAGCCCCGACGACGGCTCGTCGAAGAAGAGCACGTCGGGATCGAGTGCGATGGCACGTGCCAGCGCGGCACGCTTACGCATGCCACCGCTGATGGCCGACGGATAAAATTCCTCGAAGCCGCGCAGTCCCACCAGCGCGAGCTTGAACGACACGGTTTCGGCGATCGCCCGTGCATCGAGCTCCGTGAATTCCTCCAGCGGCAGCGCAACGTTCTCGGCCAGTGTGAGCCCGCTCCAGAGCGCACCGTTCTGGTACAGCACACCGATGCGGCGCAGCACGCGGCTGCGCGCCGCGTCGTCGGTGATGTCAAACGCCTCGCCCTCGAACAGGATCGACCCCTGTGCGGGTGACTTGAGACCGATGAGATGCTTGAGCAGCGTGCTCTTGCCGCTGCCGCTGCCGCCCATGAGCACGAACACCTCGCCGCGCGCCACGGTGAAATTGATGTCCTGCATGATGATGCGGTCGCCATATCTCATGGTCAGGTCGCGGACCTCGATTGCCGGTGTTTCGTCGCTCATATGTTCAGCAGGGCGGCGAGCCAGTCGATGACCGCGTTGGCCGCAATGATGAGCGTGATCCCAAGGACGACGGCGGCGGTTGCCGCGCGCCCGACCGCACTCGCGTCAGAGCCGCCCTGCAAGCCTTTCATGCACCCCGCGACACCTACGATCAGTCCGAAGATGGTGCCCTTGAGCAGGCCAAGGAGTGCATCGGAGATCGTGACAGCTGCCAGCAGGCCGTTCAAGAACTGGGTGTACGACAGCTCGAGCAGCGCCCGCGACACGAGCATGCCACCCGCAATGCCGACGAAATCGGCGTAGAGCGTGAGCAGGGGCATCATGAGGAACAGCCCCAGAATGCGGGGCAGCACGAGATGGTCGATCGGCGACACACCAAGCGTCGTGTAGGCGTCGATCTCCTCGGTGACCTTCATGGTGCCCAACTCGGCCGCGAAGGCCGCACCGGTGCGGCCGGCGATGATGATACCCGTCATCAGCGCCGCCATTTCACGCAGCATCCCGAAGCCGACGAGATAGGACACGTAGTAACCCGCGCCAAACCGCTCGAGCACCACAACGCCGAGAAAGGCGATGATCACACCGATGAGCAGCGCGATCAGCGTGACGATCGGGAGTGCCCCCGAACTGTTGATCTGCACCACGACCCAGAACTGGCGCCACCGCATGTGGTTTCTGCGCGTGAACAGGCCCGCGAACGACAGCGCAACTTCGCCGACGAAGGTCATCGTCGTCAGTACGCTGCGCCACCCGCCGAGCGCCGCAGTGCCGAGACGAGCCACGAACGACGCGCGCGGGCGCGGATCGGGCTGCACGTTGTCGGGAACAGCAGCCGCGAGCGCAAGGAGCCGCTCAGTCCGTTCCGGGAGCCCGGTCCGGTCACACTCGAGCCCGTGTTTCTCGCAGTAGCGCTGACATTGCACCAGGAAGGTCAGCAGACTGCTGTCCCATGATCCGATTCCGGTGGCATCGAACGTCATCCTGCGCACCCCTGCCGCTCCGATCTCGCCGCTGTCGACCAGCGCATCGAGACGTGGCTGAGTCTGCTCGAGCGACCATTCGCCACCGATCACCACGACCAGCGAGTCGCCCTCCGTCCGGAGCGCGACATGCGCAGCGTCCATCACGCTGGCCTCGGTACCGTGCATGCTCTCCCTTGTCGCTTACATGTCGCGCGCCTGAAGACCGTCGTTCTGGCGGTGGTGTGTGAACCATTCATCAGGGGCAAGTTGCGTACCGAGTTCGAGTCTGCGTCCGCACGGCCGTCGACACCGACTGGCGGCACGCTGAAAATCCCGGACAGCGACGCAATCAGGCGCGTGGCGACAACTGCGATGCGCGCCCGATGTCGGCAGCACCTCAGCGCAGGGCGTGTCGTAACACAGGTATTTCGGTGACAGTGCACTCAGTGCTACACAATGCGTGCACTGTCACCGAAATACACGCAAGGCGGGCGAAGCTGCGGGGGTTGCAGCGGAATGCGGCGGTGGTGTTCGCGAACCACGACGACAGCAATAGCGCTCCAGCAGCCGAACACTGACGGCAGTGATAGTCGGTTACGCCAGTCGCTGGCGAATGTATGCTGCAACCTGGACATCGTCCGTCTGGTTCGTCGCGACTCGCACCGTCAGCGCGTACAGCTCCGATCCATCGACATGGAGCGCCGCTCCATTCAATGCAAGGAACACCGGCGCGCATGCGAGTCCGGTGCGCTTGTTGCCGTCGACGAAGCCCTGTGCCTGCGACAGGCCGACCAGATACAACGCCGTCAGATCGGCGGTATCAGCCGATGCATCGTAGTTCCAGCGTTGCTGCGGACGCGCAAGCGCGAACAGCACGACGTGCTGACCGCGACCACCGTGCGCGCCGCCGAACCGTTCAATCTGCTGGGCGTGAATCGCGAGCACCGTCACGTCGGTGAGCCACCGCGGCTCGGTCGTCATGGTGCGGGTTTACTTGGCGAGCGCGCGGAAAACGGCGTCGTACTCCGCCATGATCCGTTCATGCACGGCCAGCGCTTCTGCGGTTTCGGGTGTGTGAGGCACGACACGAAAGCCACCCATGCCATCCTCAATCCATTCGAGTTATTGACCCGGCGGCACGGACAGTCGGCGCGCCACCTCGGCAGGCAGCGTGGTGACAATTGAGGCGCCCCGTGCGCGGATCTTGCTGACAAGCATGGCCATCTGGACCTCGAAGACGAAGACCTAAGACTTTTCTTGGTATGTGTGACCAAAGTCACACTGTCAAGTCGGTGCGGTTTGTGCCGGGACGCCTTCCTTGGCCGAGGGTGCCCCGCCCCGAGGTCGGCGTGATCTCAAAACGGGTATACCGACACATCTCCCAGTCCTGCCGTCCATGGAACGTAAAGTTTTCGCAGGAGTTGGCGGAGGATTCGCCGTTCCGGGCGCGGGAGTTCATTGCGGGGAAGGATGCGGTGACGCTGGCGACGGACATCCTGGCGCTGGATCAGGACGCGTTCAGCGCGGCGTTCCGCAAGTCACCGATGAAGCGGGCGAAGCTGCGAGGGTTGCAGCGGAACGCGGCGGTGGTGCTTCACACCGTCCGGAATCGCTACCTTCCGGGTATGTCCCCCACCATCCTGCGCGAGGGTGCGTTCCGGCTGTTCTTCTTCTCCCGCGAGGAGCCGCGCATGCATGTGCACGTGGCGCATCCGGACGGCGAGGCGAAGTTCTGGATCGAGCCGGAACTCACGGTCAGCGTGGTGGTCGGCCTGTCGCCGCGGCAGCTCGCCGAGGCGGAGGATATCGTCCGTCGTCACCTGCAGGAGGTCCGTGATGCCTGGGTCGATCACTTCGGTCGCTGAAGTCACCCACGTTTCGAGGCACGGGTTCTGGCTGCTGCTCGGCAGCGAAGAGCTGCATGTGCCCTTCACCGACTTCCCGTGGTTTCGTGCGGCGACCATCGAGCAGGTCACCACCGTGGAGTGGCCGTCGGCCGAGCACCTGTACTGGCCGATGCTCGACGTGGATCTGGCCGTGGCATCGATCCGGTCGCCGGCAGATTTCCCGCTCGTCTCGCGAGTCACTCCACGCGTTTAGTGTGCGCGCAGCTCGAGTGTTTGGTAGCCGGTCGCGAGTTTCAATTCAAAACGGGTATTCCGACACATCTCCTAAAGCTGCTGCCTGTGGAACGTGTCGTTTTCGAGTGAGTTGCGGGAACCGGCGCTTGCGGCGCGCGACGGATTGGATTCGCGTGATACGCGGGTGCTTGCGCGCACGTTCCTCACGATGTCGCAAGCGGAGTTCAGTGCGCGCGTTAAGGGGAGCGCGATGAAACGGGCGAAGCGCAAAGGTCTCGCGCGCAATGCGGCGGTGATGCTGGGCAACGTCGGCACGACTGCCGATGTGCCGCTCCTTGAGGCAGCGTTGCAGCACGACGAACCACTCGTGCGTGAACATGCGGCGTGGGCACTCGCACGACCTCGCGCCGACGGCGCCTTGAGCCTGTTGTGAAGCCAGTTGGCACTGGACGCGCGCGATCTTCGATGCCGCAGTGGTCAGACGCCAAAGGGGGGCGACGCCCGCGCGGTCCATTTCGCGCAGGCCCGCCCCCCAATGTTGATCTCGTCCCGCCGGTGCGAACTATTCCGCACCGGCGTCCTGATGCAGCGGCAGCCCTAGCAGCCGGCCCCAATCCGGATGAATGCCACCTGCGCGAGCCACGCGTCGGCTGTGACCTGCAGGATTGCCTTGCCTCGCTGCGCCCGCACTTGGCTCGCGAAGTCGGCCAGCGCGCTGCACGCGGGCTTCGTCTTGCCGTCCGCCAGCGCCTTGAGCGCGTCGTCGAGCTTCGCGGTGAGCGCGCGTCGCAGGTCGGGGGTGAGCGTGCTCGCGACCACTGCGGATCTCAGCGTGCTCGTCGCCTGCGCGGCCGTGAGCACGGTCATGCGCAGCGTCTGCGACGGGGCCGGAGCGTAGGTCGTGGTTCCAGCCTGCGTCACCGCGACCGAGCAGGCGCCGGCGGCGGTCAGCGTGAGGGTCGTGCCGTTCGCGCCGGTGGTCGTGCAGATCAGCGGCGTCTGCGTCGCGAAGATCACGGGCTGGCCCGACGCGCCGCCAGTGGCCGCGAGCGTGAACGTTCTCGTCACGACCGCGCTCGGCGGCAGCACGGACGTGACCGTGATGGCCTGCGAGCGCCGGACGACCGTCATCGACTGCGTGACCTGCGCCGCGCCGGCGTAGGTGCCGTTGCCTGTCTGGTCGGCGGCGAGCGTGCACGTGCCGGCGGCGACGAAGCTCGCCGTGGCATCCAATACCGTGCACGTCGCCGGGGTGCTCGACGTGAACGTGACCGTCAGGCCCGAGCTGGCCGTCGCGACGAGCGTGTAGCTGCCGCCGACGAACGCCGGGTCGGGCGGCGTGGACGAGAACGTGATGGTCTGGGTTGTCGGGACCACGATGAACCCGGTGTAGAGCAGCAGGTTCGGTGAGCCCGTGCCCACGTTCGTGATCGTGCCGGCCGTGGCGCCCGCGAGCAGTGCGGCCGCGACCTGCGCTGGCGTGCTTCCTGGAAGGTGCTCGAGGTAGAGCGCCGCGGCGCCGGCAACGTGCGGCGTCGCCATGCTCGTGCCGCTAATCGTGTTCGTCTCGCCCGTCCCGGCCCCGATCCAGGCGGAGGTGATGGCGCTGCCTGGGGCGAAGAGGTCGACGCACGTGCCGATGTTCGAGAAGCCGGAGCGTGCGTCCAGACTCGTCGATGAGGCGACGGTGATCGCGCTCGTTGCGTTGGCGGGGCTCTTTTGGCAGGCATTGAGTCCGCCGTCGTTGCCGGCCGCCACTGCGTAGATGATGCCGGTGGCGACCGAGTTCTCGACCGCGATGTCGAGCGTGCTCTGGTTGGGGAACGCCTCGTTTCCTCCGCCGAGGCTCATGTTTACCACGGCGGGCCGAACCGCGTTGCCGGTGACCCAGTCCACCGCAGCGATAGTGCGGGAGCGCGGGCTTGACCCACTGCACGCGAAGATGCGGACCGCGCGGAGCTGCACCCCCTTGGCGATGCCGTACGTTGCGCCGCCCACGGTGCCGGCAACGTGCGTTCCGTGCCCACCACAGTCGACTCCCGCGGTATTGTCCGGTGCCGGCACGAGGTCGACGCCGAGTGAGGCGCGGCCGCCGAACTCGTCGTGCGCGAATTCGATGCCCGTGTCGATGATGTAGACCGTGACGCCCGCGCCAGTCGCGTCGTACGCGTACGTGGTGCTGAGCGGGAGAAGGCGCTGGTCAGCGCGGTCGAGGCCCCAGGTCGCGCCGGCCTGCGTCACGTCCAGCTGGTCTTCGGTATCCTGCTCGATGACGCGCACGTTCGGATTGCGCCGCAGCGCCTCCACCGCGCCGGCGGGGAGCCTGGCCGCGAAGCCTTTGATGGCGTACTGGTAGGTGTGGAGCAACGTGCCGCCGTGCGCCTGCACGAGCCGGCGCGAGAGTCCCGGCGCGTCCGGCGTCTCACGGTCAAAGACGACGATGTACTGGTCGGGGATCTTGCGCCCCTGAGACGCCGCGGCTGCAGTCTTGGCGGAAACTTCTGCCAGCGGACCGACTGGCGGCTTGCCGGCGCAGCCCGCGAGAGCGAGCGCGGCCGCCGCCGCGAGAATGCGAAGCGCAGGATGCCGATGGTGGCGACGCGCAACGGGGGGCGGACCGACGGGCGCGCGGGAACACGCAACCGGATGGGGCGCGACGGGCATGCGAAGCATGAGGCAGCTTGAGGCTCAGGCCGGTGGGACGCGCCGCCGGCAACGCTCGAACCGGTGGCATGCTCGGTCCCCCTCCTCCCGCCAGCGTCGCGCCCAGGGGACGCGACGGCGCGCCAACATGTGACCTACGGCACCCACTGTCAAGCGACAACGTCCGCGAGGGGCGCACGGTGCGGAGGCCGCAGCGGACGCTGCGAGCCTTTCCCCTCATGAGTTCAAGGGGTCGAGTCCATGAAGGGTGGGTCGGCGCGGCTGGCAATCGTGCTGCCGGTGGTGGTGACCAGTCCCTCGCCGAGCGGAGCGGCTTGGGCGCGATTGATTGTGGGGACGATCAGAATTGCGCGGCAAGGAGGGCGCGTCGCACGAATCGTGGTGTCGTAGTCACAGCGTGTAGATGCCAAAGTCGGGCAGTACGTGGCAGGGGCATGTTCACGTGCGGTGCGACACGGACCCGGAGAGATCGACATCGTCGGCACTGATGACGCGTGTTTCATTGGGCGTCATCAACCGCCGCGGCTGCGTCGACAGTCCTCCCAGCTTCAGCACCGAGACCGTAGCCCGATCGGCGGCCCGCTGCTCGTGTGGGGTCATTGCACAGGCAGCCGCAAGATCGAGCCACCTGAGTGCATCCGCCCACGCCGACTGCACGGCACTCGCCTCGCTCGCCAAGAGCGCATACTGATGCGCCATCGCCGGTTCGCCGCCGGCTTCGGCATGCCGCGCGATCGCACCAGGCTCGGGTGCGCGTCGAACGCTCACCGCGGACTCCGTGAGCGCCATGGCGATCATGCGGTGTACTTCGCGGCGACGTGAGGTGCCCATGGTTTCCAGCACCACGTGGCCGACAATACGGTTCACGCAGACATAGTGACCGTCCGCTTCCATGACCAGCCGCCGCTCGACGAGTGCATCGCACAGGTGGGCCGCCCGCAGCCGCGAAATGCCGTGCACGTACGAAAGCAAACTTGTATGACACGGGCTGCCAGCGGTTGCGATCGTGAGCAACAGGGCGTGTTGCTCGTCCGGCAGCGCAGCGACCCGCTCGGCCACGGCCGCACGCAGATCGGGGAATACCTCGGCAGCGAGCAACTCCCCGGACATCGTGTCGCTGTGAATCCACTCGTGCGTGCGCGGATCCACACTGAGCCACCCGCGGGCGAACAACGACTTCAGCAGCTCGACGACATACAGCGGATTGCCACCGGCCACGTCGTGTATCCGCGACGCGAGTCGCTTCGCTCCATCGGGATGGGTGACGCGTCCGAGACTGCGGATCAGGCGCCACACTTCGTCGTACGTGAGCGGCTGGAGCGATACGCGATGCACGTTCGGCACGGCCCGTAACGCGCGTGTCAGTCGCGCTGCGGGCGCGTCGCGGTCGGTGACGCCAAGCGACTTGGCGAAACACCACAGCACGGGTGCGTCCGCGAGACGCTGCACCAGAAAGTGCATCAGCTGACAGCTGTCGGCGTCGCACCACTGCATGTCGTCGAGCACGATCACGAGCGGTGATTCCTCGGCCACGGCAAGGAAAAGCTGGGCTACGGCTTCCGACAATGCAGGGCCTGCAGCCGTCGTTGACTGTGATGCCTCGGGCAACGACGGGAATATCCGTCGCGTGCCGGGGAGCACCCGCGCGACTTCGGCCAACCACAATTCATCGGTGCCCGCCGCACCGGGGGCGTCGATGGCGCTTCGGATGATGTCGACCATCGGCCCGAATGGCATGTCCACGCCGGCTTCGAAGGCACGCCCCCGCAAGAGGGTTGCATCCTGGCTGACAACGAACTGCGTGAAGTCCAGCATCAGGCGAGATTTGCCGGTTCCTTGCTCGCCGTCGATCAACACCAGCGCGCCCCCGCCGTCCGCTACCGTCTGCCAGCCGCGCATGAGCGACGCCCACGACTGCTCTCGTCCGACCAACGGCCCCTCGAAGGCGGGCATCGCTCCCTCACTGGCGGCGATCGTTCGGGAGGAAATCGGCGTCGGGCGGGCGGAGGTGTGCTCAATGCGCCGTGCCAGTTCGCGCAAGGCGAGCCCTGGTGGCTGGCCCGTCTCCTGCTGGTGCGCGGCCGCGTAAATCCGGTACGTCGCAAGCGCGTTGTCGCGGTCACCCATGCGGTGCAACACATCGATGTGGAGTTGCGCCGCATCGTCCGAAAACACATCCAAAGACTGCCAGCGCATCGAGAGCGACAGCGCCTGCGGCCAATCGCGCTGAGCGTGTGCGGCGCGCGCGGCGGTGGTCAATGCCCGCCGGAATGGCCGCAGCATTACCGCACGCTGTCGTTCCGCCCACTCGTCGAATGCTGGCGCGTCGCGGAGGCTCAGGCCGTGTAGAAACCGCGGCACATCAACGTCAAGCATGCGAGGATCCGCGCCGTCGGCGTGTTGCCGGTACCGCAACACATCGCACTCGATCGGCATCGCCAGCTCTGCGGACGACCGATCCAGCGCCAAGCAGTCGCCCAGTGCGTCTTTCAGCTGCTTGAGCGCCTGCCGCAACGACGCACGAGCCTTGACCTCAGCCGACGCTCCCCACAACAGGTTGCTCAGTTCGTCGCGCGAGTGACTGCCGGACTCAAGCGTGAGAAAAGCGAGCAGTGCCAGTGACTTCGCGCCGATCGCCACCTCGGCGTTCTGCCCGTCGCCGTACAGCGCAACGCTTCCGCACAGCCTGAGATACATGACAGATTGGGGACGAAGAGTCTGCTACGGGCTGCGAAAACGTATGACCCTTTCACGCCAGACGACACCCCTTTCACGATGAATTCACGGCAGTCCCACATACTCGTTTCACGTAAGTCACTGTTCATCCTTTTCCGAGCGCATCATGAATCCGAACAACAACAAGAACGACATCATCCGTATCGACTTCACGGAGCCCCAGAAGGCGCAGGTGAAGCAGCTGACGGGCAAGGACGCTGATTCGATTGAACTGAACCTGCAGGAACTCGAAGAGCGCATTGCGCCGCGCAGTGTCTCGATAGGTTGAAGTTCAACGACGGCTGACTCGGTCATTCCGCGCCCAGCCGAGGAGCAGGGCACGAGCCCGAATGGCCCTACGCCGTTCGGGCTCTCTGCCATTTTACAGGGCGGTGGTGGGCAATGCGCATATGGCGGGTTGTGGACGCACTATAGTCGTGGCAAGTTCTTGCCATCGTCCCGCCGTCCCGTTCGCCTCTAACCATCCGCGGTGGAGCCAAGAGCCATTTCGTCCGGTGAGTCGCCTGCGGCGGTGGAGCTGTCGCACGGAGTGCTGCGCGGGCTCGTACAGGCGGCGTTGGACATGTCAGGCGAGCTCGACCAGCGAACACTTTTGACCGCATCGCTGAACGCGGCCTGCTCCACGCTGAGTGCCGACGGCAGCTCGTTCTGGGTGCCGGACGAGCAGCAGGCCACCTGTCAGCTGGCGATCGGCCTCGGTGCCGAGACCGTGCGGGGCTCGACGGTTCCACTCACGGTCTTGAATACCGTTGATGTGAACGCGTACACGCTCGCGGTGCCCGTTGTCACCGGTGGTCGCACAGCCGGTTACCTCCGTGTGGCGCGCGATGCCCACGACGCCCGGTCACCGTTCGCCGCGTCCGATCGGGAGCTCCTTGCACTGTTGGCCGACAGTACGGCGTCGGCATTACAAACCGCCGCGCGGCTCAAGGCGAATGATCGCTCAGGTGATCTGACGCTCGTTGAAGAGCTCAGCCGGGAAATCGGCTCGTCGCTCGATCTCGACCGGGTGCTGCAAACGGTCGTGAACATCGCGGCGAAAGCCGTTCGCTTCGACCTTGGTGCGCTCGCACTGTACGAAAAAGGAAAATGCGACATCCGCGCCGTGGCCGGTTCGGCGGCCGTCGACTCGAACGCCGAGGAAATGCAGGATCTCGCGTTCCGCGCGGCGTGGGCCGCCGGCACCGGTGAGATGTTCTACCTCTCGGATCGCGAAGCCCCCGGCTCGGACACCGAACGCATCTTTCTGCAGTTCTTCGAGGCTGAACTCGCCAAGGTCGAGATGCAAAGCGGCCTGTATCTGCCGCTCCGCGACGAAGAAGGCATTGTCGGCATCCTGCTGCTGGAATCGAAGACGGCCGAGTTTGCCAGTGTGCGCGAACGCGAACTGGCGCGCATCCTGGCCAATCAGGCCACCGTCGCGATTCGCAACGCGAAGTTGTACAGCCAGGTGCCGTTGGCCGAGGCACTTGGAGCGATCAGCGCCAAGCGCGCCGAATTCTTCGCGATTCCGCGTCGTCGTCGCGCTATCGGCGGGGTCAGTGCCCTGATCACGCTCGCGCTGGTGACGCTCGTGCGCTGGCCGCTACGCGTGGTGGCAAACACGCCGGTCTTCCGACCGACGTCGTTTGCCACGGTTCGCCCGTTGGTGAGCGGCACCGTCGACCGTGTGCTGGTGCGCGAGGGCAGCGAGGTCGCCGCCGGCGCGCCACTCGCACAGCTGCGCGACATCGAGGCACGGGCCGCGCGCCTCAGCGCCGAGGCCACCATTCGGTCCGCCGAACGCGAAGCCGTCGTCGCGGCCAGCCGCGGTGACGCTGCTGGGCAACGTCTTCAGGATATTCGTGCCACGTCGGCGCGGGCCACGCTGGCGGTCCGCGACGAAGCATTCCAAACGCTGACGCTGCGCGCGCCGGTGTCGGGCACCGTGCTCACGGCACGCCCCGAGCTGCTCATCGATACCAAACTGCGTGCCGGTGATGCCTTCGTGATGCTCGGTCGCACGGATACTCTGGAGTTGGAGTTCTCGGTGGAACAGCGGGAGATCGATCGCGTGCGCGCTGGCGATGCCGTCCGCATTCGGGTCGATGCGTTGCCGCAGCGGACTATCGAAGGACGCGTCACATGGATCGGCGCGTTGCCACTGCCGGCAACGCTCTCGACGACGCTGGTGCACTTTCCAGTGCGCGCGCTCGTCCCGAATGCAGACGGCGCCATCAGGCCCGGCATGGGGGCGAATGCCCGCGTGCTCACCGCGCCGGCATCGTTGGCGGAGCGATTACTTCGCACGCCCACGCGTGTCGTGCGGCTCATGTGGTGGAGGATGTGGTCGTGGGTATAAACAGCACGCGGGTCGCGCCACTTGTTTCCATCGTGGTGCTCGGCTGGGCGCTGAGCGGTTGCAGCAGAGTGGAGCCGGCATCGGCTCGCCCACGTCAGGTCACGGCGGATACGGGGCTGTTGGTGGATACCGCCACGGTCGACGTGCCTCGTACGTTCATCGGACAGGTCTTCGTCGAACACGACGTCGTGGTGGCCGCACGCGCGGCCGGCGTCATCGACTCGCTGTTCGTGAACCTCGGTGCGTCGGTGCGGAGCAACGCACCGCTGGCGTCGATCGAACGACAGGCACAAGACATCGAACGCGATCGCGCCGTGGCCACCGCGGATCAGGCGCGCCGCGCCCTCCTGCGCTCCCGCGACTTGGGTACGAAAGGTTTCGTCACGACAGCGGACTCCGAACAGGTCGAGGCCGTGTATCGAGATGCCGAACTCACGCTGCGCCGGACACAGCGTGAGGTCGAGTTGACGCGCGTCGTTGCGCCCTTCGCGGGAAAGATCAGCGCGCGGTATGTGAAGCCGAAACAGTTGGTGGCGGTAGGCGACACGTTGTTTCGCGTCACGGAGTCCGCTCCACAACTGGTGCGCATCCGGGTCACCGATCCGCTGGCCAAACAGGTCCGCGTCGGGGATCACGCCACGATTGTCGAAAGCGGCAGCGCCGGCGGATCGGCAGGCGCCGATGCGCATGTGGTGTTCGTGGCCCCCGCCTACGACGCGGCGAGCGCCACGCGCGAAGTCATTCTGCAGATAGCGACACCGCGCTTTCTCTCGGGTGAAAGCGTGACGGCGCAGCTGGGACGGGAGCGGCGCCGGACGATCGTGGTACCGCGTGCGGCGATTGCGACCGACGGCTTTGCGCTCGTGATGGAAGGAAATCGTACCATTCTGCGCCCGGTAACCGTCGGCGCCGACGTGGCCGGCAACCGCATCGAAATCGTGAGCGGACTCGCCGTGGGCGACCGGCTCGCAGTGCCGCGACGCTGAACGCGAGGCCGCGGCGATGACACCCTCATGAGTGCGCCGCACCTGCGCGCCGATCTCGCCATTGTCGAGCAGCGGTTTCGCAATGAGCAGAGCTTCGTGGTCAAGGATCCGTCCACCCACGCGTACTTCCGCTTTCAACCGGTCGAAATGCGCGTCATGCGGCTGTTCGACGGCGCACGTTCGACGGCGCAGATCGCGGAACAGTTGGTGGCTGACGGCGTCAAGGTGTCGGCGGCGACGGTGGAGGGTTTTGCCCGCAAACTCACCGCGCTGGGCCTGTTGGAGCGCTCGCTGTACGAGCGCACGACGCAACAGCTGGAGCGGTTGCGCGCCGAGCGGAAGCGCTCGCGCTCGGTGGTACGTGGTGAGCTGTTCCGGATGCGCTTCTCATTTGGTGATCCCGACGCCGCACTGAACCGCTGGTATCCTCGCCTGCGCTGGTGCTTCACGCCCACCTTCGTCGTGCTGTCTGTTGCTCTGTTTCTCACGTACGGCGCCATCATTTTCGCGCAACGCGAGACCTATGCCGCCGAGCTGGCGACGTCCTTTTCCTTTGGCGCGCTTACGCCGTGGTCGGTGGTCGTGCTACTGGGCACGTTTACGCTACTCACGGCGATTCATGAGTTCG
>JACMPK010000093.1 GCA_014377535.1 Gemmatimonadaceae bacterium
GTTGCAGTTGCAGTTGCAGTTGCAGTTGCAGTTGCAGTTGCAGTTGCAGTTGCAGTTGCAGTTGCAGTTGCAGTTGCAGTTGCAGTTGCAGTTGCAGTTGCAGTTGCAGTTGCAGTTGCAGTTGTCGCCACGCATTACGGCACCTCGTGCCCGGTCGACGCTGCCCAGATCTCCGTCCAATCCTGCGCATCGATCGTGACGTCGAGTGCGCCGACCGCGTCGCGCATGGCGTCGATGCGGCGCGAGCCCGCAACGGGAATAGGCCGGCTCGGGTGACGCAGCAGCCAGGCGAATGCCATGGTAGACGCCGAGACACCGTGACGCGCGGCGACGGCGGTGAGTGCATCGCGGACGCGCACGGCCTGCGGCGTGTCGCTCGTGAACAATCGACCACCGGCGAGCGGTGACCAGATCATCGGCTGGATGCGATGCTGCTGGCATTGGTCCAGCGTGCCGTCGTGCAGTGGCGACAGGTGCAGCGGGTGCAGCTCGACCTGGTTCGTGACCAGCGGAAATCGGCTCTGCAGCAGCGTAAACTGCGATGGCGTGAAGTTCGACACGCCGAAGTGCAGCACCTTGCCTTGCAGCTGCAGATGCGTGAACGCGGCCCCCACGACATCGGCATCCATCAGCGCGTCGGGCCGGTGCAGCAGCAGCATGTCGAGCTGTTCCGTGCGCAGCAGGCGCAGCGACTGCTCGACACTGCTGACGATGTGCTCGAACGACGTGTCATAGTGCTTCACGCGATGTGCGGGACGGTCTTCCATCCTGAGACAGATGCCGCACTTGGTCACCAGCTGCATCTGCGCACGCAGTGACGGCGCCAGCGCAAGCGCTTCGCCGAAGAGCTGCTCGACGGTGTAACCTCCGTAGATGTCGGCATGATCGAAGCTCGTCACACCGAGTTCGAGGCACTGCTCGATCCAGCGCAGGCGCTCCTGCGCAGTCCATTGCCAGTCGCCCATGCGCCAGACGCCGGCGACGATGCGCGAAAGCAACCTTGGTGCAGGCACTTGCGTGGACTCGTGAACAGGACGGATCATCTGGTGCATGTGAACGCTCCCTCGTGCGTGATGTGACGCCTACTTGACGAGACTGATCGCGACGGGCTGCTCGGCGGGCACTCGCTCGCCGCGGAGCAGCCGCATGGCCGTAATCACCGCCATGCGGCCCATCTCGCGAGGGTTCTGTGCGATCGTGGCGCCCATGCGCTTCTCCGAAATCGCCTTGCGCGCATCGTCCTGCGCATCGAAGCCCACGACCGTGACGCTTCCCGTGCGGTTCGCCGCCGCGATGGCCTCCAGCGCGCCAAGCGCCATGACGTCATTGCACGCGAAGAGCGCGGTGATACCGGGGTTCGATTGCAAGATGTTCTGCGTGACGTTGAACGCCTGGTCTCGCTCCATGTTCGCAGGCTGCGACGCGACGATCTTCATGCCTGCGGCACCCGCAAGCGCCGTCCTGAATCCGCGCAGTCTCGCATCCGCCGTCTCGTGCCCGGGCACACCCTCGAGCACCGCCACCATGCCGGTACCGCCAAGCGTCTCCACGAGGAACCTGCCGGCCATGCGGCCGCCATCCTCGTTATCCGAGCCGATGAACGACGTGACCGTGGCACCCGCTGCAGCCAATGTCGCTGCGTCGATGCGCGTATCGACTGCGACCACCGGAATTCGCGCGACGTTCGCTTTGAGCACCGCCGGCACGATCTCTTTCGAACCGTTCGGCACCAGCAGCAGCACCTTCACCTGGCGCTGAATCAGGTTCTCGACGATCTGCATCTGCCGTTCGACGTCGATCTCGCGCTCTGGCGCGTGCACCACGAGCTCGATGCCGAGGCTGTCGGCGGCAGCCCTGGCGCCCGCTTCCATGTCGATGAAGAACTGGTTGTTCAGCGTCTTCACGACCAGCGCGACGGTTGGCTTTGACGACGAGTCCCCGCCACGATTGCATGCGGATACGAGGAGCGCCACGCCGAGCACGGGCAGCAGACGACGAATACTGTTCACGACAGGCATCGCTTCAGCGGAAGGAGCGTTGGACGCGGCGGCGGAGCGCCATGTCGATCAGGACCGCGACGATGATGACGCTGCCGATCGCCACCTGCTGAAGATACGACGAGACGCCCAGCAGGTTCAGCCCGTTGCGCAGGACGCTCATGATCAGCGCGCCGATCAGCGTGCCGATCACCGATCCTGATCCGCCCAGCAGGCTCGTACCGCCGATCACGACTGCCGCGATCGCATCCAGCTCGTAGCCGATGCCGGCAATCGGCTGCGCCGAGTTCAGTCGCGCAAGCAGCAGCACCGCACAGACGGCCGCGGACAGCCCGCTCAGTGCATACACGACCGTCTTGTGGAACCGCACGTCGACACCAGCAAGCGCTGTCGCCTGCTCATTGCCGCCGATCGCGTACAGGTAGCGCCCCGCGACGGTGCGGGTCAGCACGACGTATGCAACCAGGTACAGCGAGAGCATCAGCACGACGGGTGCAGGCACGCCAAGCGCGTGGCCCGTCGCGATCACACGCAGAGAATCAGGGAAACCGGAGATCGGCCGACCGTCGGAGAGCATCAACGCCCCGCCGCGCGCGACACTCATCATGCCGAGCGTGGCGATGAAAGGCGGCAAGCCACCACGCGTGATGGTGAGACCGTTTACGGCACCGGCGCCGATGCCAGCCATCAATCCCAGGCCGACCGCGCCCGTAACTGGCCAGCCACGCTGCAACGCGCTTCCAATCACCACACCGACCAACGCGACCAGCGAGCCAACCGACAGATCGATGCCACCGGTGAGGATCACGAACGTCATCCCGATTGCGATCACACCCACGATCGCACTCTGCTCGGCCACATTCGAGAGATTGGCCGCCGTGGCGAAGTACGGGGTAGCAATCCAGAGTGCCACGCAGAGTACGATCAGGCCGAGTGCAGTACCTGCCTCGCGGCCGGCGATGATGCGGTGCACGGTGCGACGTGGACTCATGCGGTCACATCCCCACCGCGCACGCCATCACACGTTCGGCGCTCGCATCCGCACGAGAAAAGGCCCCGGCAATGCGCCCTTCACGCATCACCAGCAGGCGATCGGACAACCCCAGCACCTCCGGCAGGTCGGACGACATCAGGACGATCGCGACACCACTCGACGCGAGCTCGTTGATCAGTTGGTAGATCTCCTGTTTCGCGCCGACGTCGACGCCACGCGTCGGCTCGTCGAGCAGAAGGATGCGCGCGCCAGTGGCGAGCCACCGGGCGAGCACTACCTTCTGCTGGTTGCCGCCACTGAGTTCACGCGCGCGCTGCGTCACGCCCCGCGCACGGATGCGCAGGTTGCGAACCGACTCCTCGGCCGTGCTGGTTTCGGAGCGACGGTGCACCACGCCGAACCTGGAAAGCCGCTGCAGGATCGGCAGTGCCACGTTGTCGCGTACGGACCGCGTCAGCACCAGTCCCTCGCGCGTGCGATCCTCCGTGACGAACCCGATGCCGGCGGCGATCGCGTCACGTGGCGACTGAATCTCGACGACTGCACCGTCGACCGCGATCGTGCCGCTGTCGAACGCGTCGAGGCCGAACACTGCGCGTGCGATCTCGGTGCGGCCGGCACCAAGCAAGCCGGCGAATCCCACGATTTCGCCAGCGCGCACGGAGAACGAGATGTCGTGCAGTGTGCGTCGCACGCAGAGCCCTTGCACGCTGAGCCGCACGTCACCAGGAACGCGCGCTGCAGACGGCACCAACTCATCAACCTCACGATCAGTCATCAGGTGCACCAGCTCGCGTCGGTCTGCCGCCTGCACATCTCGTGTCGCGACGTTCCGCCCGTCGCGCAGCACGGTGATGCGATTGCCGATCGTGAAGATTTCGTCGAGCCGATGCGAAATGTAGATCACGCTCGTGCCGCGCGCGGTCAGCCAGCGAATCGTCTCGAACAACAACGCCGTTTCGCGCGCAGTCAGCGCCGACGTGGGTTCGTCCATGATCAGGATGCGCGCATCGAGCGACAGCGCGCGCGCAATTTCCACCAGCTGCCGCTGCGCGATGCTCAACGTCTCGACCAGCACTCCGGGGTCGACACTCGCGCCGACACGCTCCAGCAGCACCACCGACTCGCGTACCATGCGCGCATGATCGACCAGCCCGACGCGCGTCGGCGCACGACCGAGGAACACATTCTCGGCCACACTCATGCCCGGAACCAGCGCAAGTTCCTGGTGGATTATTGCAATGCCGGCATCGCGCGCCATGCGTGGTGACCCGAGCGCAATCGCGCGTCCGTCGATGGCGATCACACCTGCATCCATCTGCTCGCCACCGCTGAGAATCTTCATCAGCGTCGACTTGCCGGCACCGTTCTCACCGAGGAGCACATGCACCTCACCGCGCTGCACCTCCAGGTGAACGCCGTCCAGCGCGATGACGCCGGGGTAAGCCTTCCGGATGCCTCGCATCGCGAGGGCCGGGGCCGGATCATCAAGGCGAGGCGCGGTCATGACCCGAAATTACACCGGGCGCAGGGGAATGCTGTCGGCTGCGCATTCCGAACCATCGTGCTTTGGTCGGCATCGTTAACTCTGTTCACGCGGAGGCACGGAGACACGGAGACCGCTGAATGAGGAGGGGTGCAATGAGGGACCATGGTGCGCTGCTCGAGCCGGTCACGCAAGCGATCATCGGGGAGGCGCTGAAGATTCATCGCGACCTTGGGCCTGGATTGCTCGAGTCGGTCTACGAAGCGTTGCTCTCGTCGGCACTGAGTCGGAAGGGACTGAGCGTTCTACGACAGCAGAGCATCTCGTTCACGTATGACGGCGCCGTATTCACTGACGCATTCCGGGTGGACCTGCTCGTGGAGAATCAGGTCGTCGTCGAGCTGAAAGCCGTCTCCCGACTCGAACCTGTGTTTGCACGTCAGTTGCTGACCTACCTGCGACTGCTCGACCTGCCCGTGGGCCTCCTGCTCAACTTCGGCGCACCGACTCTCTTGGAGGGCATCAAGCGCGTGGTGAACACTCCTCGAGGACACCATTCGAATCTCCGTGGATCCGTGTCTCCGTGTGAGCGGAGTTGACTAGCGCTGACCAAGCGCGGAAGCCGGATCGAGAGAACTGCTACGGCAGTCTTCCGTGCTTGCGCATGATGTCCAGCATCCGGTCTACCGGCATCGCGAAGATGCGCAGGTCATCCGCCCCCGTCATCGTGTCGGCCGCCAGGAGCGCGTTGGTGATCGCGGCTTCCGTTGCCTGTGCGGTCGCCTTGAAGAGTGGCGAGAGGCGATCGTTGGCGAGCATGCGGAGCGCCGTCGTGGTGTCCGCTGACCAGCTCTTCGCGTTGGCTGTACTGAAGGCCACGAAGATGTCGCCCGAGCTGTTGCCACCGAAGCCGCCCTGCCGGCCGATGCCGAGCGATACGCGCGTCGCGATACGCTTCAGTTGATGCGGAAGCAGCGGGGCGTCGGTCGCGACGACGACGATGATCGAGCCCTGTTCCGTGTCATCGGCTTCGTTGCCGCGCGAAGCGGGCGTCGTGCAGGCGCGGCGTGCCCGTGAGCCGGCAGGAATCGGGGCGCTGTTCGCAATGCACGGCGAGAGGTCGGTGATCTCCTCGCCCACCGGTGCGCCGGCGATGCGCAGGTCGCGGCGCGCGCCGAAGTTGCACTGCACCAGCACACCGATCGTGTAGCCGCCCTCTTCCGCCGTAAGCTGGCGTGATGCCGTGCCGATGCCGCCCTTGAAGCCCAGGCAGACCATACCGGTGCCGCCGCCCACGACGCCTTCGCGCACGGCCCCGCCACGCGCACTGTCGAGTGCTGCGAGCACATGCTCCGTCGTCACGTGGAAGCCGTTGATGTCGTTCAGGCCTCCGTCATACGTCTCCGCCACGACTGGAAGCCACCAGGGCTGCAGCACGTTCCGGCGCGCTACTTCCCAGCGGATGATCGCATCGCGCACCACGCCGACGCTGTGCGTGTTGGTGATCGCGATCGGTCCCTCGAGATAGCCGCTCTCCTGGATCCAGGTCGTGCCGGTCATCTCACCATTGCCGTTCAACGCGAACCATGAGCCGAACACTGGATCGGCGTTCTCGCGGCCGCGCGGAAAGACGACGGTGACACCAGTGCGGACGGGCCCCTTGCCCACCACCAGCTTCCCGCTGCCCGAGATGAGCGTCACCTGCCCGACTTCGACACCCGCAACGTCGGTGATTGCGTTCAACCGCCCGGGCGTGCCGCCGATCGGCAGACGCAGGTCGTGCTCGCGCGGCTTCGGCTGTGCATCGACGGTGGCAGCCGCGCACAGCGCGATCGTGATCGCGCCAGCGGCTCGCCGGACGGTCGAGCGACGCGTGAAGGCATGACGACGGGAAACTGGCATGTGCGTTCCTGGCGCGGGGAGCAGGCGTGAGCAGGACAGGCGCGCAGTGCGCGCGCTCACAACCTCGTTAGAGGCCCGTTCACGCGCCATGACCCTTCAGCATGTTCTCACTCCCCCACACCGCCGCAGCCGAGTATCGTCATTGTGCACCGCGTTCCCGCCGCGCCTGCTCCAGCGGCGGTCCTCATCCCTTTTCCGTGCCCGTTTCATGACCATCGATCGCCGCACCTTCGTGGCGACGGCCGCCATCGCCGCCGCCACCGCTGCGCTTCCGCCATTGGCAGCGGCCGCCGACGCGGGGCGTGATGCTCGCGAGTACTACGAGCTGCGCGCCTACCGGCTCAAGCCCGGTGCGCCACACACCCTGCTCGACGCGTACCTGGAACAGGCGCTGATTCCGGCACTGAACAGGCGCGGTGTCCGCAATGTCGGGGTCTTCACGGAGCCTGATGCGAAGGACGGTCCGGCGGTCTGGGTGTTGATGGCGCATCGCACGATGGAGTCGATCGGTGCGGTGAATGCGGCGGTCAACACCGATCCCGCCGTCATCGCGGCCGGCACCGACTACCTCACGTCACCGACCACGAAGAATCCCGGCTTCGACCGTATCGACAGCTGGATTTTCCTCGCCTTTGCCGGCATGCCGCGCCTCACGCTGCCGACGATGACCGCCGGCAACCAGTCGCGCCTTTTCGAGCTGCGCATCTACGAGAGCTACTCAGAATTGAAGGCGCTGAAGAAGGTTGCCATGTTCAATGCCGGAGAGATCGAGCTGATGAAGGCGCTGGGTCAGTCGCCAGTCTTCTACGGCCAGGCCCTCGCGGGCCGCGACCTGCCGCAGCTCACCTACATGCTCTGCACGCCGGATCGCGCGGCGGCCGATGCGGCGTGGAAGGCGTTCGGCGCTCATCCGACGTGGAAGGCGCTGAGTACTGATCCGCAATATGCGGATACTGTCTCCAGGATCACGAGCCGGTTTCTCGTACCGGCGTCCTGTTCCCAGATCTGAGGTCCGGCTCGCGGAAGGCGAACTGCTCGCGACTGGCGAACTGCTCGCGGCAGGCGAACTGCACTCCCCTCACACGGAGTCGCGGAGGCACGGAGAATCCTCACGAACGGTTTCCGCTGGTGCACGAATTGCCATCGCAAGAAGCTGAGGAAACTGTGTAAACGTCTGCGCAGGTACCACAGCTTCTAGAAGTACAAGCTGGCGCGGCTTTCTTGCCGCGTTAACTCTCTGTCGCAGTCGTCTATCCAATCACTCTGACGCCGAGCCCGATCATGACCGCACCGCGCAAGCTGTTCGTCAACATCCGTGTCGACGACCTCGAGAAGTCGAAGGCGTTCTTCAGCGCCCTCGACTTCACCTTCAACCCGCAATTCACTGACGACAACGCGGCCTGCATGATCGTCTCGGAGAATACGTATTTCATGCTCCTGACCGACGCCTTCTTCCGCCGCTTCACCGACCGCGAGCCAGCCGACAACACGCGCACAACGGGCGCGATGTACGCGATCTCGTGCGAGAGCCGCGCCGACGTCGATCGCCTGACCGGGAAGGCCTTTGCGGCCGGCGCAACACCGGCCATGCCGGCGCAGGACCATGGGTTCATGTACGGCACCAGTTTCCGCACGCCGGAGGGGCATCACTTCGAGGTGATGTGGATGGATCCGGCCACCATCCAGTAGTCTCGTTCCGTGCACGAGCCGGCGAACTACACGCGCAGCGGAACTGCACTCCCCTCACACGGAGGCGCGGAGGCACGGAGACTCTCCGCGAAGAGTTGCCAACGGTGCACGATTCAAAAACACAAGAAGCTGTGGAAACTGCACGAACGTCCGCGTAGTTCTCACAATGTCCTGAATGTGAAAGCTCGCGCGGTTCCCTCGCCGCGCTGTTTGTTCCTCCGTGCCTCCGCGTCTCCGCGTGAAAAGAGTTCGGATGGCTGCCCTGCACCGACCTGACGTCGCAGGCCACAAATAACGGAGCAACGGAGCAACGGAGCAACGGAGAAAAAATGACTACGGCACGACCGGCGCCACGCCCGGATACGTGATCCCCAGCTGCTCCAGATACGTCGCGAACTTGGCCGGATCGTAGTAGAACGGCCGCATCTGCTCACGATAACGCGCCATCTTTTCCGCGTTCAGCCAGATCGCCGGCTGGTCGCTCGGCGCCATCAGCGGACGGTACTTCACCGTCTTCGTCTGCACGTTCACGAAGTAGTCCTTCGCCGCGCGGACCAGCACCGGCTGCAGCATCAGGTCCAGCAGCGTCATGGCCTGCACCTTCGCGCCGGCCACCACACCCTTGTGCGCGATCGGCGTGGCCATCGCGATGCCATCCACCCAGTTGTGGCCCGGCGTTCCGGGAATGTTGCTGGGGTAGTACAGCGTCACGCTCGGCACCGTCCAGGTCACGTCGCCGATGTCGTCGCTGCCGGTGCCGCCCGCCGGTGTGTCGGTCGGTGTTCGCAGTGGGCCGACCTTCGTCGTCAGGCCGCTGTCCGGCTGCTGCATGAGACGCTGCACGGCCTTCGCCATCACCTGGTCGTCGGCGCTCCACGCTGGCATCCCCACGCGCTGCGCATTGCGGTGCATGGCCTCCGCAATGGGCTTGTTCATGTGCGGTCGCCACGCCGAGCCGATCACCTGCACCGTGTCGAGTACCGTGAAGGTGCCAGCGGCCGCGGCGCGCGCCATCACCTTTGCGTCCTCGAACATCTTCGTCACGCGCTCCACGTCGCGCTCACGGAAGAAGAACCAGATCGACGCCGTCGCGGGCACGACGTTTGGCTGGTCACCACCATCGGTGATCACGTAATGCGATCGCTGCGCCAGCTCCATGTGCTCGCGGTGATACTCCCACGAATTGGCCATCACCATCACGGCGTCCAGCGCACTCCTGCCACGCCACGGCGCCCCTGCAGCATGCGAAGCAGTGCCGCTGAACTTGAACTGGGCCGAGATCAGCGTCAGCGCCGACTCGTCACCCCAGGAGATGCCGAATTCGTCGCTGACATGCGCGAACAGGTTGGCATCGACGCCGTTGAACACGCCGGCCCGCACCAGGTACGCCTTGCTCGCCAGCTGCTCCTCGGCCACACCGGGCCAGAGCACGATGGTGCCGGACATCTTCTCGCGTGTCATGATGTCCTTCACCGCCAGCGCCGCAATGATGTTCAGCGGAACGCCGCTGTTGTGGCCTTCGCCATGCCCCGGTGCGCCGGCGATCATCGGAATGCGACCGCTCAGGCCCGGCTTCTGGTTGGCCTGCGGGATGCCGTCGATGTCGGAGCCGAGCGCGATCACCGGCGAACCGCTGCCCCACTTCGCGACCCATGCGGTCGGCATGCCGGCCACGCCGCGCTCCACGGTAAATCCGTTCTGCTGCAGCACACCGGTCAGGTACTTCGAGGTCTCGACTTCCTGCATGCCGAGTTCACCGAACGAAAAGACCTGGTCCACCATCTGCTGCGCGAGCTGCGCCGGGCCGCCGATGCTGCGGGCCAGCTCGGCCTACAGCATCTCGATGCGTGCATCAGGTTTCGCCTGTGCACCCAGGAAAATGGGAAA
>JACMPK010000094.1 GCA_014377535.1 Gemmatimonadaceae bacterium
CTCCGCGCAGCGCACGACGCCACTTCATCGACACCCGCTCCATGCTCGTCAGCAGGCGCAGCGGCAGCGGGTTCTGTCCATCACCATCCACGATGTCCAGCAGGAATTCCGATGGACCCTGCGCCGTCAGTGTATCGAAGGCGACCTGCGCCCCATTCGTCGCCCGTACCACCACGCTGCCCAGGCCCACCGCGACGAGGTGGCCGCGTCGCACCACGAAGCGGCCTGACGGTTCGGTGGTGACGATGGTGCCCGCCGTGGTGACGTTGCGTCCCAGGCTGTCCATTGCGGCGAGCTCGAACGGCACGCTGTCGCCAAGCCCCGCCACGCGCGACTCGATCTTCACGCTCAAGGCGCGGAGTGCGGCGAGCCGCACCACGAATCGCCGGCGCGTCGTGTCGCGCCCGATGATCGCCAGCAGGTCGGTTGTGCCGGGAGCGATTGCGCGGATGCTGGCGCGGCCCGCGGTGACGCTGAGCAACTGCGCGACCATCGTATCCGCAACGGCCAGCCGCGGCACGGCCGCAGCGAGTCGCACGCCGGCCACTGTCTCGACCTCGACCAGCAGCGCCGCATCGTCGGTGATGCTGATCGTATCCGGTGCCATGAGACGCACGCGCACGGCGCGCGGCGCGACGCGGATCGTTCGTGTGCCGACTACGCCGCCTGCCTGTGCCGTGAGTTGCAGCGTGCCAACATTCCGGGCGCGCACCACGCCACCATCGCTCACGACCGCCACGCTGGAATCGGTCGACGACCACACCGGCGGCGCGACCTCCAGCACCGTGCCTTCTCGGTTCACGGCACGCGCGCGCGCCATGGGCGAATCGCCCAGCAGCACGGTGTCGGCCGGTGTGTCGATGACGATTCGCGCGACGGCGGTCAGCGGCAGCGGCGGTGTGGAATCAGTTGCACCCTGTCCGCAGCCGAGCATTCCCGCCGACGCGATGCATCTCAATGCCCTGCATGCGAGGCGCGCTGCGCTTTCAGTGGAAGACGGCACGCGGGTAAGTTAGGGAGAGACGCGCACGCGCAATGAACGAGCCGAACCGATCGATGCCACCAGGCATCCAGACCCTGCCGATGTCCGACACCCCCGCCCCGCCCGACACGCCCGCGTACGATCCTGCCGCCATCGAAGCCACCTGGCAGCAACGCTGGGCCGATCGCGGGACGAATTCGCCCGACCTCGCCAGTGGCGGCGATCCGTATTACCAGCTGATGATGTTTCCCTATCCGTCTGCGGAGGGGCTCCACATCGGCAACCTCTTTGCCTTCACGGGCGCCGACATCCATGGTCGGTTCCAGCGGCTGCAGGGCCGGACTGTATTTGAACCAATCGGTTTCGACAGCTTCGGGATCCATTCCGAGAACTTCGCGATCAAGGTCGGCGCGCATCCCGCAGCGCTGACGCCGCAGAACGTCGTGAATTTCCGCAGGCAGCTGCACCGCGCCGGTCTGATGGTGGACTGGAGCAAGGAAGTCGTCACCAGCGACCCGTCATACTACAAGTGGACGCAGTGGCTCTTCCTGCAGCTCTACAAGCAGGGACTGGCCTACAAGAAGGCCGCCGCGGTGAACTGGTGCCCCAGCTGCAAGACCGTACTGGCCAACGAGCAGGTGAAGGATGGACAGTGCGAACGCTGTGACTCGCTCGTCGAGCAGCGCCTGCTGGAACAGTGGTTCTTCCGCACGTCGCAATACGCACCGCGCCTGCTGGACAACATCGCGACGCTGGACTGGAGCGAGACCACGCGTCAGGCGCAGCGGAACTGGATCGGTCGCAGCGACGGCGCGCACGTCACCTTCCGCGTCGCGAACGCGCACGACGTCACGGTGTTCACCACGCGCCCCGACACGATCTTCGGCGCCACATGGGTCGTGCTCGCCCCCGAGCATCCGCTGGTGGCGGAGATCGTCACGCCCGCCCGGCGCGCCGCGGTCGACGCCTACCTGGAGCGCACCAGGACGCGGGACGTCGTCTCGCGGAAGGTGAACAAGGAGAAGACCGGCGTCTTCACCGGCGCCGTCGCCATCAACCCGGCCACGGGTCAGCCGATCCCGGTCTGGGTCGCCGACTACGTGCTGATGGAATACGGCACCGGTGCCGTGATGGGCGTACCGGGTCACGACGAGCGCGATTTCGAGTTCGCGGAGAAGTTTGCCCTGCCCATCGTGCGCGTGGTCGCCGGTGCCGACGACGATGCACACGCGCCGCTCACCGAAGCGTACGCGGCGAAGAGCGACGCCGACCTGCTGGTGAACTCGGGTCATTTCTCGGGCATGCCGGTTCCGCAGGCGAAGAAGGCGGTGGTCGCGTGGCTCGAGGAGCGCCGCAGTGCCACGCCGGTCGTGAACTACCGCCTCAACGACTGGTGCATCTCGCGGCAGCGCTACTGGGGTCCGCCAATCCCGATCATCTACTGCGATAGCTGCGGCCCGGTGCCGGTACCCGAAGACCAGCTGCCCGTCGTGCTGCCCCTGATCGACGATTTCCGTCCCGACGATAGCGGCATCTCGCCGCTCGCGCGTCATGACGAGTGGTATCGCGTGCCCTGCCCGACGTGCGGCATCATGGCACGTCGCGAGACCGACGTCAGCGACACCTTCCTGGACAGCGCCTGGTATTTTCTGCGCTACCCGAGCGCCGATCGCGCCGACGTGCCGTTCGACGCCGCGCTCACGAGGAAGTGGCTGCCGGTCACCACCTACATCGGCGGCAACGAGCACGCGGTGCTGCACCTGCTCTACTCCCGCTTCATCACGATGGCGCTGAAGGACGCGGGCCTGCTCGACTTCGAGGAGCCGTTCACGCGCTTCCGCGCCCACGGCATGATCATTCGCGACGGCGCGAAGATGTCGAAGTCGAAGGGCAACGTGGTGAACCCGGACGACCTCATCGACCGCTGGGGCGCCGACAGCTTCCGCACGTACCTCATGTTCCTCGGCCCCTACGAGGAAGGCGGCGATTACCGCGACAGCGGCATCACCGGCGTGCGCCGCTTCCTGGATCGCATCTGGGGCCCGGTGCACGAATGCACGGCCGACGGTGCGCCTGACGCCACGGTGCTGCGCAAGCTGCACGCGACCATCCGGAAGGTCGGCGACGACCTGCCGGCACTGGGCTACAACACGGCGATCGCGGCGATGATGGAATACGTCAACACGATGCGCGCCAGCGAGCGCACGGTGCACCGCGCCGAGGTGGAGCCACTGCTGCAGCTTCTCGCCCCCTTCGCGCCGCACATGACCGAGGCCTGCTGGGAACAGCTCGGTCACACGACGTCCATCTTCGACAGCGGCTGGCCCACCTACGATCCCGCCCTGCTCGTCGCCGACGTGCTCACGATCGCCGTGCAGGTCAACGGCAAGACACGCGGCACCGTGCAGGTCGGCAAGGACGCCACGCAAGCCGATGTCTACACGGCAGCGCTGCAGGATCCCGTCATCGCGAAGTTGGTGGTCACCGAACCGAAGAAGATCATCTACGTGCCGGGGCGGCTGCTCAGCATCGTCGTCTGAGCAAGCTCCCCTGTCGCCGAAACTGGGATCTGGATCTCGATGCTGCACTGCAACCGCCGCGGAACTGCATTCCATTGACGGTTGCACGGCCGCAGATCACCATGCGGCGGTCGGCTCTGCTCTACCGTTTCAAAGGCATCGCAGCCTCTGACCAAATCGGGGAGCGGCACTCACCGTCGCTGTCCACGAAGCACTCCGCGCCCACGTGCGAGGCTGAGCAGCGGGGCAGCACACGCCAAACGGTCGTTCTGCGGCTGTGCGGTTCTGCGGCGGTGCGGTTCTAAGATGAAATGTTCTGCACCGTTGCGGGAGCAGCAGGACAGATCGGCAACCATTATCCCGCCGGTCGGTGTCTGACAGCCGATTCACTGACCCGCGCATGTCGCGCTGGCAGCTTGAACGACGGAGAACTTGACGATGACCTCACTGCACACCGCACACGCTGTCGCACGACTTGGCCTGATCACCCTACTCGCGCCGCTCGGCGCGATGCCGCTGCGTGCCCAGGTCGACGGACCGGCCGTCCCGCGGCCAGTGCCGGTACCGGCGCCCTTCTACCTGAACGCCGCCACCGCGGATCGCGGCTATCTCGGCGTCACGCCCCGCGCCTCGACCGGCCCCGCCGATACACTCGGCCTGCTGATCGACGGTGTCGACGACAGCCTGCCGGCAGCGAAGGCTGGCATCATTCGCGGAGCACGACTCGTCTCCATCGACGGCGTGGACCTCCGTCTCGAACCGCGTGACCTCGGCGAGTCCGCCGCTGAACGCCTCCCCGAGAGCCGGCTCCGCCGCGCGCTCGCCGCGAAGAAGTCCGGAGAGACCGTCGAACTCATCGTCCTGACCGCCGGCCGCCGCGAGACGAAGCGTATCGTGCTTTCCGAGTCGGCAATGGCGCGCACGCTGCGCTCGATGACCACGGGGCGTCGTTCGGTGGGGCTCGGCTTCTCGCAGCGCGGCTCGATGCGTGATACCGCCGGCCTGCTGATCATCAGCATCACGAGCGGCAGTGCCGCGGAAACGGCAGGTCTCGTCGAAGGTGATCGCCTGGTGAGCATCGACGGCACCGATCTCCGCGTGCCCACGGTTGATGCCGGCAGCCGCGATGGCGTGGAGGCACGCGTGTCGCGGTTCCGCCGCGCGATCGAGTCCGCACGCGACTCGCAGCCTGTGCGGCTCGAGGTGCTCTCCGAAGGCCGCCGCCGCACGGTGAACGTGACGCCCGCTCGCGAACGCGGCTGGACGATCAACATGGGCGACTTCGGCAACATGGCCAACGACATCCGCGACAACATCAACTCGAACATGCGGGTGTGGATGGACGACGGCGATCGCGATGCGATGGCCCGGTCGCGTGCTGACGGCGAGCGCGCACGGGAGGCTGGCGCTCGTGCACGCGAGTACGGTGCGCAAGCGCGTGATCGTGACGACGATGCGCGAACACGCGGCACCATCCGCGGCCGCACCGACGGCGCCACACTCGTGCTGGACGGCCTGACACTCGCCGCGGTCGACGATGACTTCGCCCAGCGCTTCGGACGCGGAAGCGAGAATGGAGCGCTGGTCGTGAGGACGCGTGACGACTGGGAGCCGCTGAAGGCCGGCGACGTCATCCTCACAGTCGACGGTCGCGCGGTTCGAGACGGTACCACACTCGACATCAGCTTCGATCGCAGTCGCGCTCAGCGCCTGGAGATCCTGCGCAACGGCAAGAAGGAAACGATCACCCTGCGCTCCAGCCGCTGAACGACGCAGGCAAGGAACTGCGGCTCAGTACCGGACGCAGTTCCGACCGTCGCGCTTGGCGCGGTACAGCGCTGCGTCGGCCGCAGCAAGCAGGTCGTCCACCGACGTGATGCGCGGCCCGGGAAACAGCGACACGCCAATGGAGACGGACAGTGTGAGCGACACACCGGGGCCGCCAGCGAAACTCGCGACCGAGACGCACTCGCGCAGGCGTTCGGCGAATACCATGGCGCCCTCGATCGACGTCTCGGGCAGCACGACCACAAATTCCTCGCCGCCATACCGCGCCACGAAGTCGGCGCTGCGTACCGCACTGCGCAGGATCTCGGCAGCGTCCTGCAGCA
>JACMPK010000095.1 GCA_014377535.1 Gemmatimonadaceae bacterium
GGCGTGTCCGGAGTCGGCCGCGACCGGCCGGCCTGCCGCATCCACCAGCACCACGCGCAATGCCGCCGCGCGGCCGGTGTCACGGGTCAGCGAGGCAATAGCCTGCCAGCCCAGCGCCTTGTCGCGGCGTGACTGCGCCATGGTGGAATCCCAGTTCACGGCGCGATTGTAGTAGTCAGGCTCGATCGCGAAGTTCGGGTCGTTGTTGGCCGTCCGCGCCATCCAGATGCCGAAGCCGACCTGCAGGAGCAGCACGGTGACGATCGCGACGGGCCACCGCTGCACGCCAGCAAAGTTGAGCTTCATGGTGTCGGGGCCGGCGCGATGCGGGTGGGGCCAAGCAGCACGAACGGCATGTCGCGCGCAAAGCCGTGCGCATCACTGATGCGCACCGTGACCGGCCGGCGGCCGTCGGTGAACGTGGTGAATGGCGCAAGCAGGAAGAGACTGGTCGTGCGCTGTGCACCGGCGCCCACGGTGAGCGGCAGCTCGGGGGCGATGACGGTGCCACCCTCCAAGCCGTCGACCGTGATGGAGTACTGCTGCGGGGCATTGGAGCGATTCACGATCTTCACGCGCAGCTGGTTCGCGATGCGCCCATCCGCCTCCATGCGATACGGCTCGGAGCTGGAGCGGAGCAGCGTGACTTCCGCATCGGCGCGTGTGCCCAGCGTGAACGCGAGTGCGCCCAGGCACACGGCGAGCGCGATGGAATAGATCACCACGCGAGGCCGCATCGCCCCACTGTCGCGGCCGGCGAGCCCTTCCTGCGATGCGTAGCGGATGAGGCCTTTGGGCTTGTGCAGCGCCACCATCACATGGTCGCAGGCATCGATGCACTGCGTGCAGTGCACGCACTCCATCTGCAGGCCGTTGCGGATGTCGATGCCGGTGGGGCAGGTCACCACGCAGGCGTTGCACGACACGCAGTCGCCGGCGTGCTCGCGATTGCTGCCGGCGCGTCGCGGTTCGCCCCGCACGGCGTCGTAGGCCACGATCAGTGAGCGCTTGTCGATCAGGGCCGCCTGCCAGCGTCCGTACGGGCATGCAATGAGGCAGGTCTGCTCGCGGAACCAGCCGAAGTCGATGAAGATCAGCAGCGTCGTGACGGCCATCACCAGGAATGGCGTCGGATGTTCGTAGGGCGACAGCTGCACCCACTGCTGGAGCGTGTCGGTCCCGACGAAGTACGCCAGGAACGTGTGCGCGAGCACGAGGCTGATGGGGATGTAAATGAGATACTTGAGGATGCGGCGCGGTGACATCACGCCATTCGCCTTGTCCATGGCCAGCGACCCGCTCCGCCCGCCCTCGAGCAGCCGCTCGATGGGCCGGAAGACGAATTCCATGTACACCGTCTGCGGACAGCCCCACCCGCACCAGACGCGGCCGAACAATGCGGAGAAAAGAAAGATCGCGATCACCGCGCTGCCCAGCAGCAGCATCAGGATCAGCGTGTCGGTGGGCAGGAAGGTGTTGCCGAGCAGCGTGAACTCGCGCCGCGGCACATCCAGCAGGATGAGCGGCTTGCCCATCCAGCGCAGGTGCGGCAGCCCGATGAAGAACGCGATCAACGAGTAGCCGACGACTCTTCGTCGCGTCCACCACGCGCCCGTCGACAGACGGGGACGGATCCAGTGCCGCGATCCATCCTCGTTCAGCGTCGGCAGGACGCGGCCAGCGGCCCGAGGCACGGTCACTGTGCGGCGACCACGCCTTCGGCTGCCTTCGGCTTGGCGGGCGTGCTGCCGCGCAACGTCCAGACGTAGGCGACGACTTCCTGCATCTCGTCGTCCTTGAGCAGCTTGCCCCACGCGGGCATGCCCTTCGCGAGCACGCCGTTGTTCACGGTGGCGTAGATCGAGTCGATCGTGCCGCCGTGGATCCAGGCATTGTCAGTCAGGTTGGGACCAATCATGCCGCCGCCATCAGCGGCATGACAGGCCGCACACTTGCCGGCATAGATCTTCTTGCCTTCCGCGACTTCCGACTTCCGCGCGACTACCGCCAGCAGCTCCCGCGCATTGCCACCGCCGGAGTTCGCCGGATGCGCCGCGCGGAACGCCACCATGTCGGCGTCGTACTCAGCCTTCATGCCCGACCCGACGCCAGTGTTGAACGGATTCAGGTAGTAGAAGACGGAAAACACGATGGTGAGCCAGAAGGTCACGACCCACCACTGCGGCATGGGGTTGTCGTATTCCTGAATGCCGTCGTACGAGTGTTCCAGGATGCGATCGCGCTCCGCAGCCTCCTTCCGGCCCTGCGTCGGTTCGGTCACTTGGGCTCCTGCGGCGTGGAGGTGGTGTCGTTCAGTGGAATGCTCGCTGCTTCACGCCACCACACCTGGTGGCTGGGCCACCAGATCCACGCGGCCAGCGCGAGGAAGGTGCCCAGGAAGATCACGAGTGCCACGATGGCGTAGTGCGAGAGTCCTGCGCCGCTCATCAGGTCCGTGAGACTCATGGCAGCATCCTTCGCGCAGACTGTGCGACAGCGGGTGTGGTGGTGGCGCGCGCTGCAACGGGCGGCGCGGCGTTAGCGAGCTTGATGTCCTGGCCAAGCCGCTGCACGTAGGCGACGATGGCGACGATCTCCATGTCCTGCAGGCCGACGGGACCACCGTTCTTCTCGATGTCCGTCGCCACGTCCTGCGCCTGCTTCTTCGCCATGGACACGGCGTTCGTGACGGCATTTCCGTACGGCACACCCAGCATGGCCATCACGCCGACACGCGTCTGGATGTCGGCCCATGGAATCGGCGTCTTCGCGAAGTGCGGATACGCCGGCATCAGGGAGCCGGTCACGATGTCACGTGGATTGTTGAAGTGCGTGACATGCCAGAGGTTGGGGTACTTGCCGCCTTCGCGTGCCAGATCCGGACCGTTGCGCTTCGAGCCCCAGAGAAACGGGTGATCGTAGACGCTCTCGCCCGGCTTCGAATACTCACCATAGCGCTCCGTCTCGTAGCGCAGTGGACGAATCTGCTGCGAGTGACAGTTGAAGCAGCCTTCCTTGATGTATACGTCGCGCCCGTACAGCTCCAGCGGCGTGTACGGCTTCACGCTCGCGATCGTCGGCACGTTCGACTTGATCAGGAAGGTCGGGATGATCTCGAAGAGCGAGGCAATGGCGACGGCGATGGTCACCATCACCGAGAACAGCACCGGCATCGCTTCCCACTTGCGGTGGTAGCGCATGGCGCGCACCCAGCCGATGAGCCCTTCGCCCGTTGGCTTCGGGATCACGGGCTCGGACCACCGCTTGGCCAGCGGCGCGGCGAACACCATCTGCTCGGTGTACACGGCCGGACGCGCGCGCCAGGTCATGAAGATGTTCCACGCGAGCATGAACACGCCGACCACGTAGAGCGAGCCGCCGACCACGCGCACCCAATACATGGGCAGCAGGCGCACGACCGTCTCGATGAAGTCCGGATACATCAGGCGCCCCGTCTCGTCGAAGGCGCGCCACATCAGCCCCTGCGTGACGCCGGCCGAGTAGATGGCCACGACGTAAAGGATGATGCCGAAGGTGCCGATCCAGAAATGCAGCTCCGCCAGCTTCTTGCTGTACAGCGGTGCCTGAAACAGCCGCGGCAGCAGCCAGTAGATCATGCCGAACGTGATGAAGCCGTTCCAGCCCAGCGCACCGGTGTGCACATGGGCAATGATCCAGTCGCTGTAGTGTGCAAGGCCGTTCACGCTCTTGATGCTGAGCATGGGCCCCTCGAACGTGGACATGCCGTAGGCGGTGATGCCGATCACGAAGAACTTGAGCACCGGATCGTTCACGACCTTGTGCCAGCTGCCACGCAGCGTGAGCAGGCCGTTGATCATGCCGCCCCAGCTGGGCGCCCAGAGCATCACGGAGAACACCATGCCCAGCGTCGAGGCCCACTCGGGCAGTGACGTGTAGTGCAGGTGATGCGGACCGGCCCAGATGTACATGAACACCAGCGACCAGAAATGCAGGATCGACAGGCGGTAGCTGAACACCGGTCCCTCGGCGGCCTTCGGCATGAAGTAGTACATCAGGCCGAGGAACGGCGTCGTCAGGAAGAACGCGACGGCGTTGTGACCGTACCACCACTGCATGAAGGCATCCTGCACGCCGGCGTAGATGCTGTAGCTCTTGAACAGCCCCGCCGGGATGGCCAGGTTGTTGAAGATGTGCAGCAGCGCGACGGTGATGATGCTGGCCAGGTAGAACCAGAGCGCCACATACAGGTGTCGCTCGCGGCGCTTGATCAGCGTGCCGATGAAGTTCACGGCGAACACCACCCAGATCACCGTGATCGCGATGTCGATGGGCCATTCGAGCTCGGCATATTCCTTCGCCTGGGTGAAGCCCAGCGGGAGCGTCAGCGCGGCGGCGAGGATGATGAGCTGCCATCCCCAGAAGTGAATCTTGCTGAGTGCGTCGCTGTACATGCGCGCCTTGAGCAGGCGCTGCGTGGAGTAGTAGCACCCGGTGAAGAAGGCGTTGCCACCGAACGCGAAGATCACGGCGTTGGTGTGCAGCGGCCGCAGCCGGCCGAAGCTCGTGTATTCCAGGCCAAGATTGAAGGCCGGATTCGCAAGCTGCAGCGCGATCAGCACGCCGATGAGCATGCCGATGGCGCCCCAGGCCACGCAGGCGACCATGAACTTCCTGACGATGTCGTCGTCGTACGAGAAAGCGTCCAGCGGAGTAACCGCGCTCGGGTGGGCGGCGACTGCAGCGACGGTCACAGGGAAAGACCTCTGAGGCGGGGGAGACGGTCACCACACCGCGCGTGCTGATGACGGATGCAATCTCTGAAGAAGGGTGCCGCCGCAGTGTCAGGGAATCCCTGCGTCGACATCCGGATTTCCTGACTTGCCTGTCAGCGTTCGCCTGACGGCCGGACTTCCTCGTCGAGCAGGCCAAGTCTGACTGCGAAGCGCACATAATCCGGTCGGTGCGCCAGGCCGATCTTCTCGTGGATGCGCTGCTTGTAGGTGTCCACCGTCTTGGCGCTGATGTTGAGCTGCGCGCCGATGTCGGGCCCGGTGTAGCCAGCGGCGATCAGCCGCAGGATGGAGCGCTCGCGATCTGAGAGGGAATCGTACTGCGACTGTTCTGCCGCACGATGGTCGCGCTTCTTCAGTTCCTTTGCCAGCGCGCGTACTGCGCCGAGGCGAAGGTACTGGTCGCCGCGCGCCACCATCCGCACGGCGTCGACCAGTTCCCGATCGGCAGCGTTCTTCACCAGGTACCCGCTGGCACCCGCCTCCAGCAGCCGGACCAGGTGTTCGTCCTCGGCGTGCATGGTGAGGATCAGGATGCGTGCCGGCGACGTCAAACGCTGCAGCTCGCGCGTGGCGGCCGCGCCGTCCATGATGTCCATGCTCAGGTCCATCACCACCACGTCGGGCTTCAGGCGCATGGCGGCATCCACCGCCTCGCGACCGTTCTTGGCCTCGCCGATGACCGTGATGTCGGGCGCGGTCTGCAGGACAGCCTTCAACCCGTACCGGACGACCGCATGGTCGTCGGCGAGGAGCACGGTGATTACGTCGTTGTCCATGGTGACCTCCAGGTCTGGCGCAAGAGTGCATCGATGGGCAGTCAAACGGTGTCAGGCGATGCCGGACATATTTTGGTGGCACGAGAGCTACCATTCGGTGCATGACGATAGCGACCGTACCCGATCACGTGCTCGCCCGCGTCGTGCACATCGCTGCCGATGCCATTCTGTGCGTGGATGAAGCGCAGGTAATCTGCTTCTTCAACGATGGGGCGCGCCGTATGTTCGGGTACGAGCCGGCGGAGGCTGTCGGTCAGCCGCTTTCACTGCTGATGCCGAGCCGGTTTCACGGAAAGCACGATGGGCACGTGCGCGCGTTCGGGCACGGCGAGAGCAGCGCGCGCCGGATGGGCGAGCGATCACTGATCTTCGGGCTGCGAAAGAATGGTGATGAGTTTTCGGCCGAAGCAGCGATCGCTCGCGTGCCTACCGCCGAGGGGACGATTTTTGCTGTCGTGATGCGCGATGTTTCGGAGCAGCGGCAGAATGGGGCGCTGGTGCAGCGCGCGCTCACGGATGCGGAGAATGCCGTGCGTGACCGCGACGACCTCATGGGACTCGTGTCGCATGACCTGCGGAACCCCGTGAACGCCGTGAAGATGCTCGCCTCGGCGCTGCTGCACATTCCAAGCGACACCAGCGCGACACGCCTGCCTCCGTCCGCCGCCGAGCATGCGAGCGTGATCCTGCAGGCCGCGACGCAGATGGACACGCTCATTCAGGATCTGCTCGACGTGACACGCCTCGAGCGAGGCCAGTTGCGCATTGCGCGGAAACCGGAAGCCATTGGGCCGTTGATGGCCACCACGGCGGACCTGCTTGCGCCGCTGGCCTCCGCGCGCGGCGTGGCGCTGGAGACTGAGCTCGAGGCGGGGCTGCCGATTGTGGCCATCGATGCGGACCGCATTGCGCAGGTACTCTCGAACCTGGTGGGCAATGCGGTGAAGTTCACGCCCGAGGGAGGGCATGTACGCATGCGCGCGTTACGCCGCTCGGGCGGGATTCTCGTCGTCGTGCAGGACACCGGCGTGGGCATCTCACCGGAAGATCTGCCGTTCGTGTTCGACCGCTTCTGGCAGAGCAAGCGCACCGATCGCAGCGGCGCAGGCCTTGGCCTCGCAATCGCGCAGGGCATTGTGCGAGCTCACGGTGGCACGCTGACGCTGGAGAGCGAACCGGGACGAGGCACCTCGGCGTTGCTCACGTTGCCTGCGTGCGAAACCGGCGGAACGCCGGTATCCTGACGATTGCGCGATGCGCCGATCAGCAATTGGTCACCGCATCGTCAGCGCCGTCGGGTGCGAGCTCGCGCAGCGTCCATGCTGGCGCAGGGCGCGCGGCCGGACGACCCCGTTCCAGTGTCGGACAGGTCGCTCGACTGCGAATGGGCTCTGGTCGACTGAGCCGTGGCGCACGACTGTGGTGCGCATGTCCGTTGACAACGCGTGGCGAGAAGCTTGCGACAGTATCTGATGCTGGAAAGGCCCCGCGAGCGACGGCATCGCCATGCGCGCGGTGGTGCTCGCTGATTCACTCACACTCCACACCGGATTTATTCGATGACACGGGTAGCGGTACTCGGGATGGGCCTGCTGGGCAGCGGTTTTGCTGAAGGACTCTTGGCGCGCGGCGGATGCGAGGTAGTGGTCTGGAACCGCTCCGCGGCCAAGACAGCGCCGCTGGTGGCGCTCGGCGCCACGGCCGCAGCCTCGCCGGCCGAGGCGGTGTCGGGTGCGGAGCGGGTGCACCTGGTGCTGCTGGACGACGATGCGGTGGATGCGATCATCAGCGACCTGCAGGCATCGCTGCACCCCGATGCGTTGCTCATTGACCACACCACCAACCTTCCGGCGCGCACGGCTGTCAGGGCCGCGGCGCTGCGGGCGGCGGGCATTCGTTACCTGCATGCGCCGGTGATGATGGGGCCGGGTGCCGCGCGGCAAGCCAAGGGCATGATGCTGGTCGCCGGCCCGCAGGAGTGGCTGGACTCCGTACGCGACGCGCTCGCCGCGATGACGGGAGAGCTCTGGTACGTGGGCGATCGGCCGGACCTTGCGGCCGTTTACAAGCTCTTCGGCAATGCCGCGTCACTCTCCGTGGTCGGCGTGCTGGCCGACGTGATGCGCATGGCCGACGCGGCAGGCGTGCCGCGGACCGGCGTGCTCGACATGCTCGCGAAGACCAACCTCAATGGTCCGGTCGGCATGCGCGGCACGATGATGGCTACCGGAGAGTTCGAGCCGAGCTTCGCGCTGGACGTTGCGCGAAAGGACATGCGGTTGATGTTGGAAACCGCCGGCGATCGCGGCATGCCGATGCTGGCAGCCCTCGCCGCCCGAATGGACGAGGAGATCGCGCACGGGCGTGGGCGCGAGGACTTTGCCATCATTGGCCGACCGGAGCCTGCCGGGGCCTGACACTGGCGACGGAACGCTTCCGCAGCGTGCCGCCGACACACCGGGGATCGCATGGCTACCACGCCCGAGATGCTCATCGCAGCGAACCTTGCGGTGGCCGCGCTGGTCGGGTTGGCGGTGGGCTTCGAGCGCGAACGGAGCGGCAAGACTGAGGGCCCCGACGCCCGGTTCGCCGGCGTCCGCACGTTCTTCATGTTGGGACTGCTCGGCGGCATCGGCGGGCAGTTGAATGCCGAGGGGTATGCGGCAGCGGGTCTCGTGCTGCTGGCGGCCGGCGGGGCGCTCGCAGTCACGGCATACGCAGTCACCGTCCGTCGTGCCGGTGCGACGTCCGATGGCACCACGGAGACCGCCGCACTGCTCGTGCTCGCGCTGGCCGCGATGGCGGGCATGGGGCACCGCGCCATTGCCGCCGCCGTCGGGACACTGGTCGTGGCGGCGCTGGTCGGCAAGCAGCGCATTCATCACATCCTGGATCGGCTCGGCGAAAAGGAACTCACCGGCGCGCTGCAGTTTGCCGTCCTCGCGCTGGTGATTCTGCCGCTGCTGCCGGACCGCAGTTTCGGGCCGTGGGGCGGCGTGAATCCGCGGTCGTTGTGGGTCGTGGTGCTGATCTTCTGCGCCGTGAACTACGGTGGATTCCTGCTGCAGCGCTGGGTCGGTGCGTCGCGAGGCTATGCGGCAATGGGCATGCTTGGTGGACTGGTCTCCAGCACGGCGGTGACGCTGCAGTTCTCACGTCGCAGCCGCAGGGAACCGTCGCTGGCCATGTCGCTCGGATTGGGCATCGTCGCCGCGTGTACGGTGCTCGTCGGGCGCGTGGTGCTGACCACCGCGGTGCTCAGCGCACCGGTTGCGGTTGCGCTGCTGCCATTCATGGCGCCGCCATTCGTCGTGGGGCTCGCGGTGCTGGCAGTGGTGCTCTCGCGGCAGCCGCGCACGGAACAGGGCGACGACGCCGCCGCGCTCGGATCGCCGCTCAACATCAAGGCGGCCCTCCAACTGGCTGTCGCCTTTCAGGTCGCGATCGTGGCCGTGCGACTGGCACGCGACACATTCGGCACTGTCGGCGTGCTGACATCCGCCTTCCTGCTCGGCCTGACCGACATGGATGCGCTCACGTTCTCCATTGCGCGCATGCCCAACGAAGACGTGCTGCTCGCGGCGCGCGCCATTGCCGTCGGCATGCTGGCGAACACCATGCTGAAGCTCGGCCTGACGCTCACGCTGGGTCAGCGTGACCTGCGTCGCGTGGCAGGGCTGGGCCTCGTGGCGCTGGGCGTGGCGAGCGGCATCGGCCTGTGGATCGGTCGATGATGCACGACGCGCCCCGGCACGAATGCCGGGGCGCGTTGCCCGTGACGTTGCGCACGCGGCGTCGGATCAGCGCCCGAGTCGTGCACCCACCAGCAGCGCCACCGCACCAAGCGTGGTCTGCGCCGCGTTCAGCCCGAGCCGGAAATCCTTGTCGGTGAAGGTCGTGAACACATCCGTCGGCTGATGCCAGTGCGGGTCCCAGCCACTGCCCACCTGCGTGCCGCGCTCGTTCTCGCGCAGGCTGATCGCGGCGACGAGATCCTGAAACGGGCCGGAGTCGGTGTTGGTCATGTGCGGGCCCACCTGCGCCGGATAATCCGTCGCGAACTTCTCGTTGGCCGCGTGCAGGAACCAGGCGAGCGTCGCCGATTGTGCGGCCATCTTCGAGTTCGACTGGAACTCGATGTTCACGTCAGCCTCGGGACGCTGCTCCGGCGCAATTGAACTGTCGGGGCGGGGCATGCCGTGGTCGAACAGCATCATGTCATGCTGGATCATGCCGAGCCACTTTGGTTCTGGATACTTGCCCGAGCCAGCCGGCAGCTCCTTGCCCTGCATCGAAAAGCGCTGCTCCACATAAGCGCGCGCGCCATTGAGCCCCGTCTCCTCGTTGTTCCAGAGAATGAACCGGATCGAGCGATCGGTGACGACATCGGGGCTGCTGAACACGCGAGCGAGCTCCATCACCAGCGCCGTACCCGACGCGTCATCGTTCGCGGCCTCGCCCCAGCCATGTCCGTCCATGTGTGCACCAACGAGGTACATCTCCTCGGGATGCGTGCTGCCAACCTTCGTGCAGTACACCTCCTGTCGCTGGCCCGGTGTGCTGGGCTGCGCGTTGAGGGCGCGCAGTCGTGCGTCGGGCTGACGCAGCGAATCGACGTTCACACCCGTGCGCGTGCGCATGCCGCGCGAGCGGCCGCCTCCCTGTTCACGCCTGATGGCCGGTGCAGTCGGCGACGGTGCGCCCGCCGCACGTGCGACAGGCACTGGTGGGACGTAAGTGTAGGTGATGCGCTCGGTGTTGGTGCAGCCGTAGCTCTTGAGCTGCGCCTCGATCCAGTCCACCGCCGCCCGGTTGCGATCCGTGCCCTGACGCCGATCACCGAAAGTGGTCAATCCCTTGACGGTCGCCTTGTACCGATCGAAATCCAGTCGACCCACCATGCTGCGGATGACGGCATCCGCAGAGTCGGACCGGGTGGCGTCGGGTGTGCCCTGTGCCGCCGCGGATGTCGAGAGCGCGAACAAAACCAGCGTAGCCTGCGCGGCCACGCGAATGCGTGAGTGCTTCATGATGACGGGCTGAGACCTGGGTTGGCACGGCGTGGTACCGCCGGCGGCTGCGTGCACGGAAGCTGCGCTGCGGTCCAGGTGCCCGCTACCCGTCCGTCCCGCACCGCCGGGGATTCGTGCTCAGGTCAGCGTCACCAGCGTCTGTCCGCCATCATGGGCAATGCGCAGTACCTGATCCTCGCCGCCGGCATTGCTCGAGAGGTCTACCTCCGTCGCACCGTGGATGGCGTGCGTGAGGTGCAGTCCCTTGAGCGTGGAAGTGCCGAACATCAGCGAGACGAGTGACGCGTGCCGGTCGTAGCTCGCGCCCACGAATCCCAGGTCGTGTCCGAGCACCTGCGCGCCGAGATCGGCCTGATCGACTTCCACCGTGCAACGGCGGCCGACGTTGCGCGTGCTGAACGCCGCCAGCTCCGCGTCGATCGCATCGCCGCGGACAGTGCGCGTGCGGGTATTCGGCACGGTGCGCGCGCGGGCGGCCGCAATGGTGCGCGCCGACGCCGGCACGATCAGCACCGAACACGGCGCATTGCGCAGCAGGTTGGCGGCGACACTGCCCAGAATCATGCGGCGGAAGAAGCCGTAGCCATGCGTGGCCGTCACGACGAGATCCGCCTGCTGCTCCGTGATGAACCGCACCAATTCGTTCGTCGCGCCGCCGGTGAGCGTCACGGTCTCCATGCGCATGCCCTCGCGGCGCAGCGTGCGCATCGACACCCCGAACGAACTCGACGTCCATTCCCGGTACTCGACGGCGCGATCTTTCAGGAACGGTACCGACTCGTCGAACGGCGGACCGACGTGCACCATCCAGACCTGCGCATCGGGTGCCGCCAGCGTCAGCGCGACCTGTGCGGCGTACTGGCTGAACATGCTGAAGTCCATTGCGATCACGACGCGTCGCGGCGCCGCGGTCAGTGTGGGCTCGACAGCGAGCACCGGCGCATCGGTGATCTGCAGCAACCGCAGCACCGACTCGCCGCCGAGTATGCGATCCATGCCGTGATGACGTCCGCGCCCGACCACGATGAGGCGTGCGTTCGCATCATGCGCAAGTTTTGCGATCTCCCGTGCGGGCTCACCGGAAACCACGTGCAGCGGCCAATTCGCGTCGCGTGGCGCCATGCGCAGCAGCTGCGCCGCGGCAGCCGACTGGCGCGACGACGTGGCTTCCTCGGCGGTCTCGAGCGATACCACCATGCCATCGACCCCGTACATCGGCGCCGTCACCGCCTCGACGACGGTCAGCGCCTGAACCGCGGCGCCGGCGCGGCTTGCCAGTGCCGCGGCGACAGGGAAGGCGGCATCCGAATCGGGACCCGTGTCCGAGGCCACGATGATGGGTCCATCGGGAAGCAGCGTGGGCTCGAGCGCATCGAGTGCTGCCGAAGTCGCGCGTGCTGTGTCAGTCATGAAATACTCCCAGGCAAGAGCGTAGTCAGCCGGTGTCACACTGCTGCCGCGCGACGCGTATCGTCGAAGTCACCGGTGGTGCATCAACAGGATGCTGTCCGGCAGTCGCTCAGGGCATCGGGTTTTGCCTGACGCTGACTACCTCGCGCTGGCTCACCGTCCCGTGGTCCGCTGACGACAGCCAGAAGCACGGCCGCATTTCTGTCGGCCGCAGCATCCCTGTCACGGAGCACACACGTCATCCTGCCCCTACATGGGTGCGCGGACTCTTCTCGTCGGGGAAGCCGGCCGCTTCGGGCGAACCGGCGCAGACCATGTTGGTGCGCGTGGCGCGCGGCGGTGAACCTCTCCCGTCGCGCGCCACCTTTACTCGTGCCTCCGCTTCAGGCTGCGGCTGACGCCAGTATCAAGGCCTGATCGCCGTCGCGGCAGAATACGCCTGATGGATGGTTCGGCACGCGCTGCACCGAGTCCGTGATGCCAAGCGTGCTCTCCGTGCCTCCCAGAAACAGGCTGCCACCCTTCACCAGCGTGCGCGCCAGGCGATCGATCACGTCCTTCTTCGTCGGCACGTCGAAGTAGATCAACACGTTGCGGCAGAAAATGATGTCGAACTGCCAGTGCGCGGGGTACGGATTCAGCAGGTTGATCTCCTGGTACTGCACCCGCGAGCGGATGTCCGCCTTCAGCTCGAACCCGTCCGCCACCGGTGCGAAGTACTTCATCAGCAGCGTGACGGGTAGCCCGCGCTGCACCTCGAACTGGTTGTACACACCAGCCTTCGCGCGAGCCAGTGCCGCCGCCGAGTAGTCGGTGGCGGTGATCTCGACCTTTGCACCGCCGAGCATGTGCTCGGACTGCGCCACGATCATCGCGATTGAATAAGGCTCCTGGCCGGTGGAGCTGGCGGCACACCAGATGCGAATGGGCCGCTTCTGTTCGCGTGCGCGCTTTGCCGCCGCTGGCAGGATTTCCTTCTCGAGCGCCACGAACGGTTTGCTGTCGCGGAAGAAGAGGGTCTCGTTGGTGGTCATGGCGTCGCAGACATGCTTGACCAGCGGCGCCGGGGCACCCCTGCGCATGGCGGCGATCAGCGCCGTGACGTCGGCATGTCCGTATGTCACCGCGACCGGTGGCAGCCGGCTCTCGATCAGGTACTCCTTGCCGGGACCCAGCGCCAGGCCGCTGTGCTTCTTCAGCAGGTCGGCAAGGAACGTGTACTCATCGGGAGTGATCACGCGGTCACACCGCACTGGGTCATGATCGCCGCGCCGATTTTCGGCAGCGGGAGGATCGACGATGCGATTCCCGCAGTCGCCACGGCGCCAGGCATGCCCCACACGACACTCGTGGCTTCGTCCTGCACCATGATGCGACCGCCGCGCTGGTGCACTTCCCTGCAGCCGCGAAGTCCATCTTCGCCCATGCCGGTCAATACGATCGCCATCGTCGACGCGCCGTAGATCGAGGCGATGGACTTGAGCATGGGATCAGCCGATGGTCGACAGTAATTCTCAGGCGGTGTCTGCGTCAATCGCACGTATGGAAGCCCCTCGTTCGTCTGAACGATCATGTGGTATTCGCCCGGCGCGACATACGTGCAATTCGGCTTGATCAGGTCGCCGTCCTTCGCTTCCACACAACGCCGCCCGGTATCGCGCTCGAGGCGCGCGGCGAGCAATCCCGTGAACACTGCCGGCATGTGCTGCGTGATCAGGATGGGCAGCGGAAAGTCCGCCGGGAGCGCCGACAGCACGTCCGACAGCGCATTCGGTCCCCCTGTGCTCGAGGCGATCGCGAGAATGCGTATCGGGGCATCGCTGCTGCGCGCCGCGAGCAGTTCCGTGCGCACGGGCACCGGTGGATGTGCGGCGGCACTGACCAGGTGCCGCACGCCACGCGCCGACCGCCCGATCGAACGAACCTTCGACGCGATTTCCACGCTGATGGCCGCGAGCGTGGCCGATCCCGTTTTCGCTGCCGGCTTGGAGATGAAGTCGGCCGCACCCATCGCCAATGCATGCATCGTGACCTCGGCGCCGCGCTGCGTGAGCGAGCTCGCCATGATCACACGCGTGTCCGGATACAGCGCCAGGATCAGCGGCAGCGCGGTCAAGCCGTCCATTTCGGGCATCTCGACGTCCAGCAGCACCACGTCGACCGGCGTGTACTTCAGGGCGTCCAGCGCCACCTTGCCGTTCGGTGCGGTGGTAGCGACGAGCATGTCGCCTTCCGCGTCAATGATCCGGCCCAGCGCACCCCGGATCACCGCGCTGTCGTCCACGATCAGCACGCGGATCGCATCGGCGGGTTTCGTCATTGCACCCCGCATGCCTCGAGTTTCGATTCGATGATCGTCGCGTCGAACGGCTTCATGATGTACTCCGACGCGCCGAGCGTGAGTGCCGTCTGGATCTTGTCGAACGAGGTGTGCGTGGTGCACATGATGATCGGCGGCGGCATCAGCGCGGGGCGCGCCTGTAGCGCGCTGAGGAACGACAGGCCGTCCATCACGGGCATGTCGATATCGCACAGCACCGCATCGAAGGCTTCGCCGGCGCTCAGCCGTTGCAGCGCCTGCTCGCCATCCTCCGCCTCCGTGACCGAATAGCCTAGCCCTTCCAGGATCCGCCTGATCGCCTTGCGGATCGTGCCGGAATCGTCGATCACGAGAATGCGCTTCATGATCAGATGCTCCGCATCTGCTGCAGGAACCGCGTGACGGCGGCGTTGAGGCGCTCGGATTCCACCGAAAGGCCGCTGGCGGCCGTGCGGATGCTCTCCGCGGTACGCCCGCCCTCGGCGGCCACCATCGTGACCATGGAGATGCTGGAGCTCACCTCTGCCGTCCCACGGGCCGCCTCGCCCACATTGCGCGAGATCTCGCTGGTGGCGGCATTCTGCTGCTCCACTGCGCCGGCAATCGACGTGGAGATCTCGTTGATCTTGCTGATGACGCCCGCGATGTCGCGGATCGCCGCGACGGCTGACGCAGTCTCGGCTTGGACACCGGCGATCTTGCTGCCGATTTCCTCCGTCGCGCGTGCCGTCTGGCGCGCCAGTTCCTTCACCTCGTTTGCGACCACCGCAAAGCCCTTGCCGGCTTCACCTGCGCGTGCCGCCTCGATCGTCGCGTTCAGGGCGAGCAGGTTGGTCTGCTGCGCGATGGACGTGATGACCTTGACCACCTGGCCGATCTCCTGGCTCGAGATGCCGAGCTTGGCCATCGTCTCGGTGGTCTCCGACGCCTGGCGCACTGCGACCTGCGAGATCTGCGACGCTTCCTGCACGCGGCTGGCAATCTCGCGGATGCTGGAGGTGAGCTGCTCGGCGGAACTGGCGACCGTCTGTACGTTGCGCGTGGCCTCCTCCGATGCCGCCGCGACCGCCTGTGCCTGGCGAGTCGTCTCCTCGGACGACGCAGCCATGCCTTGCGCGCTGGCCTCGAGCTCCGTGGACGACGAGCTCACGACCGATGCGATCGCGGCGACCGTGGACTCGAAGTCATCGGCCATCTTCACGTTCTGCGTGATCACCGACCAATTGATCATCGGTCCCACGTAGGTGCCGTTCGAATCGTAGATCGCAACCGTGTTCAAGTCGAGCGTCTCGCTGCCCACGCGGAGCTTCGCGTTGTGCGGCATGTTCTTGTCCGTGGACAGCGTCGCGCGCTGATGCGCGGGATCCTTGAATAGGATGTCGATCGACGAGCCGAGCATCTGGCTGGCCTTGATCGGCAGGCTTTTCTCGATGCTCGTCAAGGTTGAAAGCGAGGCCGGGTTGATGTACTTGATGTTGAGGTCCAGGTCGCACAGCATCAGGTTCGCATTCGCCGACTCCACCATCGGCTTGAACAGCTCCATCTCCGCGCGCATCTTCACGGTCGCCGTCATGTCGGTCGCGTACTTCACCACCTTCATCACGCGGCCGTCACGGCTCCGGATCGGGTTGTAGGTCGCCTGGATGTAAACCGTTTTTCCGCCCTTGCCGATGCGCTTGTATACACTGGACAGGAACTCGCCGCGATTCAGGGTCGCCCAGAATTCTTTGTATTCCGCGCTGTGGCGCTCCGACTCTTCCACGAACATCGAGTGGTGCCTGCCGCGTACTTCGTCGAGCGAATAGCCGAGCACAGACAGGAAATTTTCGTTGGCTGTGATGATCATCCCATCGAGGTCGAACTCGATCACCGCCATTGCCTTGCTGATCGCGGCGACCTGTCCGGAATAATTGGCCATCAGGACGCTCTGCTCGGTGATGTCGGAGGCGAATTTCACCACCTTCACCAGGTTGCCGCTGCGATCGCGGATCGGGTTGTACGTTGCCTGGATCCAGACTTCGCGGCCACCCTTGCCGACGCGCCTGTACTCACCGGCGTCGTACTCGCCGCGATTGAGCTTCGCCCAGAAAGCACGGTATTCCGGCGATGTTCTGTGGCCCTCGTCCACGAACATCGAGTGGTGCTTCCCCTGGATTTCTGCGAGCGTGTAGCCAAGCGTCGCCAGGAAATTGTTGTTCGCCGTCAGCACCGTGCCGTCGAGGTCGAACTCGATCACGGCCATGGCCTTGTGAATCGCGGCGCTCTGCGACTCGAACTCGGCGAAGGCCGCGGCAAATGGTGATTCCTCGTCGGCCTTCCGTGCAGTGCTGATGTGCTTGATTGCGCTGGCGGGAGCGCGCTTCGTGCTGACGGCCTTGGGTGAACGGCTGGCGGGCGTTGCGATGCGGTTCTTGGACATGGTCATTGAAGGTACGAGTGGTGAAATCGGAGTGGAAAATCGGTTCGAAGCGTGGCCGCCCGGCGTACAGCACATCGAGCCCGCCACACGGGGGGCTCTCAGCCTGACGCGTAGTCCAGGCGCAGGACTTCGTGCACACTCATCACGAGCAACAACCCGCCGTCGCGGCGCACGATGCCGGTACAGGCGGTGCGCCAGCGCAGGTCCAGCGTCGCTGGTGTGGGTTGCACCGCGTCGTTGGGCACCGACACGACGTCGCCCACTTCATCCACCATGAATGCGAACAATTCGCTTTCATGGCGAACGACCACGTTCATCACCTCGGCATCGGCCTCGCGGCTGGGCAGCCGCAGCGTCGTGCGAAGGTCAATGGCGGTCACGATCTGTCCACGAAGATTCAGGAAGCCGGCGATCGCTTCCGGTGCCATTGGAACACGTGCGATGCGCATTGCGATCAACACTTCCTGCACCACCATGACCGGAATGCCGAGCCATTGATCGGCGAGCCGGAATGTGACGTACTCCATCTGCTCGGTGCTCGCAGCTACGGCACCGTCCAACAGTGCGGGACTCATGCGGCGGCCACCGGTGCAAGTGATGCGGCCGGATGTCTGCCGGGATCATCGCTGATGTTCGCGGCGGCGTGCCCGGGCAGCTCGCCATTTGCCTGCCGCAGGAAGTGATCGGTGTCGATCACCTCCGTTGCGCGACCGGCGATGACGGCAATGCCAAGTACGCCTGGACGTGCCGCGCGTCGCTGCAGGTGCAGGCTATCCTCCACGATGTCGCGAATCTCGTTCACCGCCACGCCGAGCGTGCGGTTGCGATCGCTGAAGACGATGACCGGCCGAGGGTCCATGGCGCGCAGGTCCATGTCAGGGTTTGCCGCAACCACGGGCATCAGTGCGCCCCGATATTGCACCAGGAAGCGACCATCCGCCTCTTCAAGTGACGACAGCGCGAATTCCTCGAGCCGGGCGACGAGCGACAGTGGCACGGCCTGGAGGGCGGGGTAGCCCGCGTCGAACAGCAGCACGCTTTCCTTCGCATCGGCCTGCGCGGCGGCGCGTGCCTGTGCCGCCTGGTGCGCTGCGCGTTCCACCTCGTCACGCGTCTCGTTGCTGGCCACATTCGCCAGCGTCGCGATGCCACCGGTGTCGAGGATCATGATCACGCGACCGTCGCCCGTGATCGTGCAACCCGCGTACGCCTGCAGATGCTTGATCAGTCGGCCGACCGGCTTCACCACGATCTCCTGCGTGTCGAAGACATGCTCGACCACGAGACCGAAGCGCGCCTCGCCAACCTGGCAGACCACGATGTTGTAGCTCACCTGCACGTCGCACGGCTCGAGCCGCAACAGCGTGCGCAGGTGCACCAGCGGCAGCAGCGTGTCACGCAGACGGTAAAACTGCGCGCCGTGTACGTGTTCAACGAGGCCGCGTTGCTCCTCGGTCACGCCGACCAGTTCCACGATGCCGATCTGCGGCACGGCGAACGACTCGCCGGCCGTGCCGACCAGCAGCGCCGAGATGATCGCGAGCGTGAGCGGGATCTTGATGCGTACCGTGGTGCCGCGGCCATGCTGGGACGAGAGTTCGACAGTGCCGCCGATCGCGTCGATGTTGCTGCGGACGACATCCATTCCCACGCCGCGGCCGGAGACGTTCGTGACCTGTTCCGCAGTCGAGAAGCCCGGCTCGAAGATGTAGCGGAGGATCTGCGCATCTGGCATGGCCTCAGCCACGTCTGCCTTGACCAGCCCGCGCTCGATCGCCTTGCGACGCACCCGTGACGCATTGATGCCGGCACCATCGTCCGCGATCTCGATCACCACGTGGCCGCCCTCGTGGTGTGCGCTGAGGCGGATGGTGCCCTGTTCCGGCTTGCCCGCGGCGCGGCGCGCAACGGCGGTCTCGATGCCGTGGTCGGCCGAGTTGCGGACCATGTGCGTGAGCGGGTCCTGAATGGCCTGCAGGATCTGGCGATCCAGGTCGGTCTCCGCCCCGTGCATGGACAGCACGATCTGCTTGCCGCTCGACTGCGAAAGGTCTCGCACGAGGCGTGGCAGTTTGGTCCATGCATTCCCGATCGGCTGCATGCGGGTTTTCATCACCGCTTCCAGCAGGTCGGTCGTGACACGGTCCAGCTGCTGCACCGGCTTGGCGAACGGTGATTCTTCCTGCGAGGTCGTCAGCTGCAGCAGCTGGTTCCGACCCAGCGCCAGTTCGCCGACCAGGTTCATGAGCTTGTCCAGCACATCCACGCCGACGCGCAGCGTGCTTTCGCTGAGCCCCGGGCGACCGTCGCTGACGAGATCGGCCTGCCCACGTCGATCGAGACCATCGCGACGGTTATCCCGATGCTCGGCTCCGTCGTGCGCGACGAAGGCGCTCGCCTCAGGCGCGGCGAGTGCATCGGCGCGCGCCGACGTCGATGGCACCAGCACTGGCGCAACGCTCGCGGCGGCCGCGAGCGGAATGCCCGAGGCAACCTGCGTTGGTATGTTCGGCAGGACAGGCAAGTTTGGCATGGCGGCGAACGGAGCGGCGTCCGGCGCGGGTGCGCTCCTGCCGTCCAGTGCCAGCCAGGTTTCGAGACGTGCGATCAGCGGCGCATCATCACCCTCGGGCTCTGTTTCCGTCTGTTCCAGGCGCAGGAGCACGAACTTGATCGTGTCGATTGCCGCAAGGATGTCGCCGATCAGATCTGCCTGCACCTGCAGGCGGCCGGCGCGCAGCGAGTCGAGCACGTTCTCGGCGGCGTGCGCCACACCCTCGAGCCGAGCGAGGCCAAGAAAGCCGCAAGTGCCCTTGATGGTATGGATCGTTCGAAACACGCTGTTCAGGCGCGCGACATCCCCGGGATTGCGTTCGAGTTCGACGATGTCGTTATCGAGCTTCCCGAGGTTCTCGCCGCTTTCGGTGAGAAAATCTCGAAGGAGATCGTCCATTGCCGTCGTGGATGAGGGAGACCAGCTGCCGACGGGAGGGGGCCGCCTGTCGATGAATGTCGGTCAGGTAATGAAGAAGCTGAACTCCTGGCCTCACGAACGACGACGGGTGCAAACAACGCATGGTTTCTCGACGAAGGAGATCGGGATTCATGCATGTCCGCATGTGTGACGCACGGCCTGTCGCACGCCGTCTTCCGCCTGCCTGCAACGATGTGATGCGTGGCAGGCACGGCGGCGCGGCAGTGCCGTGGCACGGCTCACATCACGGAAATCCATTCGGGCGCGCGTAAGCGAATTCTCATGCGCCATATGGTGAACTCGCAGCAAGTTCCGGCCTAAACTTCACATCATGCAAATCATCCGACTGATCTACGCCAGCGTGGCACGTCCTGACATCGGATACGATGATCTCAGCCAGATTCTCGAATCGGCCTCGTTGCACAACGAAAAGAACGGGATCAGCGGCATCCTGTGCTACAGCGGCGGAGCGTTCCTGGAGGCCATCGAGGGCAAGCGCGTCGCGGTCAACCAGCTGTACAACAGAATCGTGAAGGACGAGCGCCATTCGTCAACGGAGATTCTGACGTGCGGACCTATCGAGGTGCGCAGTTTCATCGAGTGGTCCATGAAGATGATCAGCTGGGACGAGTCGTTCACGCCGCAGCGACGGGCCCTCGTGCTTCGTCACTCCGGCATGCAGATCTTCGAGCCGTGGACGATGACGGGCAAGCAGGCGCACGGCTTTCTTCGCGAGCTCGCAGAGCTGGAGCGGCGCAAAGAGCTGAGGGAAGTTTCCGACCTATCGGTCGCCTGACGCATCCAGAGGCTCGATGGCCCGGTGCGCGCGATTGTGGTCGCAGCATGCAGCACGACCCGCAGCCTGAGTCAGGCTGCGGGTCGTAGCGCCGCGTGCTGAGAGTACAGCCCCGATCAGGCGCCGCTACGCCAGCACACCCGCCTTCGGTTGGATCAGCACATCATGCACCCGACCGTCGTCCACCAGATGGATCACGTCGTCAGACGCGTCATTGCCGTCCACGACTACTCGCATGCCGTGAGCCTGCAGTTGCGACGGCTCGCGCACGTCGATCCGGTATGTCGACGTCCCGAAACGATAGGTGAGCTGGAAGCTCGCCCAGCCCGCCGGAACCCGTGGCGTGAGGGTGAGCTGGTCGCCACGCTTGGTGAAGCCGAGCAGCGACTCGATGCCCACGCGGTACATCCAGCTCGCTGATCCCGTGTACCAGGTCCAGCCACCGCGACCCAGGTGTGACGGCGACGTGTAGACGTCGGCTGCCACCACGTATGGTTCCACCTTGTACTGCGCCACGCCATCCGGTGTCGCGCCATGCGTGAGCGGGTTGAGCATCTGGAACAGCTCGAATGCGCGCTCGGCCTCGCCTCGCATGGCCGTCGCGAGTACGGCCCACAGCGCCGCATGCGTGTACTGCCCGCCATTCTCGCGCACACCCGGAAGGTAGCCGCGAATATATCCGGGATCGTCCGCCGTACCATCGAACGGCGGCGTGAGGAGCACGATCAGACGCGCATCCTCACGCACCAGCTGCTCGTCGAATGACGCCATGGCCTGCGCCTGCCGTTCCTCAGGTGCCGCACCCGAGATCACGCTCCAGCTCTGTGCAATGGAGTCGATCTTACACTCGTCGCTCGATGCGGAGCCGATCGGGTTGCCGTTGTCGTAATACGCGCGACGATACCACGCCCCGTCCCATCCATGTTCCTCGACCGCCGCCGCGTAGCGATCGGCCCACTCGCGCATGAACGCCGCTTCCGCGACATCCTGCCGAGCGTCGGCATGCACGGCAAACGATCGCAGCGTGCGGATCAGGAACCAGGCCAGCCAGACGCTCTCACCACGACCCTCGGCACCCACACGACTCATGCCGTCGTTCCAGTCACCGGTGCCGATCAGCGGCAGCCCGTGCGGACCGGTGGTGCAGGCGCGGCGCAGCGCGCGGCGGCAGTGCTCGTAGATGGAGCCATGCTCGTGCGTCACCGTCGGTAGCTCGTAGATCTCATGCTCGTCAGGCGCCAGTGCGCGCATCGTGATGAACGGGGCGTACTCCTCCAGCAGTGCGGCATCACCTGTGACGTTGACGTACTGGTCCACCACATACGGCAGCCAGACCAGGTCATCGGAGAATCGTGTACGCACACCGCGCCCGCTGTGCGGATGCCACCAGTGCTGCACGTCACCCTCGACGAATTGACGAGATGCGGCGCGCACGATGTGTTCTCGCGCAACTTCTGGCGCGGCGTACAAAAATGCCATGGAGTCCTGCAGCTGGTCGCGGAAGCCATAGGCCCCGCTGCTTTGATACAGCCCCATGCGCGCCCACATCCGGCAGGAGAGCGCCTGGTACAGCGACCACTTGTTCATCATTGCATTGAACGCCGCATCGGGCGTCGAGACGGTGATTGCGCCGAGTCGCTGATCCCACGCCGCAATCGACGCACTCACCGCGCGCGCGGCCACCGGAGCGGGCCGCAGCGCCTCGATCGTCGCACGCGCTGCCGCTTCCGTGCGTGCAGCGCCAAGCAGCGTGGTCACATGCCTCGTCTCACCCGGCGCGAGTGTCACGGTGAACTGGAGTGCCGCGCAGGGATCCATGCCGACGCCTGTCACGCCATTCAACGAGGGCTCACCAAGTGCTGCCGGAGCGCGCGTGGTGCCATGCCGGCCCAGAAATGCAAGACGGTCCGCGGTATGGCACTTCACGGGTTCACTGACCGACAGGAACGCCGTCCACTCGGTGAAGAGCGGGTCGAAGTGATTCTGCGCGAAGATGGCGCCATGCTCACTTGCATACCGCGTCTGTATCTGGAACTGTGACTCGTCACGCCGCGCACCCAGGGTCCACTCAGCGTACGCCGTGAGGGTGAGTGACCGCGCACGCGTGCTGCCATTGGTGAGGATCAGGTGGGACACCTTCACGGCGACGCCGTCCGGGACACCCAGGCGAAGCTGCGTCCTGATGCCGTCGTGGTCGTGCTCGAAAGTGGAGAAGCCGGCGCCATGCACCACGCGGTACGCGCCGTCGCCGTCGACCGGAGCCGGCGTGGCGCTCCACAGGTTGCCGCTCTCGTCATCGCGAATGTAGAGCGCGTCGCTGACGGGATCCGACACGGGATCGTTGTGCCAGGGCGTGAGCCGGTAGAAGTACGCGTTCTCGGCCCACGTGCAGCCAGCGCCACGCTCGGTGACCAGAAACCCGCCCTGCGGGTTCGCGATCACGTTCGACCATGGCGCCGGCGGTAATACCGTGTCACTGACCTCGATGCGGTAGTTGTCACGCGCGTCCAGGCCGCCGATGCCATTGTCGTAACGCAGCGGCTGGTCATCGGCGCGGCGCATCGGCGCCATTGGCATCGGGCGCGTACTGCGCGTGATGAGCGGCGGAAAGAGTGGGCGCAGTGCCCTGACGATTGTTTGCAGCGGACCGCCTCGGTCCGCGTTCGGCTGGGTCGTCGTTGGAATGACCCACTCGAAGGCGCGCGGGGTCGCGAGTCCCGGCCATGTCGGCTGCTCGTCACGCAGGCGGGTCTCTGCTGCCGCCAGAACCCGCGTCAGCGAGCGGCCATCGCACGCGACCTGCACGCGCGCCGTGGCCGAGAGCATCAGGAAGTCCGCGGACGAAAACAGCTCGCGCCGCCGGATGAAAACACCGCCCGGCTGGTCAACGGGGGCCGCGCCATTGGAGGCGACCATGGCATCGTTGATCGCGTCGCGAAGTTCCTGCAGGTAGTCGTATGTGTGCGTGTTGACGATCACCAGATCGACCATCAGTCCGCGGCGACGCCAGTATCGGTGCGCGGCGAACAGCTCGCGGAGCGTGGCCAACCCATCCATGGTCTCGATCGTCACGAGCACCATCGCGTTGTCGCCCGAGATGCCATGCTTCCAGAGCACGGGTTGCGATCCGTGATTGCGGCGTAACTCGTCGTCCGGTGGCGCCAGCGACCCGCCGGGGAACAACAGCTGTGCGGCAATCTCCTGGAAGACCGCGGCGTTGGCCGGCGTGATGCCCAGCTCGCGGAGCTCGATCTGTGTTGACGTCCACGCAAAGTCCAGCGCGCGCTGCGCCGCGTGGGCATCGTGATATCGACCGGCGAGCTCGAACGCCTGGTTGCGCGTCGTGGCGACCAGTGTGGTGAACGCGACGGACACCGATTGACCCGGGGCCACACTCACACGGGTCCGCAGCGCGAAGACCGGATCGAGCACCGGTCCAGTGGTGCCCGAAAGCGCGCCCGGCGTTGTCAAGACGAGCGGGTTCCGCACCGAGCGGCCACGCCCGATGAAACGGGCACGATCGGTTTCGCAGCTCACCGGGCCGATACGATCGCGGCCGGCGTCCACCACGTGCACGCACCAGAGCCGCGGGTCCCCGGGCATGCGCGGCCGGCGCGTGGCCGTGATCGCCGTACACCACTCGTGCCACTCCGTCTCCACGAAGAGGTTGGAGAATGCGGGGTGTGCGAGATCCGCGGCCTGCGTCGTCATCGCGACTTCACCGTAACTCGTGAGCTCGATCTCGTGGGTCTCGGTACCGGCGTTCGTCAACGTCACGCGACGCACCTCGGCGGCGTCCGCGTCCACGACCGTGATCTCGGTCTTCGTCTCGATGTCGCCGTCGACGCGCACCATGGTGACCCGATCGGAGGCCAGCCATGCCTTGCTCCACGTCGCGGGCACATCCATCGGCTGCTGCGCGGCCGACCAGCTCCGGCCCGTCGTCACGTCGTGCACGTAGCAGAACTGACCGGTGCTGTCGGTGGTCGCATCGGCGCGCCAGCGCGTCACGGCCAGTGACTCGTAGCGGCTGAACCCGCTGCCGTGCTGGGTCACCATCACCGAGTACGGCGACGATCCGAGCAAAGCCACGCGCGGTGCAGAGCGCACGGCGGTGTCCACTTCACGCACGACCGGATGCTCCATCTCGGAAGGCGGACGCTCCTCCTCGGGCAGTACGGCCTGCGCATCCTGCATCACCAGCCGGCGCGGGATGCGTTCATGGAGCAGCAGTTCCACCGACTTCACCAGCGAGTCCGCATGGAAGCGCGCCTGCCAGATGTCGGCCAGCAGCACGTTGGTGAGTGCCACCAGCGTCATGCCTACATGATGCGCGAAATAGGCGCGCACGAAGGCCACGCGTGTGCCGGCATCGGGACGCGTGTAATCCAGCGCGTCGCAGAAGCCGTACTCGCCAAGTGCACCAAGGGATTCCAGAGCGCACAGGTTGGTGATGGCGCGCGGCGGATCGATGAGCGCCGCAAGTGCGGTGGCGTACGGTGCGACGACGAGGTCGCGACCCAGCCCGCGTTTGAGCGCGAGATCGGGAATGCCGAATGCGCGATACTGGTAGGTCTGGTGCCGGTCGCGAACATTGTAGGCGCTTTCGCTCAGGCCCCACGGCACGTTGCGGCCGCGCGCATGCGCTACATGACGATCCACCGCGCCTTCATACGTCTGCGACAGCAGCGTGAACGGCAAAGAACGCATGACCAGCACCGGCATCAGATATTCGAACATGCTGCCGCTCCAGCTCACGAGCGCCGTCGTGCCGGCGCTGCGCGTCAGGCTGCGGGACAAGCGAAACCAGTGCTCCACGGGTACGTCGTTGCGAGCGATCGCGATGAAGCTCGCCAGGCGCGCCTCGGATGCCAGCAGGTCGTAGAACGAGTCGTCCGGTGTGAACGAATCGGGATGATGGCCGATCGTGAAGAGCTTGCGTTCTTCGTCGTACAGGAACCCGAACTCCATCTCGCTCACGTAGCGATACGCGGCATCGGCCACGGCATGCAGGCGCGCGTGCAGCGTGTCGTCAGCGGCAGCAGTCGCGAGGCACGCCTGACGCAGCGCCACGAGGTGGCCGGCCAAGTTGCCGCTGTCCACAGTGCTGATGTACGCCGGATCCAGCACGTGCAGGTCGGTGAGGTCGTACCAGTTGTAGAAATGTCCGTGATACCGGCGCATGGTGGCCAGCGTCGCGAACGTGCGTTCCAGTCGCCCGGTCATGTCCGCGGCGGTGATCAGCCCGAGGTCGTGTGCGCTGATGGTCGAGAGCAGCTGCAGCCCGATGTTCGTGGGCGACGTGCGCATCGCGATCACGGGCTCGGGATCGGCCTGGAAGTTGTCCGGCGCCAGCCAGTGCGTGTCCTGCGTGACGAACCTGTCGAAGAATTGCCAATGCAGCGTCGCGTAGCGCAGGGCATGCGCACGCTCCTGGGCGCTGAGATCTCCGCGCCGCGGCTGCGACGGACGGCTCAGCGCCGCCATGATGCGTGGCGCACTCAGCCAGCACGCACCAAGAAGGCCAACGGTGAAGCCAGTCAGCTCCAGCTCGCGTAACGAAGCGCCTTGTGCCTGCAGGCGTGCAATCGCCAGTGCGAACACGCCAACGAGAATGCCGCTCACCAGCAGCATGCTGACGCGCATGGCGCGGCGCGTGGTCTGGCCGACATCGCTCATGCTGCGTTCCACGAGCTGCGCCGATTGCCACTCCAGCATCATTCGGTGCGACACCAGTAGCCGGTACAGTGTCCGCACGATCGCATCGAGCGAAATCAGGGCCTGATGCGGCAGCGTGAGGATTGCCACGATGACCTGCTCCAGACTCACGATGGCGTCCTGCATCACCGCCGAGTAGTAAGCCGTCCACGACTTGTCGAGCGGCGGCCGCACCAGCGCCAGCACCAGAGCCGTGACCCAGGGCGCGATGATCGCACCAAGCCCCAGCAACGTCCATCGGAGCGCGGAGCCGGGCAGTACCGTCCAGCCACCGATCAGGAACAACATCTGCGCAATCTCGACCGTGCTGCGGCGGAGGTTGTCGATGATCTTCCACTGCGACACGAGCGAGAGGCGGTTGCGTTCCGGACCATCGGGGCCTGGCACCGTGCGGCGTAACCACGGCAGCAGCTGCCAGTCACCGCGAATCCAGCGATGCTTGCGGCGCGTGTAGGCCACGTACGTCGCCGGATAATCGTCGTACACGATCACGTCAGTAGCGAGTCCGGCGCGGGCGTAGTTGCCTTCGATCAGGTCGTGCGACAGCAGCGTGTTCTCGGGGAACCGGCCATGCGTCGCGACCTGGAACGCATCGACGTCGTAGATGCCCTTGCCCGTGAATGTCCCCTCGCCGAACAGATCCTGGTAGACATCGGATACGGCGGTGGAGTACGGGTCCACGCCGGGCCGCCCTGACGCGATCGCGGCAAAGCGCGAGCGATGGGCGCTGGGCAGCGACACACCCACGCGCGGTTGCAGGATCCCATAGCCACGGATCATGCCGCGTGCCCGATCATGCACCGGCCGGTTCAGCGGATGCGCCAGTGCGCCCACCAGCGATGGTGCCGCATCCGGCGGCAGCACGGTGTCCGCATCGAGCGTGATGACGTATTTCACGCCGAGGAGTGCGCTCAATTCGCCGACGATCAGGCTGAAGGCGGTGACGGTTTCGCCGCGCACCAGCCGGTTGAAGTCCGAGAGCTTCCCCCGCTTGCGCTCCCATCCCATCCACGTGCCCTGCATGGCGTTCCAGCGCCGCGGCCGATGCATGAGGTGGAAGGGGCCATGGCCGCCGTTTCGATGTCGCGCATTCAGCTCCTCGATTCCTTCGCGTGCTGCGGCGACGATCGCATCGTCGCCCTCGCGACATTCGGTCTCGGCGTCCGTGAAGTCGCTCAGGATCGCAAACGACAAGTGTGCCTCGCGATTGGCGAGGAACTGCACCTCCAGCGTCTCCAGTGCGTCACGCACGTCCGACACGGTGCCGAACAGAATCGGAATCACCACGGCCGTGCGGAACTCCGCTGGCACGCCGTGCTCGTGCAGGTCGAGTCGTGCAAGTACGTGCGGCGGAAGCAGCGCGGTCACCAGCTGATTCAGCACCGTCACCGCGATGTCCAGCGCCGGCAGGAAGGCGAGCAGCAGCAGCACGATCATCGACGTGCGCGCGTCCGCCTCGATCAGCAGCAGCACGCCGGTGGTCGCCAGCATCACCAGCAGCGACAGGCCGATGGTGAAGACGGCATTCGGATGCGTGTGGATGGTGCGCTCGATGCGCTCGCCGACCGTCAGCGAATATCCGGCGATTGCTTCCAGCTCGCGCACGCCGTCATCGATCAGGTAATAGCCGACATGTGTCGCCACGTCCGGATGCGGACTGTCGTCAGTGGCAGGACGTGCCGCCAGGTCAATGGCCCATTGCGCCACCGACGACTCGCGATGCCGGGTGCTCTTGGCGATGCGTTCCACCACGTGCCGGTACCGATCGCGCGTCGCGAATGTCATGCGTGGATAGAAGCCGGACGGGTCCGTGCGCAGGACGGCTTCCATCACACTCTGCTTCTCGACGAAGTGACGCCAGTCCCGGCGCCCGATGTCGCGGAGGCTCGTGATGCTGTTGGCCATCATCAGTTGCGTCAGCGTCAGGCGATGTGTGGACTGCGCGACGGCAGTCTCGGGACTGACGCCTGCCTCACGCATCCAGTTCTCGAGCCAGGCGAGTGGCGGCGACGAACCTTCGGTCTGCCGCAGCAGCTGCAAAAAGCGCGACACGAAGTGCGGAGTCAGCGCATGTTCGGCATCGGCAAATGCGCGTAGCGCTTCCCGAAGCGGTGTGCCGCCACGTGCGCTCGCCTCCAGAATTCGCCCGGACCAGAGCGTTGCCAGCTCCATGTCGTCCAGCCGCTGCATCGTGCGCAGCGTCATGCGACGAACGCTCTCGATCAGGCCCAGTCGCAGCATGGCCGGCATGGCCCAAAGCTCGCCGACGGCAAGCGGTGACACGCCCTGGAACGCCTCGACGTACAGGTCCACGTTCTCCAGATCCACGCGTGCCTCGGTGTGCGAGATCAGCGAGATCGCCATCTCGTACACGCGCGGATATCCTGTCAGCGGACCGCTGGAGAGTTCTGGCAACTCCCGATAATACGCGCCCGGCAGGCTGGCACGCACCTCCTGCAGGTGCTCCTGCACGACGTGATAGTTGTCGAGAAGCCACTCTGCCGCAGGGCCGGCATCTACGTTGGACGCGCTGGCCACCAGCAAGCGCACCTGCGCCTCGCTCAAGATCTCGCGGGTCTCGGCCAGTCTCGCAAGCAGACGTGCAGGGCGAAGCGGTGCCTGCGTCTGCATCAGCCGCTGACTGCGCGCCACGTCGCGCGCCCGCGCAGCTAGATGGTCCGCGCCGAGCAGTTCCCCGACGATCGGACCAGTGAGTAACTCGTCGGAGGCTTCTGCTCTCGACCGTTCGGCACGTGTGCTCACGTCAAGCCACGGCGGCGACTGTCATTCTTCTGACGCGTGCACGCGTCGCATGACATAGCGCCAAAGGTCACGTGCCCTTCCTCAGATGACGCGTCGTCCCTGAATCACGCGAACCAGCACGACGATGACCGCCAGAACAAGCAACACGTGTACGAGTCCACCCATCGTGGTGGCCGTGACCATGCCGAGCAGCCAGAGTACGACGAGGACAACGACGATAGTCATGAGCATGGTGCGTTCCCGCTGAGAATGAACATGGACGCTGGCGTACCACCGTCCTTGCGCCGCACCGAAGACGTCTGATGGTGCCGACGCTTCTATATAGTGCATTTGCCGTGCCACACCGGACTTATCCGTGACGTTGCGCGCGCTCGCGCGTCCGCTTTCCTTGTCACCATCGCGATTGCGCAACAGGTGCGCAGTAGGCGATGCATGCACGTACGGTAATCGCCTGATTGCGCTGGGCTGGTGCACGTCGCACACTGCCTTCACGCAGTACACGACGAGTGCGCCCAAGTCTCATGTTTTTTGTTCGCTGTGTCGTCAGCTGTGCGATTTCCGCGTGATCATCCATTCATTGCTCGCTCACTCGCGGGGTGTCCATGCAGTCTGACCCAGTCGGGCCCGTACACCCGTCGACGTCGCTGCGACACGTGGCAGACAAGGCAGCGGCGCTCCGGTCACAATACGATGTGGCAGTGCCGACGTATGGGCATTACCCCAGCCGGCGTGACTGGACGGGTGTCTTTACGTGTGACGCCTGGACTCAGCAGCTTTCCAGGCTGCATGGCAGCACCGCTCCGCTTGCGCTGCACGTTCACCTCCCGTTCTGCGATTCGGGCTGCCTCTCGTGTGGCGGCCTGGCGACGCTCACGAGCCGTGCTGAACGTGTGGACCAGTATCTTGATCGACTGGAACACGAGATCGACATCGTTGCCCGAGCCATCGGTGATCGGCCTCGCGTGCACGAGATGCACTGGGGCGGCGGTACGCCCAACCTGCTCGACGACGAGCAGCTCGCCCGACTGGCGGACATGCTGCAGCACGCGTTCGACATCGACGCGCAGACGAAGTGCTCCATTGATGCTGACCCGCGCCTGGCCACGCCGGCGCAGCTGAACACGCTGGTCTCGCTCGGCTTTCGCCGCATCTGTTTCGGGGTGCAGGATCTGGATCCTGCGGCTCGCCTTGCCACCGGCCGCGTGCACCAGCCGGAGCAGCCGCTCCGCGACGCTGTCGCGCAGGCGCGAATCGCCGGCTTCGATTGTGTGGAGCTCGACCTGCTGTTCGGCCTGCCGGGACAGGGTGCCGAAGGCTTCGCCCGATCATTGACGACTGTCGTGGAGCTTGCGGCGGATCGCGTGGCCTGCCACGGAGCGGCACGCGTGCCCTGGCTGCGTGCGCATCTCAAGCGGACCGACGATTCAACGCTGCAGCTGGGGCGTGAACGGTTCGGCATGTTCCGCGATGCAGTCTGCCTGCTCGCGGCATCCGGGTATGCGTGGATCGGTGCGGATCACTTCGTCCGTGCCGACGACGCGCTGGCACTGGCCGCCGATGATGGTCGCCTCTCGCGCACCGGCATGGGATACACCATGCGTGCCGGCACGAACATGCTGGGACTGGGCACGGGCGCGATGTCGGAGCTGAACGGATGGTGTGTGCAGAACACCGCCGACCCTGTGGCCTGGCAGCGCGCCGTGGGCGCACGGCAGCTGCCGCTGGAACAGGGGCACGTGCGGTCACCTGACGACACGGATCGTGCTGCGGCCATCACGCACCTGTTGTGCAACGCCGAGTTGCCGTACGACCTCTTCCTTGGCGATATGTACGAGCTTGTCGATCGCTTCGAGGAATTCGCCGCCGACGGCCTGGTCGAGTTCCAGAGCGAACGTGTGGTCGTGACGCCGCTCGGCCGGTTCTTCCTGCGCGCGTTGTGCGGCACGCTCGACGCTTACCGTGTCGCCCTTGACCTGCCGGTGCGTTACTCGCACGCGGTCTGATCGCGTGATGGGCGAGCCGCTTTTCTAGACAGTGTGTGGCGGCACTTCACAAGGCGCCAGCACCGACGTGCCGTCGGCCAGCACCACGCGGTTGCGGCCGCGCTCCTTCGCGACATACAACGCACGATCGGCGTCCAGCAGCAGCCGGTCGATCTGCTGGTCCACGAACATTGCCATGCCGACGCTGATGGTCACCGAGACGGTGCGGCCGTCGCCGGTGGGAATCGTGATTGCGGCGACCGCCTCGCGCAGCCGATCCACGATGCGGTAAGCCGCCTCCTGGTCGGTCAGGGGCATCAGCATCGCGAACTCCTCGCCACCAAGCCGACCGATCACGTCGTTGGTCCGCACCGCGTTGCGACAGGCGACGCCGATCGCCCTCAACACGGCGTCGCCCACAGCGTGACCGTGCTGATCATTGATCGGCTTGAAGTGATCGATGTCGATCATCGCGAGGGTGAGCGGCTGCGTCAGGCGCCGTGCCGTCGCGGCCAACGCATCCAGCTTCTCCAGAAAGAAGCGCCGTGTCGCGAGACCCGTGAGGTCGTCCACGTTGACCAGTGATGCCATGTCACGGGCGAAACGGTCGGATCGCTCTTTCTCGTCGATCAGGTCCTGCTCGAGCTGCGAACGCTGTGCCATTGCGGAGCCGATCGGCAATGCCGTGAGAAACAGCACCGCGAGGTTCAACTGGAAGTTGAACACACGCAGCGTCGCCTCGTCCGGCGCCAGCGCACCGGCCCGCGAAGCCATCACGGTGCTCAGCGAGCCGATGACGGCCACGATCACCGTCGACAGCGCTGCGCCGAGCGGGCCAAGCCGGAACGAAGCCAGCAGCACGGTCGGCATCACGAGGTACTGCACGGGCGGCGCGCCTGGCGAGTACACGGCCACGCTTACCGTCAGCACGACCGCCAGCAGCAGCATCGCCTCGACTTGCGACCGTCGTGACATCATGAGGTCGGGGCCGCGCGTCACGTGCGAATGAGCAATCATCGCGATGGGCATCACCACGAGCAGCCCCAGCACGTCGCCGAGCACCCACTTGATGAAGATCGTCGTGAACGGCGCACCTGAGAGCAGCATGGCCGACGTGGCGCTCACGGCACCCGCGACAAGCGCCGCCGTCACGGCCGCGATGATCAGCACCGCCACGTCCGTGGATCGTTGAAAGAGCACGCGCCGCGCGGCCTGACCGCTGATGATGGTCGCGGCGATGCCGGCTTCGATCAGGTTCGCCACCGTGATGGAAGCAGCCGTGATGTACGTGTTGCCGTTGTACATGTTGGCAGCCATGCTACCGATGACCCCGGCCACGAGCACCTCGGTCCAGCGTCGTCGCGGGGTCAGCAGCAGCACGGCGACCAGCATGCCGTTAGGCGGCCAGAGCGTCGCGATGTTGCCCGCCTGCCGGCTGATCGCGAGGCCGACGTCTGCCGTCGCGAAGTAGCCGAGTGCCAGAACCAGCACCACCAGCACCTGACGTAGACGGGGATCGGAGACAACGTCGGCCCCTGTCCGCTTGGGCAACTCGAGCACGGTCAGCTCAGCCAATGTGCTGGATCGTGTAGCCACGCTCCTGTGCACGATTGACGGCCACGATGCCCGCCGCCACGAAGTGGGCGTTCGGCAAGGCCGAGGCGCGCAGCTCCGCGTACACGTCGCTCGCCTTCAGCCCCAGCTTGCCTGCGGCGACGCCCGCATACACCTGCGTGGCCATGTCGCAGAGAGCGAAGTGCACGCCACGCTTTGCCATCGCATTCAGCGTCGTTTCGCGATTGGGCAGCAGCGCACCGTAGCCGGTCGCCTGATACACGTTGACGATGGGTGGCTGCCTGGTCCGCGGATCGACATACGAGATGCGCTCGCTGAGCGGCACGCCGTACTTCTGCCAGATCGCATCACTGAAGGCGAACAGCGTCGCATGGTGCCGCAACCCGATCACGATCGCGTTCTCCGACTCGGCAAGCTGATAGCCCTTCGCGCTCGCGACGAGGAAGTTCGACGCGAAGGCGATGGCCTCGCCGGCGCCCACCGCGGACGTCGCGTCGAAAAAGAACCGGTGCTTGCCCGGAAGCTCCTCGAACCAGTCATCCTGCGAGTGACGTGCCGGCTGCCACGGCGCGCTGCGAAGCGACGCGGCCTCGGCCACGTCGGCACCGCCGAGCGAGGCACTGGTCAGTGCGGCCAGGCTCGCACCAAGGCGCGCCATGAAAGAGCGTCGGGCGAGCGATCGAACGGGGGGCATGGAAGCAGGCACGATCAGTCAGGACAGAGGAACGGAAAGCGGAACGCAGAACCGAAACATTTTTGCGCGTGGCACAGCAGAGTATGGATTCGGCCCTGGAACATGCCGATCGCATTGACCGGCGGCTGCAGGTACGGCACCTTCACGACTTCTCAACACCTGACGCCGATGCGCCCCGTCCTTTCCCACGTCTGTCATGTGCTGGCCTTCTCGGCACTCGTCGCCTGCGCCCGATCCGAGGCGCCATCAACCTTGCAGCGCCTCAGCATGAAGCCGCTGCTGTCGCCGGCTGGCGCCAACGCCGCCGAACCGTTCGTCAGTGCGTCTCCGAACGGGAGTGTAATGTTGAGTTGGCTGCAGCGGGAGCCGGATTCCGTCACGGTCGTGCTGCGGCTCGCGACGCTTGGCGCTGACGACACCTGGTCGGCTCCGGCTGAGGTCGTGAGGGCGAAGAATTTATTTGTGAATTGGGCCGATTTTCCCTCGGTGGTCACACTTGCCGACGGACGCCTGCTGGCGCACTGGCTGCAGAAGAACGGGTCGGGCAAGTACGCCTACGACATTCGCCTGTCCAGCTCCACCGACGCCGGACGCACCTGGACGCCCGATCTCACGCCGCACGCACCGGGCATTCCTGCGGAGCACGGTTTCGTCACGCTGCTCCCGCGCGCCGACTCGTCCGCCGACATCCTGTTCCTCAATGGCCGCGCCGCGCCACCCTCGCCCGCTGGTGCACCGGTCGTGGAGGGGCACGGCCCGCCCATGCGTCTCGCCGTCGCCCGATGGAGCCGCGACGGCATCGTGTCCGGAGCGGAGTCGATTCTCGATGAGCGCACCTGCGACTGCTGCCAGACCGCGGCCGCCGTGACGTCGCGCGGCCCCGTGGTGCTGTATCGTGACCGGAGCGAGACTGAGACACGCGACATCAGCCTCCGACGACTGGTGAACGGGCAGTGGACTGCGTCCACGCCGCTGCATGCAGACAACTGGGTCATCGACGCCTGCCCGGTCAACGGCCCGGCCATCTCGGCCAACGGTGACGACGTCGCAGCCGTCTGGTTCACGGGCGCGCGCGACACGGCAAAGGTGCAGCTGGTATTCTCGCACGATGCTGGAGCGACGTTCGGGGCACCCGTCCGCATCGACGATGGCACGCCCGCCGGACGTGTCGACGTGGAGCTGCTCGCCAGCGGTGACGCCGTCGTCACGTGGATCGAGCGCACGGGCAAGGAAACGTCGGAGGTGCGCGCGCGCATCGTGCGCCCCGCCGACGGAGTGGCCGAGCCGACGTTCACCGTCGCGAAGCTGACGGTGGGTCGCGCCAGCGGCTTCCCGCGCATGGCACGCCGCGGCAGCACCCTGACGCTGGCATGGACAGTTTCCGGACCCACCAGCGCCGTGCACGTCGCCGAGCTGCGCATCGCGCCACGCTGACGAGCATCGACGCGCCGCCCAGCGAGTTGACGGGAGTCGGCGTAGTGACCACAACTCCCGCCCACTCATCATGATGCGCAGACTGCTCGGCCTCGCCGTCGCGGCCTTCACGGCTGTTCCCCTCCTGGCGCAACGTGGCGCCCAGGCCATCGATTCTGCCTACACGGCGCGAATCCTCGAGCTCACGCCAACGCATCCGCAATACAAGTTCATCACGGATCTCGTGGACTACATGCCGGCGTCGGCCACGGTGCCCACGCCGCTGAAGACGCTGGGGTACGTGCCGGGCACCATCGGACGGCTCGCCTACAGCGCCGAGGCCGCGACCTACTTCCGCGCGGTCGCTGCTGCGTCGAAGCGCGTGCAGGTCGTCAGCCTCGGCAAGTCGGAGGAGGGTCGCGAAATGGTCATGGGCATCGTTGCCGACGAAGCGACGATGGCGAAGCTCGACGACTACAAGGTCATTCTGCGCAAGCTGAGCGACCCGCGTGGATTGTCTGTCGCAGAACGCGCGTCGCTGGTGAAGCTCGGCAAGCCGGTCTACCTGCTCAGTGGCGCCCTGCACTCCACCGAAACCGGCAGCCCCGAAGCGATGCTCGAGCTGCTGTATCGCCTGGCCGTGGATGAAGGCGAGCAGGTTCGCGTGATCCGCGAGAACGTCATCACGATGATCATCCCGGTCTGGGAAGTCGACGGCCGCGATCACTACGTGGACTTCTACCAGCAGAATCGTCGCCTGAACCTGCCGACGAACGCCGGCATCGGGTTGCCGTACTGGGGCAAGTACGTCGCGCATGACAACAACCGCGACGGCATGGCCCTGACGCTCGAGTTGTCACGCGCGTTCCTGAAGACGTTTCTCGACTGGCGCCCCACGGTCACGCATGACCTGCACGAGTCGGTGCCGTTTCTCTACACCAGTACCGGCACAGGTCCGTACAACACCGAGTACGACGCCATCCAGATCGACGAGTGGTTCTCGCTGGCGTATTCCGAGATCACGGAACTCACGCGTCGCGGCCTGCCCGGCGTGTTCACATATCAGTTCTACGACGGCTGGGCGCCGAACTACGGCCTTTCCATCGCAAACCTGCACAACTCCATCGGCCGCTTCTACGAGACGTACACGTCGAGCGGTGCGGACTGTCAGGACAACGTGCAGCTGCCCGCCACGGCCACGTCAGTACAGTGGTACCGGCCCAACCCGCCGGTGAACGGTATTCGCTGGTGCATTCGCAGCAACGTCAACTACCAGCAGTCGGGCGTACTGGTCGCACTGCGTCATGTGGCGGACAACCGCCAGAAGTATCTCGAGAACGCCGTCACGAAGGCCGAGCGCACGATCGCGCGCGGACTGAGGGCGGCACCGTATGCGTTCGTGGTGCCTCGCGGGCAGCGCCATGCCGCAGAAGCGGCCGACATGATGAACCTGTTCCGCACGCAGGGCACGGAAGTGCACGAGGCGACGGCGCCGTTCACGCTCGGTGCAGGAAAGGACTCCGTGCGTGTCGAGTCGGGCGACTGGATCGTGCGACTCGACCAGCCGTACACGCAGTTCCCGCGCACGGTGCTGGCGCTGCAGAGCTTCAAGCCCAGCGATCCGCAGCCATACGACGATACCGGCTGGACGATGGATCTGCTGCGTCATGTCACCACACTCAAGATCGCCGATTCCACGGTGCTCGTGAAGCCGATGCGCATGCTGACCGCCGACGCGAACGTCACGGGCACGCTGGCCGGCACGGGTGCCACGCTGATCGTCCCGCATCTCGGCGACTGGCGCTCGTCGATAGTGCCGTGGAAGGTGGCCGGCGCACGTGTTCGCGTTGCCGACAGCGCGTTCACGCTGAACGGCACCAGCTACGCGGCCGGTACCTTTCTCGTCGCCGATGCACCGGCGGTTCGTGCGAGCATCGCGTCGCTGGGCCTTGCGGCAGTCGCCGGCTCCGACGCCGGTGTCGCGGCGCACACGCTCACGCTGCCGCGCATCGCGATCATGCACTCGTGGATCTCGACGCAGGACGAAGGGTGGGTGCGGTACGCATTCGATCGACTCGGCGTGCCGTTCACGACGATCTCCGAGCAGCAGATTCGCGCACCCGGCGTGCTCGAGAAGTTCGACGTCGTGATCTATCCGCATGTCGGCGGCACCGCGGCCAATCTGCTCAACGGTCGCTCCATGGCCGGACCGCCCGTGCCGTATCGCAAGAGCAGTCGCACGCCGCAGCTGGGCGGGCCTGACCAGACTGATGACGTGCGCCCCGGCATGGGCCTGGACGGCCTGCTGGCCTTGCGTCGCTTCGTCGAGCGTGGTGGCCTGCTCTTCACCGAGGGTGCCACCTCGAAGTTCGTGGCCGACATGGGCTTCCATCCGCAGGTCAGCGCAGTGGACACGCCAAACCTTCGCGCTCGCGGTGGCGTGTTTCGCGGCGAGGTGGTGACGGCCACGCACCCGATGCTCTATGGCTACGATCGTCGCAGCTTCCCGCTGTTCTTCTCGCAGGCGCCGGTGCTGCAGGTGGCGGCGGGTGGTGGTGGCCAGGGCGGCGGCGGTGCAGTCGCGGCGGCACCGAGCGGGCCGTTGATGGGCATTGGCGGCACGCCGGTGGATACAGCCATCGTGGCCGCCGCCAACCGCATGCGACCGCGCGTCGTGGTGCGATGGGCACAGAACGCCGACTCGCTGCTGATGTCGGGCCTCATTGCCGGTGGTGGCGAGATGGCGGGCCGCGCAGCCGTCGTGGATGCACCGGTCGGCAACGGACATGTGATCCTGATGGGCACGCGGCCCTGGTATCGCTGGCAGAACCAGGGTGCGATGGCGCTGGCCTTCAATGCAATCGCGAACTGGAATGCGCTTGGCGCCCAATCGACGCCAGTCACGGCGACGTCGCCCGCAGCGCGAGGGACCCGCTGATGCGGCATCTGCAACGCACACTGCTCGCCGCCAGCGCGATCCTCGTCGCGCCGGTTCTGCTGCTGGCACAGGCTTCGCCGCGCATCACGTCGGCAATCGTCGGCGGCCGGATCATTGATGGATACGGTGGTCCGGTGATCGAGAATGGCGTGATTCTCATTGCTGGCGAGCGCATCGCCGCGGTTGGCCGCGTCGGCGAGCTGCCGGTGCCCGCCGGTGCCACGGTCATCGATGCCAATGGGCACACGGTCATGCCCGGCATGATCGACATGCATGTGCATCTGCATCTGGTCGGGCATGGCGACTACAAGCGCTGGAATGACCTGTACGGCACGCAGGACGCGACGGTCGTGATGCCGATCGCCGCAAAGCAGCTGCTGATGGCGGGTGTCACTACCGCGCGCGACCTCGGCGCACGGCTGGACGATATTCTGTCGGTGAAAAAGCGGATCGCGGCTGGCGAAATTCCAGGGCCGCGCCTGTTCGTCACGGGGCCTTTCATCCAGCACGCGGCGTACGAGCGGTACGAGGAAGCATTCCGCTGGGGCGTGACCGGCGCAGATGACGCGCGGAAGAAAGTCACGACGCTGCTCGATGCCGGCGTGGACATGATCAAGCTGATCGATCAGGACCAGATGACGGACGCCGAGGTCGCGGCGGTCGTCGAGACGACGCACAAGCGCGGCAAGCAGGTCGTCGCGCATGCACATCGCATGGAAGAGATCCGCATTGGCCTGAAGCACAACGTGGACAACTTCGAGCACACGGGACTCGGCACCGCGCCGGGATACGCCGAGGACGTGCTGAAGCTGCTGCGCGAACGCAACTCCAGCCTGTACTGGACACCAACGATCTCGCCGCTCTACACCATGTACTTCACCGGCAGCATCTTCCCCGAGCGGATCGATGATCCGGCGTGGCACGAGTTCATGCCGGACGCCATGTGGAAGGAAATTCGCGCGTCGCTGTCCAACATCCCGCAGCTACCGTACTATGCGCTCTTTCCGTCACGCGTGCCGTTGCTCCGGCACAAGTTCGCGCAGCTGCGCGAGACGGGCGTGCGCATGATGATCGGCACCGACGCAGGCATTCCTTCCATGTTCCACAACGACGCCACCTGGCGAGAGATGGTGAAGTGGGTGGAGCTCGGCGTGTCGCCGATGGAAACCATCCAGAGCGCCACGCTCTGGCCCGCGCGCTTTCTCAAGAACGAGGCGAACTTCGGCGTGATTGCCGCGGGTCGCTATGCCGACATCATCATGGTGCGCGGTGATCCGCTCACCGACATGACGGTGATGCGCGACGTGAAGGTCGTGCTCCAGGGCGGCAAGCGGGTGAAGTAGCACGCACGATCTCGATGCGCTCGATGACGTCGCCGGCCTGGATGCTGTCCATCACATCCAAGCCGCGTCGCATCGTGGCCATCACGGTGTAGTCGCGATCGAGACGCACGTTGTCCACGAGGTTGAAGTAGATCTGCCCGTCACCCGTGTCGCGCCCACGTGTCGAGATGCCGATGGTGCCGCGGGCATTGCGCGCAAAGCCGACCTCGTCGCGCATGAACTCGCGCGTCCGGCCATCGTATTCGTCGGCCCCCGGACTCCCGCCCTGGATCACGAAGTTCGGTACGATGCGATGGAAGGTGAGTCCGTCGTACTGCCCCGACTCGGCGAGCTGCGCGAACACGCCCACCGTGACCGGCGCCTCGTCGGTGAGCAGGTCCACCGTCATCGTGCCGAGTCCCCTCATCGTGATGCGTGCGCTGGCGCCCTGCAATGCGCGGATGAAGTTCGCAGGCGGAATGGGCGGAATCGGCAGCTGCGTGGTGCCCGGGCTCACGGTCGTTCCCATCCGCGCACTCAGGATGCGGGCGGCCAGGGTGGCGATCGCCGGATCACGATCGTACAGCGCGTCCCGCAGCACGGCGTTGGTGCTCGTGTCCGCGACTTCGCCGATGCGTGTCAAAATCGCCACGCGTGCGTCGCGCAAGGTCATGGTGCCGTCGGCCGTGAGGCGATTGAACGTGCCGACGAGCCGCGGCAGACGTGCACGCAGGTCGGGTGCACCCTTGAGGCGTTCGGCCGCAGCCAGCAGCAGGCCGGCATGCTCGCTGCGCAGCACGCCCACCGCGTCCTCCGATGTGGTGATCGCCTCGATCGCCACGTTCGGCGCCGTGTCACGTGCAAGCCGCGCGAGTGCCGCGGTGTCCTTCACGATGCGCGCGACACGCGCCACGGCGGCGCGAACCTGCCACACCGGATCGTTCGACATGCCGGCCAGCAACGGTGCGGCCGCGGCGGCGTCACCGGCTGCGATCGCCTCCAGCGCCTGCGCGCGGATACGCCAGTCCGCATCGCCAGTGACCCGTTGGCGCAGCGACGTACCGGCACATCGCTTCACGCCGAGCACCTGAATGGCTGCCAGCGTGACATGTCCGCCGAAGCCCGCGAGCGATTGCTCCGCACGTTCGCAGGTGCCCGCGACGCGCAGCGCCTCGTAACGCACCATCGGGGATGGATCGTCCACCCAGGTGCGCAGGCCCATCACCGCCAGGCGGCGCACCAGTGCGCTGGTGTCGCGCAGTGCCGCGGTCAGGGCGGCCGAATCACGGTCACCGCCGGCACTCATTGCCAGCAGCAGCAACTGGCGGATATCGCGGCCAGTGTTCGCCGTGAACGCGGCATGCAGTGCTGCGACGGTCGCCGGCTGCACTGGCGTCTTCGTCGTATCGAGCCGCATAAAAGACTCCAGCCCGCGCGCGGCGCCGGCACGCGCCGTCGGATCGGCATCGGTCAGTCCAGTCGCGAGCATCGCCTCCACGGCGCCGCTGCGCTCGCGCGTGCGACCGGCCGCCTCGTACATGCTCGCGCGGACGGTCGGGTCGCGCTCCGTGCGCAGCAGTGCGCTGAAGTCGTGCGAGACGCGGAGCTGCGCCAGTGCACCTGCCGCCGCCCGCCGTACCGGTGCGCTGGTGGACGACAGCAGCGGCATCAGTGCGCCGGCATTGGCGGGGTCCTCCAGTCGGCCCAGCGCGCGCGCGGCACCCTGCTGCGCGGGCGGGTCACCGCCGGCAGCCGCAGCGCGCAGCGCAGGTGCGCCTTGCCGGCGGGCATGTTCGGCGTCGAGGAGGGCAGGGTCCGTGGGGACCTGCGCGAGCAGGGGAAGGAGAAGTAGCCACATCGGCCCAAGTGTATCGACCGGTGCAGCGCAGCGCCCTCTCAGGTCACCGCGCACCCGCGCCGCGCAGCGCCGCGACGGCATGCCCCGGGAAGTCGGTGAACAGCCCGTCCACGCCCGCCGCCTTGAATGCCCGAAGCTCTGCAGCCTGGTCGCCACGCCACATCGCCGGCAGGAACGGCACATCGCTGCGAAGGGTCCAGATGTGCACCAGCAGGCCTGCGGCATGCGCATCTCGCACGAGCGTCGTGGGCTGACCGACGCTGCCATCAGGACGCGCGCGCAGGATCAGCTCCTTCGCGGCGCCAATGCCGTCGGCGTATCGCCGCACGCGACGCAGCCCTTCGGGCGTCTGCATGGACGCGAAGGTCACTGCGGCGGAATCAGGCGGCGACGCGGCAACGTTCACCAGCTGCACGAGGCGTACGCGCGTCATCGGCCGCAGCCGGATCAGGCTCCGGATCTCGAAGCTCTGAATGAAGACCGGTGCGTTGCGCCTGTTCCAGCCCACGCGCTGCAGTGACGCGACGAGCTTTTCCTCGATCGGCAGGCCCAGTGAGCGGAAGTGCGCCGCGTGCTTCGTTTCCGGATACACACCGACCGCGCGACCGCGCTCGCGGCCGAGGCGCGCCGCAAGGTCCAGCACCTCGTCGAAGGTCGGTATTTCGAACTGTCCGTCGTACGAATGCCCGCGCGACGGGATGCGCTCGCGCGCGCGCAGTGTCTTCAATTCGGCCAGCGTGAAATCCTCGGTCCACCAGCCGGTGATCGAGTCATCGTCAATGACCTGCGTGCGCCGCCGATCGGCGAACTTCGCGGCGACATCCGTCGTGCCGCCGATCTCGTTCTCGTGCCGCGCGACCAGGATTCCGTCCTTCGTGCTCACGAGATCCGGCTCGATGTAGTCCGCGCCGACGTTCACGGCCAGCGCATAGCTCTCGAGCGTGTGTTCGGGCCTGTCACCGCTGGCACCGCGATGCGCGATGATCACCGGCAGCGGCGCACGCGTCGGGCGATCGACTGGCGCGGCATGGCTGAGAGGGTACGCGCCAAGTGCGGCGCCGACGCAGGCGAAGCGGAGAAGTTTCATGCCTGTATGCTCGTGCATCGCGCGGCAGAGCGGCAGTCGTCGCGCGTCACGAAACGCACTCGGAATCGTGCGGCGCGCGTCCATACGCAAACGCACGATGCCCGCTCATGGCGGACACCGTGGCGCGCACGAAGACACGAATTACTCGCGGGTCGTGCTCCGTACACGGCGTGCCGCCTGCGTGCCGGTGGCATCATTCTGCGACTCGACCACGGTGCCAGCCGCCACCCTTCCCACGGGCATGCGGTACAGCAGGGACGCGGTGTTGCGGTCGGCGACGCTCAGTTCGGCCACCTCGACCCACGGCGCCATGATGTTGCGGGCATCGGCGGTATGACCCAGGCCCAGCGCATGCCCGATCTCGTGCAGCGCCACCGCGCGAAGGGCACGCGGCGTCTGCGCGAATCCGTCACTGGCGTGCGTGCTGAGCGTGACACGGGCCCGCGTGATCCAACCCTGCGAGGTACTCCACCAGACGGTGCGGCCGCTCTCGTCATCGCCGAGCTTGTCGGTCCAGACCAGATGGATCTCGGCCGCCGCAGAGTCGCGGACCACGCGGAAGCGAACCGGCAGGCCAACGGCCGTCCAGGTGTCGAACGCCTGCTCGGCCATCGCGGTGAACGAGTCGTCCCAGCCGGCGAGATCGCGGGCAGGCTGGATCCAGATGCGCACTGGTTCACCGCGTCGCTCGGCCCAGCGGCGCACCACGGAGTCGCGCACGAGCAGGTGTTCGGACAGGTAGTTTTCCATGGTCGCGTCGACTGCACTGGTCGGCGCGTCACCGGGCGTCACCCGATCCGTCGTTGCCGCGAGCGACGTTCGCGGAGTTGGTGCAAAACGCGCGGCATCCACGGCGTACACCGCCGCGACACCCTGGGCGTCGAGGACCGACGGCCGACCAAGACCGAGAGCACAGATGGAGAACAGCAGGAGCGAACGGGCGTGATGCATGTGACCTTGCCGCAGGGCGCGTCTTCGCGCGGTGGCGCAGGGGTGCCTTCTTACATTCTCAAGACGAGCCCGACCATTGGTCGTCACAAGGCGCTGCGCTCAGCCATTGAGCGAGTAAACCGTTGCACGGCAGCCACATACGAAGCTGTCCGCCATCACATGTTTGCTGGTGGCTGCGGTATCGGTACCACAGTCATCCCACTGTCAGTGTCGGCAGCTGCCGGCACGTGCATGCGTCAGATCCGTTGCACGGCATCGATCGCCGTTGGAGTTTTTCGTTGACGGCCGTCTGGACGCCTCAGGCGCGACACGCGGCGCACACACAGCTCGCGCGGTTTCAGCATCTCATGCGCGCCACGCATGGCGCGACCGCGGTCGGCGACGACTACACGCACCTGCACACCTGGTCGGTGCGCGAACGCGCGACGTTCTGGCGCGAGCTGTGGCGCGCGTGTGATGTATCCGCGACGGCGCTCGACGGCGGCGATCCGTCATCACCGGCAGGCGTCGCGCTCGATCGCATGGAGCCGCCCGGCACGGTCACCGGTCCGCGCTGGTTCCCGAATGCTGCGCTGAACTACGCCGAGCATCTCGTGCGGCATCGCGACACGCGCGTGGCGATCGTTGCGTGGACGGAACTCGGGTGCACGCGCAGCTGGACGTATGCGGAGCTTTTCACTGACGTCGCGCGCGTGACGCAAGGCCTGCGTGCGCTTGGCGTCACGAAGGGCGATGTCGTGGCGGCGTTCATGCCGAACATCGGCGAGACCGTCATCGCGATGATCGCCACGACTGCGCTGGGCGCAATCTGGACGTCGTGCTCACCCGACTTCGGCCACAAAGGTGTGCTCGATCGCTTCGGACAGGTCGAGCCCAGGGTGCTCATTGCCGCTGATGGCTATCGCTACGGCGGCAGGAACATCGACACGCTCGGTCGCGCCCGTGACCTCTGCAACGCACTGCCCACGGTGCAGCACCTGGTCATCGTGCCGAACATCGAGGCCGAACCGGCACTGCACGACCTGCCGAAGGCAATGGACTGGCGAGACCTGGGTCGTGATGAACCACCGGATGTGTTTTCGGCGGTGCGCGTGCCGTTCGATCACCCGTTGTTCATCATGTACTCGTCAGGCACCACCGGCCTGCCCAAGTGCATGGTGCACGGGCATGGCGGCACGCTGCTGCAGCACCTGAAGGAACATGTGCTGCATGGTGACCTGCGCCGCGACAGCCGCATGTTCTACTACACGACCTGCGGCTGGATGATGTGGAACTGGCTGGTCAGCGGTCTTGCTGTCGGTGCGACAATCGTGCTGTACGATGGCTCGCCGATTCCGCAGCGAGAAACCGGTATCCTCTGGCGCCTGGCTGGTGATGAAAAGCTCACGCATTTCGGCACCAGCGCGAAATTTCTCGCGATGGCGCAGAAGCTGGGACAACAGCCTGCACGCGATCATGTGCTCGACGCGCTGGAGGTGATCTACAGCACCGGCAGTCCGCTGGCCGAGCACTCGTATGACTGGGTCAGCGACGCGATCTCGCCACGCGTTCGCCTGAGCAGCATCAGCGGTGGTACCGACATCATCTCCTGCTTTGCACTCGGCGCGCCCACGCTGCCTGTCCACCGCGGCGAACTGCAGTGCCTTGGCCTGGGCATGGCGGTGGAGGTGTGGGATCCTGACGGCAACCCCGTCATCGGCATGCCCGGTGAACTGGTGTGCACACGTCCGTTTCCAAGCATGCCCGTCGCGTTCTGGAATGACGCCGATGGTTCGAAGTATCGTGCCGCCTACTTCGAGCACTACGACGGCGCATGGCGCCATGGCGACTGGGCGCAGCGCACATCGCATCACGGACTCGTGATCCTCGGACGCAGCGACGCGACTTTGAACCCCGGCGGTGTGCGCATCGGCACCGCCGAGATCTACCGGCAGGTGGAGCAGATGCCCGAGGTGCTCGAGAGTGTCGTCGTGGGGCAGGACATCACCGTCGACGGCACGCCCGAGGTGCGGATCGTGCTGTTCGTGCGCCTGCGCGATGGCCAGCTGCTGGACGACATGTTGCGGCAGGCGATCCGCGCCAGGATACGCACCGAGGCCAGCCCGCATCACGTGCCCAAGGTGATCCTCGCCGTGCCGGACCTGCCACGCACGGTGAGCGGCAAGATCACGGAACTCGCGGTACGCGACGTGATTCACGGGCGTCCGATCCTGAACACCGACGCACTCGCCAACCCTGAGTCCCTCCAGTTCTTCCGTGACCTCGCCACCCACCCCGACCTCCAGCCGCCGCGCTGACCATTCCTGCTTGCTGGTCGGTGCGCCTTTCTGCAGCGCAGGTTCGCACCGTGACAGAGCGTCCCGGTGTGGACCACCCGTTCTTCCGGCTGCACGACCCCACAGTGTCAGCGCTCCGAGCGTCCGACCTGATCCAGAATGAACGCATGATCGAACGCGATTTCCCTGAGCCGCTCGTACCGCCCACTGCTGCCGCCATGACCGGCGCCCATGTGCATGCGCAGCAGCAACGGGTTGGTATCCGTCTTCAGCGCACGCAGCCGCGCCACCCACTTCGTCGGCTCCCAGTACGCCACGCGGCTGTCCGTCAGCCCGCTGGTGATCAGCATTGCCGGATACGCCCTGGCGTCAACGTTCTCGTACGGCGAGTACCGCCGCATGTACGCGTACTCCTCGGGATTCGCCGGGTTGCCCCACTGCTCCCATTCCTGTGCGGTGAGCGGAATGCTGGCGTCGGACATGGTGTTGATCACGTCGACGAACGGCACGGCCGCGACGATCGCCGTGTACAGGTCGGGCCGCATGTTCGCCACGACACCCATCAGCAGGCCACCGGCGCTGCCGCCGTTGGCTACCATTCGCTCTGGTGCGGTGTAGCGCCCAGCCACCAGAAACTCGCCCACGTCGATGAAGTCGGTGAACGTGTTCAGCTTCTTCATCATCTTGCCATCGTCATACCAGGCGCGGCCCAGTTCCTGTCCGCCGCGGACATGCGCGATGGCGTAGATCATGCCGCGGTCCAGCAGCGAGATGCGCGTGGAGCTGAACGTCGGCTCCATGTTCGCGCCGTACGAGCCATACGCATACTCCAGCAGCGGGCGCTGCCCGTCTCGCAGCAGTGGCAGCCGATAGACCAGCGACACCGGTACCATCGCGCCGTCGCGCGCCGGCACCATGCATCGCTCCACGCCGTACTGCGACGGGTCGTAGCCACCAAGCACCTCCTGCTGCTTCCGCACCGTCCGTTCACGCGTGTGCATGTCGTAGTCGATCACGGTGTTCGGTGTCACCAGTGACGAGTAGTTGAATCGCAGGTCCGTCGTCTCGAACATGGGGTTTCGCGACAGCGACACGCCGTAAGCCGGCTCGGGAAAGCCGATGTCGTGCTGCGCAGCTGTGGCGAGCGTGGTGACATGCAGGCGTCGCAGCCCGTCGCGGCGTTCGCTGACCACGGCATGCGCGCCGAACACGTCGATGCCCTCGACGAACACGCCGGCGCGGTGCGCCAGCCAGTCATTCCACTGCGACAGGTCGCCGGCATCGTCGCGTACGCGGGCGATCCTGAAGTTCGGCGCATCGTCGTTCGTCACGATCCAGAAGTGACCGTGTCCGTGCTCCACGTCGTACTCGACGCCGGTGCGTCGGGCGGCAATCAGGCGCGGCCTGGATTCGGGGGCTGCGGCATCGATGACATGCGTTTCGCCCTGTGTGAAGCTGCCCGAGGTGATGGCGATGAAGCGGCCGCTGCGCAGCCGGCGCACGCCGGCGTTGAACAGCACATCGGATTCGTGAAACACATTCACGTCCTTTCGTACCGGGGTGCCGACCGTGTGTCGCCAGACGCGATCTGCGCGTTTCGCCGTGTCCATAGTCATGTGAAACAGCGTCCGGCTGTCGCTGGCCCACGCGAGCCCGAAGCCAAGCCGCTCCTTGCGATCACGCAGGTACGTGCCCGTGCGCAGGTTCTTGATGCGGAGCGTGAAATCCTCGTAGCCCGTGGTGTCGATGAGCAAAGCGAGCAACGAGTGATCCGGGCTGACCTCGAATCCGCCAAGGCTGAAGAACGATCGCCCACGCGCCTCGCGGTTCTGGTCGAAGATCACCTGTTCCGGTGCGTCGAGCCGTTCCAGCCTGCGACAGAAGATGGGATATGGCTTGCCCTGCACAGTGCGCGAGTAATAGAAAAACGGCGCATCCCACGTCGGCACGCTCAGGTCCGTCTCCCTGATGCGCGCCACCAGCTCCGCGTAGAGCGTCTCCTGCAGCGGCTGTGTGGCTGCAGTCAGCGCATCCGTGTAGGCGTTCTCCGCGTCCAGATACGCACGGACGTCAGGATTGTCGCGATTCCGGAACCAGGCGTAATCATCGATGACCGTCTCGCCGTGGAACGTCGTTTCGTGCGGGTGCCGTGCCGCGACTGGTGGGGCAGGGTGTTCATTGGACGATGCGTGTGTCATGGTGCAGGCAAGGGCGGGGCATGGCCGCGGCGTGCGGAACAGAGGGAGTGTGCCCGTGCAATGGATACCGTTTGCGCTGGTGACGGTAGCTCGCGCACGCCGGGAGTGCGCACGCCGCACGAGTTGATGCGACCGTCCGGCGGCCTCGCAGATCGGTGCGCCAGCTGTGTGCCGCGCACGGCGAGCCGGTCGGCGCAGTCGCCGCCGCGTGTGCAGCGGCCATCCCCGTCGGTGATGGTCCGGTCCCGGATTCGCACTCGAGGGGTGGAACCCTGTCGCATGGACCGGTGTCGTGCCGGTATCTTGCACTGACGGACGCTCCAACCTCCACGATTCCCCAGCCTCACCACCGATGACGGCACCAGCGGCCACTCAGCCTGGACTGACCACCACCAAGGCCCCCTACATCGAAGCGGCCCAGGCGCGTGGAGAGCTGTACATCGTGCAGCCCTACGAGCAGTACAGCGATGCGAACCACGACACCTGGCGCCGCCTGTACGAGCGGATGACGCCTCGCTGGGCGCGCTATGCAAACCAGCGCTTCCTGGATGGCATCACCACACTCTCGCTGGACCCGACGCGCGTGCCTCGGCTCGAGGACGTGAACCAGTTCATGCGGCCGCGAACCGGCTTCCGCGCCAAGCCCGTCAGCGGCTACGTGCCGGCGTTCCGGTTCTTCGACTGCCTGCGCAACCGCGAGTTCCCCACCACGATCACCATCCGTGATGGCGACGTGCTGGACTACCTCCCCGAGCCCGACATCTTCCACGACATCGGTGGTCACGTTCCGATGCACACGGATGCGGCGTTCGCCGACACGCTGGTCAAGTTCGGCGAATGCGCCCATGTCGCCGCCGAGATCGTGCAGGGCATCAGCGACACGCAGGAGCAGCTTCGCACGCTGACGTCGATCCAGCAGGCGATGGCGCGCTTCTTCTGGTTCACCATCGAGTTCGGCCTCATGAGGGGCCCCACGCCTGATGAATGCAAGGTGTACGGCAGCGGCCTGCTGAGCAGCTTCGGCGAGGTGCAGCATGCGGTGGAGAGCCCCAGCGTGCAGCGTGCGCCGATGCAGCTGGAGTGGGTGATCAATCAGTCGTTCGAGATCCACCGCTACCAGCCGCTGCTCTTCGTCATCGACGATTTCGAGCAGCTGTTCGACGACGTGCGGCGGCTGGAGCAGTGGATGAAGGATGGAAAATTGAACAATGTCGCGCCCGGGGGGCCCGCCATCGGCGAGGCCGACCTGCGCAGCTTCCTGGAGGCAGGACACTGATGGCAACCCAGACGCGCCCCGATGCTGCGGCCACGATCGACACGTTCCCGCTCAACGGCACTGACTACGTCGAGTTCTTGGTGGGCAATGCAAAGCAGGCCGCGCACTTCTACCGCACGACGTTCGGCTACGAGCTGGTCGCCTACCGCGGCCCCGAAACCGGCGAGCGTGAGACGTGCAGCTACGTGCTGCAGCAGCACAAGGTCCGTTTGGTGCTCACCAGCGCCTTCGATCCCGATCACTGGATCAACCAGCATGTGCGCCTGCATGGCGACGGCGTGAAGGACATCGCACTCTGGGTGGACGACGCGCGCGGCATGTACGCGATCGCCCTCGAGCGCGGTGCAAAGTCGTGGGCCGAGCCGAAGATCTCCGAGGATGCACATGGCCGGGTCATCACGGCCGCGATCTGCACTTACGGCGAGACGATCCACACCCTCGTCGAGCGCAGCGACTATACCGGCGTTTTCATGCCCGGTTTCGAGCCGCGCAGCTCCGAGCTGGTGACTACACCGGTCGGTGTCCAATACGTGGACCACTGCGTCGGCAACGTCGAGCTGGGAAGGATGAACACGTGGGTCAAGTTCTACGAGGACGTGATGGGTTTTCGCAACCTCATCACCTTCGACGACAAGGACATCAGCACCGAGTATTCGTCGCTCATGTCGAAGGTGGTCGCCAGCGGGAACGACCGCATCAAGTTCCCCATCAACGAACCTGCTGCCGGCAAGAAAAAGAGCCAGATCGACGAGTACCTGGACTTCTATCGCGGCGCGGGTGTGCAGCACCTGGCCCCCGCCACCA